>CAJXNM010000014.1 GCA_913057135.1 uncultured Halieaceae bacterium
TCGATCCCGATGTCGACGAACCGCCGCCAAACGAGCGCGCTGGTTGAGAATTATGGTGGTTCCTGCGGCCAGCCCCAGAAAAATCCCCAAGCCTAAACTGCAGAGCAACCAAAGACCCGAACTGCGCTCGGGCAACGTCGTCACTAAGAGATCGACAGCGAGGGGCTGGGTATTTTGCAGTGCAAACAATGCTCCGGCGACAATAGCGACAACGACGATGCCGACTCCAAGCAATTTTCCCAGCAGTGCCACCGCTAGAAGCCTGCCTTTAACGACCGGTTAACCCGCTCACGCAATTCTTTGCCGGGCTTGAAATGGGGAACGTACTTACCCTCAAGCTGTACGGTGTCACCGGTTTTGGGATTGCGCCCTTTACGTGGCTCGCGGTAATGCAGGGAAAAACTGCCAAACCCACGAATTTCAATACGATCGCCCTCAGCCAGACACTCGGTCATATGCTCGATCATCACCTTGACCGCCAACTCGACGTCTTTGGCACTCAGTTGACTTTGCTGAGAGGCAATCAGCTCAATAATTTCGCTGCGCGTCATAATGGGATTCTTAGTTGCTCAGACGCTATTGTCTACGGCCAGCGCTATGAAGGCAAGTTACTAATTTAAAAAGAGTTTTATCAGCCAGCATGGGACCACAAAGCATCAGGGGGCCACAGAGATGGCACCTACGTACGATAGTGGCTGTCAATAGTGGCTGACAATAAAAAAGCCGGCACTGTGGCCGGCTTTTGTTAACGCTAGATCTAAGCTCAGTTATTTTCCATCTGAGCCTTGATCAAGTCACCAATCGTGCCTGGTGATGCGGCTTCATCTTGCTGTTTCAGCGATGCAACCGCTTCCTTCTCGTCTTCCATATCTTTCGCTTTGATCGACAGACCCAAAGAGCGATTCTTACGGTCAACGTTCACAATCTTAGCTTCGACTGACTCGCCAACGCTGAGGACTGATCGCGCATCCTCAGTGCGATCACGGCTGATATCGGCGACCTTGATGTAACCTTCGACCTCTTCAGCCAGTTTGACCAAGGCACCTTTGGCGTCAACTTCGATGATCTCACCGGTCACGATAGCACCACGATCGTTGTCGCTGGTGTACAGCGAGAACGCATCTTCTTCCATCTGCTTGATACCCAAAGAGATGCGCTCGCGCTCGGGGTCAATCGATAAAATCACGGTTTCGATTTCATCGCCCTTCTTGTAATTGCGCACAGCCTCTTCACCGACTTCGTTCCAGCTGATATCGCTGAGGTGGACAAGACCATCGATGTTGCCGTTCAAGCCGATGAAGATACCAAAATCGGTGATGGACTTAATGGTGCCTGAAATACGATCGCCCTTGGCATGGTCAGCGGCAAAGGCATCCCACGGGTTCTGGGTGCACTGCTTGATACCCAAGGAGATACGACGACGATCTTCGTCGATATCCAGCACCATGACCTCTACCTCATCGCCCAGCTGCACGATTTTGGATGGGTGTACGTTTTTGTTGGTCCAATCCATCTCTGAGACGTGTACCAGACCCTCGACACCCTCTTCAATCTCGGCGAAACAACCGTAATCGGTGAGATTGGTAACGCGCGCCTTAACGCGGCTACCCTCGGGGTAACGATTAGTAATTTCGACCCATGGATCCTCACCCAACTGCTTGAGACCGAGTGATACACGGTTGCGCTCGCGGTCGAACTTGAGGATTTTGACATCCATTTCTTGACCGACTTCGACAATCTCGCTTGGGTGCTTGATGCGCTTCCAAGCCATGTCGGTGATGTGCAGCAGACCGTCGACACCACCGAGGTCCACAAATGCACCGTAATCGGTAAGGTTCTTGACGACACCTTTTACAGCCATACCTTCTTGCAGGTTGGCGAGCAGTTCTTCACGCTCTGCACTGTTGGCCGCCTCCATCACCGCACGACGTGATACCACGACGTTGTTGCGCTTCTGGTCTAGCTTGATCACCTTAAATTCGAGATCTTTACCTTCGAGGTGCGTGGTTTCGCGCACCGGGCGTACATCAATGAGTGAGCCCGGTAAGAAAGCACGGATAGAGTCGATATCGACGGTGAAGCCGCCTTTGACTTTACCGTTGATGATACCGTTGACCACTTCATCGGCGACGTGCGCAGCTTCAAGGCGTTTCCAAGCCTCGGCGCGCTTCGCTTTCTCTCGGGAAAGTTTGGTTTCACCAAAGCCGTCTTCTACGGTCTCTAGTGCTACCTGAACCTCGTCACCAATGCTCAGGGTGCATTCACCGCTGGCGTTGGTAAATTGATCCAGTGGGATTACACCCTCTGACTTCAAGCCAGCGTGTACGGTTACCCACTCGTTGTCGATGTCAATGACCACGCCCGTGACGATGGCACCGGGTTCCATATCGACGGTTTTGAGGCTTTCTTCAAACAGTTCGGCGAAGGATTCGCTCATTCAATATACCTATTGGTTGGGCAGCAATTGCTGCCACCGGTTTCCAGACCAAACCGGGTCATGTCAAAAGAGCGGTGTTCCGTGGAGTCTGGCCGTTAGCCGGAAGCCCGCGTTCCCAATCCCCTCGTAGCAACAAGGTCGAGCACACGGTTGAAGACTGCATCTACAGACAGCTCAGTGCTGTCGATGGTGACGGCGTCCTCCGCGGCGACGAGCGGTGACGCATCGCGATTGGCGTCGCGGGCATCCCGCTCCTTGATGGCTTCAAGAAGGCGCGGCAGGCTAACACTTTCGCCTCGGGCGAGCAACTGTGAATATCGGCGCTGTGCACGCGCCTCCGGAGAGGCCGACAGAAAAATTTTTAACGGTGCGTCGACAAATACCACGCTACCCATATCGCGGCCATCGGCGACCAAACCCGGCGCTAGCGCCAGCTGCCGTTGTCGCTCGAGTAGTGCGGCCCTGACATCGGGAATAACGGCGACCGCCGATGCACCATGGCCGCCCTCTTCGGAACGCACTGCACGGGTCACGTCCTGTCCCGCAAGCAACACATCGACGCCCTCTGAACCCGGCCGAAAAGACACATCAAGGTTTGTTGCCATCTCAGTCACCGCAGGCTCGTCATCCCAGGGGATGCCTGCCAACAAGCAGGCGTGACCCAAAACTCGATAGAGCGCACCACTATCCAGTAAGTGCCAGCCCAAATGCTCGGCCAGTCGCTTCGCAATGGTGCCTTTACCGGCACCACTGGGCCCGTCGATACAGATGACTGGCACCATCAGCGTGTACCTGAGGTCGCAGTCGGTATCACCTCTAAACCCAAGCCGGCCTCGGATGCTAGATTGGCAAAGCCGGGGAAGGACGTTGCCACATGGTCACAATCGAGAATGTCGATGGGACCACGAGCGCGCAGGGCCGCCATGGCAAAACTCATTGCAATACGATGATCGTGAAAGGTCTCAACAGAACCTGCCCCCAATTCGCCACCGTGAATCACGATGCCGTCAGGGCGCACTTCGTTGTTAATACCCAAGGTCGTCAAGCCTGCAGCCATACTGGCAATCCGATCACTTTCCTTGACGCGAAGCTCTTCAGCACCACTTAGAATTGTGGTGCCTTCGGCACAGGCTGCGGCGATAAATAGTGCGGGGAATTCATCAATCGCCAGCGGCACTTCTTCTTGCGGAATATCAATACCGCGCAGCGGCGCCGATCGCACGCGCAAATCGGCCACAGGCTCACCACCGACTTCCCGCTCGTTGAGCACAGTGATATCCGCGCCCATGAGCTGCAAAATGGTTAACACACCTGTGCGGGTTGGATTCATGCCCACGTGCTGCAGTAGCAAGTCAGAGCCGGGCGCAATACTGGCACCCACCAAGAAGAAGGCCGCAGAGGAAATATCGGCCGGAATATCGATATCTGTACCCCGAAGGCTGCCACCGCCCTCAAGACCAATAACGCCGTTGTTATTTTCTACGGCATAACCAAACCCTCGCAGCATACGCTCGGTGTGATCCCGGGTGGGTGCGGGCTCAGTCACTGATGTTCGACCCGTGGCGAACAAGCCCGCCAACAGAACACAGGATTTCACCTGGGCACTGGCCATAGGCAGATCGTAATGGATCCCTTGAAGCGCAGATCCACCGCGCACCGACAAAGGCGGTAAACCCTTATCCTGTGAGTCGATCGACGCACCCATGCGAGCAAGAGGAGTGATGACACGACCCATCGGACGACGCAGTAAGGACGCATCACCGGTAAGGACGCTGTCAAAGGACTGACCGGCGAGAATACCGCTAAGCAGACGCATTGACGTACCAGAATTGCCCATATCGAGCACGGCGCTGGGCGCCTGCAATCCCGCAAGCCCTACCCCATGAATAGTTAAACAACCTTGATCGGGGCCATCAATCGTCACCCCCATCGCGCGAAAGGCTGCGACCGTGGCCAACGCATCATCACCCTCGAGAAAACCGCTGACCTTCGTTACCCCCTCTGCCAGGCTGCCCAACATCACTGAGCGATGGGACATGGATTTATCGCCGGGCACCCGCAAAGTCCCGGTCAGGCTACCGCCCGGCTGTACGCAAAATTTCATGACCGCGATGTCTCCTTGGCAGCAACCGGTTGCGATCCGATCTCTGAGTCTGAATGGATTTCTGTGAGAGGGTTGAGCACAGTGTCATTGGCTCGACGCACCTCCCGGCAGCGCTGGAAGTACCGCTCCATAGCGGCACCATCAGCGTTTTTGATCAGGGTTTTCAAGCGCGTCAACTCAGCCTCAACATCGTTAAGCGCATCGAGCAAAGCACGCTGATTGGTGACCGCAATATCCCGCCACATAACCGGATCTGAGCCGGCTATACGCGTCATATCTCGCAAGGCACCACCGCCGTGCTGAAACGGGGCCAGAGGATTATCGGCCAATGCCATTGTTAGCGCATAAGCCACCATGTGCGGTGAGTGGCTACTGGCAGCCAATGCAGCATCGTGATCGCTGACCGTTAAATGGCTCACTCGAGCCCCGGTTAGCTGCCACATCGCTTCGACCTGGGCGGTGGCACTGGGGTCAGTGTGTTCGGTGGGGGTGAGGATAATCTCCCGCCCCCTAAAGAGATCCGCGTTGGCTGCCCTCACACCACTGTCTTCGGAACCCGCAATAGGATGCCCGGGTACATAGCCCTCATAATCACAGCTTGCGCGATCGATTACCCACCCTTTGATACTGGCAAGATCAGTAATAACAGGTCGCTGAGACGAGGACTGAAGACGCGGCAATAACTCTGCTAACAGATCGCCGGTGGCAATCGGCGGCGCTCCCACAACGATCATATCCGCGTCTTGGATGACTCTCTCGAGATCTAAACTCCAACTATCGATAACCCCAAGCTGTTGACCCATTTCAAGGCTGGGTGCACGGGGTCCCCAGGCGGTGATATGACCCGGCCAACCCTGCGCTTTGAGCGAACGGGCCAGGGATCCTGATATCAGGCCCAGGCCCAAAAGAGCGATTCGCTGACCGGTGAAAGAGACCGTCATCAACCCAAGGCCCTCAGATGGGTGCGCGGGGATAAGACCCGAGACGCTTTAACATAATGGAGTGCTCTTCCAGCTCGGCCATAATGGCCGCGATAACGTCATCCATGACATGGCCCTCACACTCAATGTAGAACACGTAGGTCCATTTCTCTGTTTTCGAGGGTCGGGAGTCGATGCGCGTCAAGCTGACCCCGCTCTCCTCGAAGGGTCTCAGCAAACTCAGTAACGCCCCGGGCTTATTCCTTGCGGCCACAAGTATGGATGTCTTATCCATACCGCTACGGGGAACAGAGTCGCGGCCCAGCACCAAAAAGCGCGTGGTATTACTGGCAATATCCTGAATGGCCTCGGCCACCTTTGTCAGACCATAGGTTTCGGCGGCAAGGTCGCCGGCAATCGCGGCAACCCCTACCGCCTCTTGTGCCTTTCGCGCCGCCTCGCCATTACTTGAGCAAGCTTCACGGGGTGTTGTGGGATAGTGGGTATCCAGCCAGCCACGACATTGGGCCAAAGCCTGTTCATGACCATAAATGCGCGTGATAGCGTCCGGCTGAGTGTCGGCTGCAGCCAGCAAATGGTGAACAACCGGTAACTCTACTTCTCCGACAATCTGTAGGGGTGACTCCAAAAAACTATCGAGGGTTTGTCCCACCATACCTTCAGTGGAGTTCTCGACGGGTACGACTCCAAAATCGCAATGGCGGTCCTCAACCTGCCGGAAAACCGCGCGAATCGACGGATGCGCACTCGGCACCGCCGATTGGCCAAAATGCTTAAGCGCAGCAGCCTGAGTATAGGTGCCCGGCGGGCCAAGATAAGCAACACTCAAGGGCTGCTCGAGCGCCAGGCAGCTGGACATAATTTCCCTGAAAATCCGTGCCACCTGATCGTCGGGCAAAGGTCCCGGGTTGCGCTCTTGTATCGCGCGCAGCACCTGCGCTTCCCGCTCGGGCCGGTAAAACAATGGACTATCGGTTTGACCCGGCAATCCGTCCCTTTGCTGGGCTGCCAGCTTGATCTCGGCCACCGTCTGGGCGCATCGCGCCCGCTCGCTAATAAGCTCCAGCAGTGCTTTGTCGATGCGATCGATGTCGGCGCGCACCGCTGCTAATTGTTCGTCAGTTGCCATACCCGTCAGCCGTATCGCTGTTCAAAGGTTGTCATGAAAGCACAGAGCGCATCGACTGACGACTCGGGCACCGCGTTGTAAATGCTCGCTCGCATACCGCCTACCGAACGATGGCCCTTGAGATTCAGCAGATTCTGCTGCTCAGCTTCCGCGAGAAAACGATTATCGAGCGCCGGATCTGCCAAGGTGAACGGAATGTTCATGATCGACCGATCGCTGGGCTCGATGGGATTACTGTAAAAGTCACTGCTATCGATAAGCGCGTAGAGCTTTGTCGCTTTTCGTTGATTCAGGGTCTCAATAGCCGATAGCCCACCTAAGCCCTCAAGCCACTCAAATACCAATCCCGCCAGATAAATCGCAAATGTCGGCGGGGTGTTAGCCATTGATTGATTCTCGGCTGCCAATTGCCAACTGAGACTTGCAGGACAATCGGCACGTAGCTGTGACAGCAGCGATCGGCGCACAATGACGAGGGTCAAACCCGCCGGACCGATATTCTTTTGTGCACCTGCGTAAATAACATCAAATTGATTGACATCGAGGGGGCCAGCCAACAGTACCGATGACATGTCAGCTACCAGAGGAACGGGCACACTGGGTATCCATGGGAATGCCAGGCCGCCAATGGTTTCGTTGGGGCAATAGTGGCAATAGCGCGCATTATCGCTGAGCTGCCATGTCGTCTGTGCAGGAACATAACTGAAACTGGCGGCTTCTGAGCTGGCAACAGCCTTGGCTTGGAGCAAGCGCCCACCCTCTGACAGGGCTTTCTTCGACCACTGTCCCGAGACAACGTAGTCCGCGGTATCTGTCGCGCTCGCCAAATTTAGGGGCACGGCCGAAAACTGCTGGCTTGCTCCCCCCTGTAGAAACAACACAGCGTAGTCATCGCTGATCGACAGCAAGCGCCGCAAAGAAGCTTCCGCGGCTTCGATGACAGCCATGAATTCAGCGCTTCTATGGCTGACTTCCATGACCGAACAACCCAGTCCGCGCCAATCAAGAAGCTCTGCTTGAGCCCGGGCTAGAACTGGCTCGGGGAGGGCCGCAGGGCCCGCACAAAAATTGTGAGCGCGCGCCACCGCTTATACCTCATCATCTACAGCACCATCAGGGCTATCTTTGGACTCTCTGGCTGTGGACTCACTGGACTCGTTGGCAACACCTTCATCGCTCGCGTTTGATGCATTAACCGGTGCTGCCACCTCACTCGCATCATCGTCTTCAGCGATACGGCTAACACTGACCAAGTGCTCATCATCCCGAGTGCGAATAACCCGAACGCCCTGTGTATTGCGACCCAGAACTGAAATTTCATCAACGCGGGTTCGTACCGCAGTGCCCGCGTCAGAAATCAACATGATCTCATCACCGGCAAACACCTGCTCGGCACCCACCAGTGAGCCATTGCGGGCCGTAGTAGCCATGGCGATGACGCCCTTGGTGCCTCGACCTTTTTGTGGGAAATCGGTCATCCCAGTGACCTTGCCGTAGCCCTTCTCTGACACCGTCAAGATCTGCCCACCGGCTTTTGGCACCACCAGCGACAGCAATCGATGCTCAGGGGGCAGACTGATACCGCGCACACCCCGAGCAGTCCGGCCCATGGCGCGAACCGCATTTTCGGAAAAGCGCACCGCCTTACCTTCGCTCGAGAACAACATGATGTCGCAACTGCCGTCAGTGACCGCCGTGCCTACCAACCAATCGCCCTCTTCGAGCTCAATGGCGCGAAGACCGACGCTGCGCTGACGGGCGAACTGTGCCATATCGGTTTTTTTGACGACCCCTTTTGCGGTTGCCATAAAAATGTAGTGATTTTCGACGTAGCCATCGACAGGCAGTATGGATGTGATCCGCTCCCCTTCATCGAGGGGCAGCAGATTAACCATGGGACGACCACGGGAGTTTCGACTGGCCAGCGGAATATGGAATACCCGCAACCAATAGACTTTGCCAAAATTCGAAAAGCAGAGGATTGTGGCGTGGGTACTTGCGATGAGCAGATGCTCAACGAAATCTTCATCCTTCACCGATGTCGCCGAACGCCCGGTACCGCCCCGACGCTGCGCCTGATAATCGGTGAGCGGTTGGGTTTTGGCATAGCCTCCGTGGGATATGGTGACCACACGATCTTCCTCGGTGATCAGATCCTCAACCTTGAGATCGTGGGGTGAGTCGGTAATCTCGGTTAACCGGTCGTCACCGAATTCTTCCACGATTTCTATCAGCTCATCGCGAATCACACGGCGCAGTCGCTCCGGATCACCCAAAATCTCGAGGTAATCGGCAATTTCCGACAGTTTATCCGCGTATTCCTGCAGTAACTTCTCGTGCTCGAGCCCCGTTAACCGATGCAGGCGCAAATCGAGAATGGCCTGAGCCTGCGCGGGTGATAGGTGATAGTCACCGTCGTGAAGCCCAAATTGAGGCTCAAGATTATCGGGCTTGCACGCATCGGCACCTGCTCGCTCGAGCATGGCGGTGACATCGCCCGGGGCCCAGGGTCGACTGGTTAGCCGCTCTTTAGCGTCGGCTGAGGTCGGCGAGCTTTTGATCAGCTCGATAATCTCATCGATATTTGCCAGCGCAATCGCGAGTCCCTCGAGTACATGGCCCCGCTCCCGCGCCTTGCGTAGCAGATAAACCGTGCGCCGGGTCACCACCTCTCGACGATGGCGCACAAACGCTTCGATCATCTGCAGTAAATTCAGGACCCGCGGCTGGCCATCGACCAACGCCACCATATTAATGCCGACGACCGACTGCAGCTGGGTCTGTGCGTAGAGGTTATTGAGCACCACATCGCCCACTTCCCCGCGACGCAACTCAATAACAACCCGCAAGCCATCCTTATCGGACTCATCACGAAGCTCAG
Organism: uncultured Halieaceae bacterium; assembly: GCA_913057135.1. Taxonomy (GTDB): domain Bacteria; phylum Pseudomonadota; class Gammaproteobacteria; order Pseudomonadales; family Halieaceae; genus Luminiphilus. The sequence goes on from CAJXNM010000014.1 coordinate 9,493, forward strand.
TGATGCCCTCGATCTTCTTTTCTTTGACGAGCTCGGCAATACGCTCAACCAACCGTGCTTTGTTCAGCTGGTAGGGGATTTCGTGGATGATAATAATGTCTTTGCCACGGCTCTCATCGGTGATGACCTCGGCTTTTGCTCGCACATAAATGCGGCCTCGGCCAGTGCGGTAAGCCTGCACAATGCCCGCGCGACCATTGATGATGGCGCCGGTGGGAAAATCCGGACCGGGAATGTACTCCATCAAACCATCGACCGTGATGTCGGGGTTGTCGATGTAAGCGATACAGCCGGCGATCACCTCGCGCATGTTGTGGGGAGGAATATTGGTGGCCATGCCCACAGCGATACCCGAAGACCCATTGACGAGCAGGTTGGGCACCCGCGTCGGCAGCACCGATGGAATCATCTCGGTGCCATCGTAGTTCTCGACAAAATCAACGGTTTCTTTATCGAGATCGGCCAACAGGGAATGGGCCAGCTTGTCCATCCGAATTTCGGTGTAGCGCATAGCCGCGGCGGAGTCACCATCGACCGAGCCGAAGTTACCTTGACCATCGACCAAGGTGTAGCGCAGCGAAAAGTCCTGCGCCATCCGCACAATCGTGTCATAAACCGCCGAGTCACCGTGGGGATGGTATTTACCAATCACGTCACCCACGACCCGCGCGGATTTTTTGTAGGGTTTATTCCAGTCGTTGTTCAACTCGTTCATGGCAAATAAAACCCGTCGATGAACGGGTTTCAGGCCATCGCGCACGTCGGGCAGGGCCCGACCGACGATGACACTCATGGCGTAATCCATGTACGACTGTTTGAGTTCGTCCTCGATGTTGACGGGGAGGACTTCACGGGCAATATTTTTTGGAGTCTCTGCCATTCGGCCTGCTTCGCTGCGGGAGGGAAAACGGTGCTGTTAACCTGCCGAGAATATCAAATTTCGGCGGCGTCGGCCATTTCATATCGGGCAACGGGACGTCGATAGGTCAGTCCCGTTATACTAACGGCCGCCGTTGCCACTTCGCTTAGGTTGACTCCATGGCCACCCCCGATCTCATCGTACATCCCCGCTGGTTAATTCCCGTTCGACCTCGGGGTGCGGTGTGGTCAGACGTAAGTCTAGTCGTCACAGAGGGGCGAATCAGTGCCCTTATGCCGACGGGCGAGGCACGACAGTGCGCTGCCCGAGAGCACCTTGATCTACCCCTCCAAGTGTTGCTACCGGGTCTCATAAACTGCCACGGCCACAGTGCCATGACCCTGCTTCGGGGCTATGCGGACGATCACTCCCTGATGACCTGGCTGAATGACCATATATGGCCCGCTGAACGGGCTTTTGTGGGCGAGGATTTTGTGCGAGACGGCACCGATCTGGCGCTGGCAGAATTACTGCTGGGTGGAACCACCACTTTTAGCGATCAATACTTTTTCCCGAATATAACCGCTGAACGGGCTGATCTAGCGGGCCTGCGGGCGCAACTGTGCTTCCCTATTATGGACCTTACCACCGCCTGGGCAGCGGACGCCGAGAGCTACCTCACACGGGGTCTGGCGCTGCGAGATAGTTATCGGGATCACGACCGTATTGAAATAGGTTTTGGGCCACACTCCAACTACACCGTTAGCGAAGCCACGCTCAGTCGGGTGGCGACACTGGCCAATGAACTCGACGCGCCGCTGCAAATCCATCTCCATGAAAGTCATGGTGAGGTGCAAATGTCCCAAGAAGCCTTGGGTGAGCGGCCTATCGATCAGTTAGCGCGCATTGGGTTATTGGGACCGCGTACCCAGTGTGTTCACATGACCACCCTAAGCGACGACGACATCACAGCCATTGCAGCGAGTGGCAGTCACGTCGTACATTGCCCGCGCTCGAATATGAAACTGGCTTCGGGGATTTGCCCGGTACCTAAGCTGCTTAGACGGGGCATCAATGTGGCCCTGGGTACCGACGGCGCGGCCAGTAATAATCGCCTAAACATGCTCAGCGAAATGCAAATGGCAGCGCTGCTGGCGAAAGTGTCGAGCGGCGAGGCCACCGCGCTACCGGCTATCGAGGCCCTGGAACTGGCCACCATTAACGGCGCTAAAGCCCTGGGGCATGAAGCCGACCTAGGGTCGCTGGAGCCTGGCAAATGGGCAGATATGATTGCGCTCGGATTGTCTGCGCCGGCCACCCAGCCAGTTCACGATGTGCTATCTCATGTTGTGTACGCCACCAGCGGCGCCGAACTGAGCCATAGCTGGGTAGCGGGCAAAGCCCTGGTGGCCAATGGCATGTTAAACACACTGGATATCGATACTATTCACCATCGCGCGCAGCAATGGCGCGACCAACTTCACGCCTTCAATTCACAAGCCCTGCAGCAGGAGTAACCGCTTGCATGAGTAGTCACCACAGCAACGTTGATGCCGCCGAAATCGCAAAGTTCGAAGCTTTAGCGTCACGCTGGTGGGACCCCACCAGCGAGTTCAAACCACTGCACGATATTAACCCGCTGAGGGCAAACTGGATCGACGATCACTCACAGGTTGCAGGGAAACGCTTGCTAGATGTGGGCTGCGGGGGCGGTTTGTTGACCGAGGCAATGGCATGGCGCGGAGCTCAGGTTACCGGTATAGACATGGGTGAGGCGCCGCTCTCTGTGGCGAAGATTCACCGGCTCGAGAGTGAACTGGATATCGACTACCAGCAGACCACCGCAGAAGCCATGGCCGACCGGTGTCCAGCCAGTTTTGACGTGATTACCTGTTTAGAAATGCTGGAACATGTGCCCGACCCGGGCTCGGTCATTGCCGCGTGTGCGCAATTAGCGAAGCCGGGGGCTGACCTGTATTTCTCTACCATCAATCGCAATCCCAAAGCCTTTGCCTTCGCCATCGTCGGGGCAGAGTACGTTTTGAATTTATTACCTCGGGGCACCCATGAATACAGCAAATTCATTCGCCCCTCGGAGCTGGCCGGCTGGATTCGGGATGCGGAATTGCAACTTGAAGCGATGATCGGATTAACCTACAACCCGATCACGCGTCACTACCGTCTCAACCCCAACGACGTATCGGTCAATTATATGGTGCGCGCCCACAAACCCCTCTGACCTATGCGTATTCCCCTAATGCCCCAGCGGCCCCAGGCAGTGATCTTCGATCTGGACGGTACGCTGATCGATACAGCCAATGATTTCATCCATGTTGTGCAGCGAATGCGAAGTCAGCACGGGCTACCCCCGCTGCCAGCTGCAGCCATTCGCCGCCGGGTATCGGATGGTGCCAGTGCACTCGTCACTTTGGCCTTGGGTAGCGAACCCGAACACCCCGATCACGAGTCGCTACGCCTTGAGTTTCTCGACCACTATGCAGAACTGCTAGGCCAACATGCCAAGCCTTACCCGGGCATGCATGCGTTAATAAAACACTTAGGCAGCCAGTCAATACCCTGGGGGGTAGCCACCAATAAAGCACGGCGGTTTGCCGAACCGCTGATGGCCAAAATGAAATTTCTACCGGCGCCAGGCAGTCTCGTGACCCCCTGTGATGTGACGCAACCCAAGCCACACCCCGAGTCGATCATTTTGGCGTGTCAACAATTAAAGGCGGACCCGGCCAAATCCATTTACGTGGGCGACCATTTACGGGATATCGACGCGGGACGCGCCGCCAGTTGTTTCACCATCGCCGCCGCCTATGGCTACATCGATGCCGGAGACCGTCCCGGTACATGGGGAGCGGATGCAATGGCATCGACTGCCCTGGACTTAACAACCATGATCATGAGGATGACACCTTGAGTTGCTACCCCGCCAATTGGCAGCCTGCAGCCGATGAATTATCTGGCAAAACCCTTTTGGTGACCGGTGCCGGTGACGGTATCGGACGGGCGGTGGCGATTGCCTGTGCTGAGCATGGAGCAGAAGTCCTATTACTGGGCCGCACAGAGAGTAAATTGGAAGCGGTCTACGATGCCATTGTGGCAACCGGAGCCCCCGAGCCGGGCATCATCCCCACCGATCTTGGTCGGGTGAACCACGATGCGCTGTGCGCGCTTGCTTCGGAGCTATCGCAATCGCTACCCAAGCTTGACGGTCTCATTCACAACGCCAGCATACTGGGCGACCGAAAGCCCATCGCTCAAACCAGTGCAGCTTTGTGGCACGAGGTTATGCAAATAAACCTCAATGCCAGCTTTATGCTGACGCAAACACTGCTGCCATTGTTAACTAAGGCCCCTGCAGCCTCGGTGGTATTTACGAGCTCGGGGGTAGGTCGAGTGGGCCGTGCTTACTGGGGCGCTTATGCGGTCTCAAAGTTCGCAACCGAAGGTTTAATGCAGGTGCTCGCAGATGAACTCGCGGGTACCTCTCAGATTCGCGTAAATAGCCTCAATCCGGGCGCAGTCAATACCGCTATGCGGCGTATGGCCTATCCTGGAGAGCAGCCCTCAAACAATCTGAGCCCTGAGGATTTAGTCGACAACTGGCTTTTTCTGATGAGTGACGCCAGCGCCAACATAAACGGCCAGGCACTGTCCGCACAGGCCTAACTCGGTCCCAAAACACAAACAGCAAGCTCAGCGCTTTTTCTTGCGGACGAAACCTGCATCGGCGTCAAACAGGCGGCGTGCTGTGCGTCGTCCAGCTTTTTTGGCCAGACGCTCAAGCTTGGCTTGCTCGTTATCGGTCAGGGGTTTAGCTGCCTTGGGCGGCAGTTGTGCCATGGCGTACAACACCTCCACGTCACTGCCGGGAAGCTCCATCCACTCACCTTTTTTCAGCTTGGAAGGGATAAAGACATTGCCATAGCGAACCCGCTTCAGACGCGACACCGTTAGCCCCTGTGACTCCCAGAGACGGCGAACCTCTCGGTTTCGGCCCTCCATCAGTACCACGTAGAACCAGTGATTGATGCCCTCACCACCGCCATCGACGATGTCGGTGAAGCGGGCTGGACCATCATCGAGTTCGACACCCGCTTTCAGTCGCTCCAGAACAGCATCGTCCACGCGTCCCATCACACGGACCAGGTACTCACGCTCAATCATACTGGAGGGGTGCATTAAGGCGTTGGCAAGCTCGCCATCGGTCGTAAACAGCAACAGACCCGAGGTGTTGTAATCGAGACGCCCGATGACAATCCAACGACCGCCTTTGAGCGGAGGCAGTGATTCAAAAACCGTGCGACGACCCTCAGGGTCTTTGCGAGAACACACCTCACCAACGGGTTTGTGATAGAGCAGACAGCGCACTTTCTCCGTTTCGTCGAGTAGTACGGGCTTACCATCGAGCAGCACTTTGACGTCGCCGGTGATACGGTCGCCCAAACTCGCTACCCGGCCATCTACCGTAAAACGGCCTTCTTGAATCCAGCGCTCCATTTCCCGGCGCGAGCCAATACCGGCTCGAGCCAGCACCTTCTGCAGTTTTTCACCGCGCTCGTCCGAATCAGTGGACGGTGGGGTCTTCGGTCGACTCTTTGGCTTCGATTGACTCACCTGGCATATCCTCCGTAAGCGCTTCCTCAGCGTGTAGTGGGGGTTCTTCGTTAGCCGTATCCGCGTCACCAATCTCGGTGCTCACGGTACTTGCATCGGTATCGGCATCGGTATCAACGCGCTCATTGGCGTCGATGTCCTCAAGGGGCAAATTACCCGACAGGTTGTCGAGCTCTCGGATTTCCGCCAACGGCGGCAACTCCTCAAGGGACTTCATATTGAAATAATCAAGGAATTGGCGCGTTGTGGCGTACATTGCAGGGCGTCCAGGCACATCACGATGACCCACCACCCGCACCCAATCGCGCTCCTGTAGTGTCTTGATAATATTAGAACTCACCGCCACACCCCGGATTTCTTCAATCTCACCGCGGGTAATGGGTTGGCGATAGGCAATCAAGGACAGTGTTTCAAGCAGCGCTCGAGAGTAGCGCGCGGGCCGCTCTTGCCACAGGCGCCCAACCCAAGTCGACAAATTCTGACGCACCTGAAATCGCCAGCCACCCGCCACCTCAACCAACTCAAAGCCACGATCGTCGCAGCGCTCAGCGACCCGCGTCAGTGCCTCACGTAAGTCGTCATTACTGGGGCGCTCTAAGTCGTCAAACAGCGTGGCGAGTCGACTGAGGGACAGGGGCTCACCGGCGGCGAGCAGCGCCGCTTCAACAATGTGTACCAAACCCGTGTCTGCCATTAGTTTGATCTCGCCTTGACGTGAATAGGCCCGAAAGCCTCGGTTTGAACAATTTCCACCAGTGACTCTTTGATAAGCTCCATCACCGCTAGAAACGTCACCACCACGCCCAAACGTCCCTCCTCCGCTTTGAACAAGCTCACGAACGGCATAAAACTCGCCGTGCGCAGTGTCTCAAGGACATCGGACATACGCTCTCGGGTTGACAGAGATTCCCGCTGGACATGATGACTTTCGAACATATCGGCACGGCGCAGTACATCGCTCAGAGCCAATAACAAATCACGCATGTCCACATCTGGCAACGGTCGCTCCCGCTCAAGATCCGGGGGCGCCGCACTACCGACCCACGTATCCCGCTCTAGGCGCGGCAATTCGTCGATGTCTTCAGCGGCCTTTTTGAAGCGCTCATACTCCTGCAGGCGTCGAATGAGGTTGGCGCGAGGATCCTCTTCCTCCTCGTCTTCCTCCTTGGATCGGGGCAGCAGCATACGTGACTTGATCTCGGCCAACATGGCCGCCATGAGCAAATATTCCGCTGCAAGCTCAAACTGCATGGCATCCATTAACTCAACGTAGCGCATGTATTGCTCGGTGATATCGGACACGTCGATATCAAGGATGTCGAGATTTTGGCGCCTAATAAGGTAGAGCAATAGATCGAGGGGACCTTCGAAAGCCTCAAGAATCACCTCGAGCGCTTGCGGTGGTATGTACAAATCTTTGGGTAACTCGGTAACCGCCTGCCCCATCACGACGGCGAACGGCATCTCGCCCTGCTGGGGGGTCAGCATGCGTGTCGCAACCGCCTTGGAGGGCACCAGCGTTACATTGGGCGCTGCCCCGGAGGGTGTATCTGTCATCGAGTCATCATTCACGGGCGCAGTATAGCCTGAACAGGCACCGTTGACGGCAAGGTGTCAGGAAAATACTGCGGTATCGCCCAACCCTTGGCGCACAACAACAGGAGGCTCCGTGGTCATATCAATGACACTGGTAGGCTCCAAACCGCAGTAACCCCCGTCAATCACCAGATCGAGTTGGTGCTCTAGGGTTTGTCGGATGTCATAGGGATCGGTCAGTGGATACTCATCGCCCGGCAATTGCAACGTAACACTCATCAGTGGCTCACCCAATTCCGCAAGTAACGCCTGAGCAGTGGCGTTATCGGGGACCCGCATGCCCACTGTTTTGCGCTTCGGGTGTTGTAAGCGACGGGGCACTTCACTGGTGGCTTCCAGTATGAAGGTGTATGGCCCGGGGGTGATCGTTCGCAGCGTGCGGTAAGTGGCGTTATCAACCCTCGCAAACCCGCCAAGCTCCGATAGATCACGGCACACCAGGGTAAAGTTGTGATTGTCATCTAACTGCCGGATACGACGTATTCGCTCCAATGCTCGCTTGTTACCGATAGAGCAACCCAATGCATAGGCGCTGTCCGTTGGGTAGGCAATAACGCCACCAGCACGGATGATCTCAACCGCTTGTCTGACCAATCGAGGTTGAGGATTGTCAGGGTGAATGGCAAAAAATTGGCTCACAATACAACCTCCCAGACGCCGGCAACGTCCCGTGCAACGGTTGTCGGCACCCCCAACTCCGGACCGTGCTGCCAGGGTCGGTGAAAATCACTGCCAACCGACGCATAGAAACCAAATTCCTGCGCTAGTCGCGTCAGTTTCGCAATTTCATCTTGGGTTTGTCGGCCGCTGGAAATTTCAATACCACGTCCGCCAGCCTCAGCGAAGTCAGCGCACAGGGCTCGCAGCTTCATTCGGGTCATGGAATAGTGCAGCGGGTGGGCCAGTACGGCCATGCCGCCAGCGGCGACAAGCTCGGCTACCACCTCGGCAAGGGCTGGCCAGAACGTCTTCACATCCCCGGGCTTCCCTCTGCCCAGATAGCGATCGAAGGCACGTGTCTCGCTATCGACCAATCCTTCACTCACCATCCATTTCGCGAAGTGTGGGCGCCCCAATTCAGCGCCCTTCGCCACGGACATTGCGCCATCATAGGCTCCAGAGAAGCCGGCCTGCTCCAAGCGCTGTGCAATTTTTAGGGCCCGCCGCTCCCGCGCTGCGCTCTGACGGGCAATCAGTGCGGTTATGGCTGGAGCTGCCACATCGAAACCCAAGCCTACGATGTGGATATTGGCACCGCCCCAAAGGCAGGACAACTCCACGCCGGACACCAGCTGCAGATTGTCGGGGACATGAGATGCAGCACTCTTAAGCCCTTCTAAGGTATCGTGATCGGTGATCGCCAAGGCCCCGAGGCCCAGGCTCGAGGCTCGCGCCATCAGCGCCGAAGGGCTTAATTCGCCGTCCGATGCGGAAGTATGTGTGTGGAAGTCGATTAGCAAGGTCTCTACACTCTCGGTATATTGTGCCCAACCCCTGTACTAGACCATCGGCGTTGGCGACCCACTAAGCCTATCAGACATCGGCATGATCGGCGCTATATAAGCGTTCCGCGGAATTCACCATGAAGCAGTTGCTGGAATTTATCCCCATCATTTTATTTGTTGTCGCTTACAAGTTTGATGGCAGCACCATCAGCCTGGGCGACTGGCAGTACACCCTTGATGGTATTTTCTCCGCCACAGCGGTGCTCATGATCGCTACGGTGGTGCAAGTGGCGCTCATGTGGCTGATAGACAAGCAACTGGAAAAACGCCTGCTATGGACTGGCCTCGCCGTTGTCATTTTTGGCAGCGCTACCCTGTTACTGCGCGACGAGACATTTATTCAATGGAAACCCAGCGTATTCAATTGGGGCATGGCCATTGCTTTTGCGGGGTCACAGTTCATCGGTGAACGCAATTTACTCGAGCGTATTATGGGGGCACATCTGGCACTCCCTGCGACTATCTGGACGCGCCTTTGCTGGATTTGGGTGGCGCACTTCACGGTGGTCGGCGTACTGAACCTGGTAGTGGCGTACCGTTTTAGCGAAGCTGCGTGGGTTGACTACAAACTGTATTCAGGCTTTGCCTTCACACTGTTTATTATGGTGATCACCGCCGTTGTTGTCGGGCCACATATCAAAGCCGATACCACGGGTAAAGACACCGCTGAAAACGATCTAAGGCCCTAGGTTTTGGGTTGCAACAAGGAGTACTTGAGGCCATGACAGGGCATCGAACAGGCACAGAATCATCCGTAGCTCGGCACCTTGCACACATCGTGGGGATGGTGTGGCTTGCGGTTGCAGCCATTGCAGGCGCACAGGAAACCGTTTATGTCAGCGATAAGCTGTATGTACCCATTCGCAGCGGCGCCGGTGGCGACTACCGTATTCTGCACAAAGGTATTCCCTCGGGTACTGCGTTAACCCAGCTGGGCATAAACGACGATGAGACCTGGGCAGAGGTTGAAACCCGAGGCGGTATCCGAGGTTTCATGCGCGCCCAGTTTATTCAATCATCACCCCCCGCAGCGATGCGGGTCTCTGAACTGGAGGAGCAATTAGAGCAGGTTACCCAAGAACGGGATCGCCTGCGATCATCGCTGTCCAATACCCAATCAGAGGCAACCGAGGTCACCGGTACCGCATCCGAGTTACGGGATCAATTAACGGCTGTGGAGGCCGAGCTCACCGAAGTCAAACGGGTATCGGCGGCGGCCCTTGAGCTCGACGCTCAAAACCGCACGCTGACCACCGAACTCGAAACCTTACGGGCCGATGCTGAACTGCTGCGCCTCGAAAACGTTCGATTACAAGAGCGTATAAGCAATGCACAAATCATTGATGGCGCCCTGGCCGTGCTGCTGGGCGTTGCGATTACTGTGGTGGTACCTCGCTTAGTGCCACGACGCCGTCGCAATGACGGCTGGTCATAATTCGATTACGCAAGAGGACGACTAACCATGCTGATGCTTTCGTTTTGGCGAGACCTACGAGGTCTGTGGCTAAGTACGCTGCTCGTGTTGTGTACAGGTGTGCACGTCGCACAAGCGGCAGATAGCACTACCACTGAGGGCGAGACGCTAGTAAAGATTGCAACGACTGCGGGTGATATCACATTGAAGTTGCTGCCCGACAAAGCACCCGCCACCGTCGAAAACTTTTTAAGCTATGTCGACAGCGGGCACTACGACGGCACGATCTTTCACCGAGTGATCCCCAACTTCATGATCCAAGGTGGTGGTTTCACTGTTGATCTGGAGGAGAAACCAACGGGTAGCCCCGTGATCAATGAGAGCCAAAATCGCCTGCATAATATCCGGGGTACTGTGGCCATGGCACGCACCAGCGACCCCGATTCAGCCACGGCGCAGTTTTTCATCAACCAGCGCAGCAACCTGCGACTTGATTGGGCACCCGGCCGCCCCGGCTACACCGTCTTCGCGGAAGTCATCGACGGTATGAATGTGATCGATTTCATTGCCACAGCCCCTACAGGGCGAGCCATAGCGACAACTCAGGCTGGGCGAGCGCCTTTTGATGACGTGCCCACAGAAGCCATCGTGATTAAAGCAGTGACGAGGCTATGACTCGGTGACACAACTCAGTATCAATCTGAACAAAATAGCCCTCATCAGAAATTCCCGGGACACCGCTATTCCCGATGTCGTGGAACATGCTCAGATGTGTATCGACGCGGGGGCTCACGGTATCACTGTGCACCCGCGCCCGGATCAACGCCATATTCGCGCATCGGATTGCTTTGCCTTGAGTGATGCCATCGATGTTGAGCTGAATATTGAGGGGAATCCGTTTACCGCGCCCAGACCTAGCGATCGACCGGGCGTCAGTGACTATCCCGGATTTATGGCCCTTGTCGGGGCAGTACGGCCCGCCCAGGTCACACTGGTACCCGATAGCGATGAACAACTCACCTCTGATCATGGCTTCAATCTGGAGCGGGACGGGAGTCGGCTTCGCCCCATCATCGACCAGCTAAAAAACTGGGGCTGCCGGGTCAGCCTATTCATGGACCCAATACCCGCTTCAATGAAAGATGCCAAAGCGCTGGGCGCGGATCGCATCGAGCTCTACACCGAGTCATGGGCGGTGGCCCATCGATCGGGCGACTGGCAAGCGGAACGGGAGCGCTTCGTGGCCACCGCCGAAGCCGCCCATCATTTAGGCCTAGGGGTTAACGCGGGACATGATCTCAACCTGCATAATTTACCAGACCTGCGCTTACCCCATCTGGCGGAGGTTTCGATAGGCCACGCCTTCACAGTGGATGCGCTGCGCTTCGGTATTAACGAGACCGTACAACGCTACCTCAACGCGCTCAATTCATGACAGCAAACAGCGCACAGAGCGATCTGGCGCTACCACCTTATGTGGTACCTCACAGTCTGGAACCCATCAGGGTACTGTACAGTGATGATCACCTTCTGATTGTGGACAAGCCACACCTGTTGTTGAGCGTGCCCGGGCGACACCCTCTCAACCGTGACAGCATGTTGGGGCGATTGCAGCGCTATTACCCAGAGGCGAGTGCGGTCCATCGACTTGATTTGGATACCAGTGGTTTACTGGTCGTCCCCAAACATCGGGAAGCCCTGTCCGAATTGAGCCGCGGCTTTCAGCAACGACGAGTACACAAAGTATACAGAGCACTGGTTTGGGGTCGCGTGCAGCGCAATCGCGGCATCATCGAATTGCCGATTATCAGTGATTGGCACAATCGTCCGTTACAAAAAGTATGTGGGCTGACGGGGAAACCGTCGACGACCCGCTACGAGGTGCTGGCACGTAGTCAGCACCATACACTGTTGAGCTTACACCCCATCACCGGCCGCTCTCACCAACTGCGTATCCATTTGCGGGAATTGGGACACCCCATTTTAGGCTGCGATATGTATGCACATGAGGAGGCTTTTAGAGCGGCACCCCGATTACTGCTGCATGCGACAAAGCTGGCCTTTGACCATCCGATAACCGGCGACCACTTATCCGCTTTCTCCCCCGCGCCATTTACGATCGGGGGACTGTTGCCAATTCGCCCGGGTTAACAATCACCCAAAGCGTGGGCGATTTCATTGGCGTTAGCTACCATGCACCATTGCGTGGAGGATTACCTTAGTGGTTAGCAGCACAGACCGGGACGGTCGGCACATTATCGTCGCCAAGCCCAACCATTCATCAACATGGCGCGCCAACTTATGGGCGCTCATTGCCATAGCCGTACCCTCGATGGGTGCGGCTATTGGATTTACCCTGATGGGCGCATGGCCTATCTTGCCCTTGGCCGGTGCTGAGCTCGGCGCCCTCGGCGGTGCCCTCTATTACGTTAATTGGAAACTGCAATATCGACACGTGATCACCTTCGATAAAGACTCCGTACGCATCGACAAAGGGCACTACGCCCCCCGGCGAACCTGGACCTTTCCCCGCTCCGAAACCTCGTTGGCCATCACCCCCGAACGCCACCCCTGGGACGGTCCATCCCTGTCAGTTCACAACAAAGAGCAACGGGTGGCTGTGGGCGAGTTTCTCAATCGAGACGATGCCATGACCCTGTTGGCGTTACTCCGTAAACAATTGCGCACGGGTACTCACAGCCCAGACGCGGAACGACAACTGTGAGTTGTTACCGCTGCTGTCGAGCCCACCGAGGGGTACAATAGGATTTTGGCCACACGATAAACACCATGACTTCAGCTTCTGCTCCCAAGGTGGGCTTTATTTCTCTGGGTTGCCCCAAAGCACTGGTGGACTCGGAGCGTATTCTGACACAGCTCCGATTAGACGGTTACGAGGTGACACCTCAGTACGATGATGCTGGGGTTGTCATCGTCAACACCTGTGGCTTTATCGACAGCGCAAAAGCTGAATCCCTGGAAGCCATCGGCGAAGCACTGGCGGAGAATGGCCGGGTGTTAGTGACCGGCTGCATGGGAAAGGGTGCCGATGCAGAGCGTATTTTAGAGGCTCACCCCAAAGTCCTGGGTATCAGTGGCCCAGCGGCGTATGAAGAAGTTCTCAGCGAAGTCCGGCGGGTGTTGCCACACACTCGGCAACCTAACCCGCTCATTGATCTGGTTCCCGCACAGGGGGTGAAGCTGACGCCCCGGCACTATGCTTATCTCAAAATATCCGAAGGCTGCAATCATCGCTGTCGGTTTTGCATTATCCCCAGCATGCGCGGTGACCTGGTGAGCAGGCCAATTGGGGACATCATGCAAGAAGCCGAAGGCTTGGTCCGCGCCGGCGTCAGAGAGCTGTTAGTGATATCACAAGACACTAGCGCCTACGGGCTGGACCTGAAGTATCGAACGGATTTTTGGCAGGGGCGCCCGCTCAAAAGTAACTTACAGACATTAGCTGAGACCCTCGCCGAGTTTGGTATTTGGGTGCGTTTGCACTACGTCTATCCCTACCCCCACGTGGACAATCTGATTCCCCTGATGGCCGAGGGCAAGCTGCTACCGTATCTCGACATACCCCTACAGCATGGCAGCCCATCGGTGCTGGCACGTATGAAACGGCCCGCCGCGGCGGAGAAAACCCTCGACCGTATCAAACGCTGGCGGGATCTGTGCCCGGATCTAACCCTGCGCAGTACCTTTATCGTTGGCTTCCCGGGCGAGACTGAAGCGGAATTTGAGGAGCTACTCGAGTTCATTGAGGTGGCGGAAATCGATCGAGCAGGCTGCTTCAAGTACTCACCGGTTGAGGGTGCTGCGGCTAATGAGCTACCCAACCCTGTTCCCGAGGATGTTAAAGAGGCGCGCTGGCAGACCTTCATGGCGGCTCAGCAGGCTATCAGCGCCGACAAACTGCAGCGCAAAATCGGTTCAACCATCGATGTACTCATTGATGAGGTGACACCCGAAGGGGCTATCGGTCGCTCCAGTGCTGATGCACCTGAAATTGACGGCGTGGTGCATCTACCGGGGGCCGTTGAACTGATGCCCGGGGACTTTGTACAAGGGGAAGTGACCGCTGCCGATGCCTACGATCTGTGGATCGAATAGTCCTTGAATATCGTTCTACTGCGTTCTCAGGATTTTATCGACCCACAGCGCGCCATCCTCAAGGATCGTCGGGCCGAGCATGTACGCCGCGTACTTCGTGCGGAGCCTGGAGATTGGCTGCGAGTGGGTTTATTGGGCGGTGCTAGGGGCCAGGCCACGATTACCGCCATTAGCCCCACAGACGTCTCCCTGTCTCTCCCCCAAGCCCTCGACGAACCGCCGCCGGCGCGCCATCCATGGCGCTTGGTACTCGCCCTACCCAGACCCAAAATGCTGCGCAGGGTACTGCGCTGTTGCGCAGAGTTGGGGGTGGCGAATGTGCACCTAATTCATAGCTATCGGGTCGAAAAAAGCTATTGGCAAAGCCCTTTGCTCTCGCCTTCGGCCCTTGAGCAAGCGCTGCTGGCGGGGCTAGAGCGAGCCGGCGACACGGTTGCACCGCAGGTAACACTGCACCGCCGCTTCCGACCCTTCATTGAAGATGAACTACCCGTGTTAGCGGCAGGGCATCCCATTTACCTTGCCCATCCAGGGTCTAGCCGTCATCTGCCTACCGACGATAGGCAGCAAGCCACCCTCGTCATTGGCCCCGAGGGCGGCTTTATCCCCTTTGAAGTCGATCTTGCGGAAACCCTAGGCGCCATCCCCTGCAGCCTGGGGCTGCGGGTTCTCAGCGTCGATACAGCGGTCAATGCCGCGCTGTCTCGGCAGCTTTATACCTAAGCTGGTAAGTCAGCCCGGGTCAGAGGGATGCCCTGGTTATACAGTGACACCGGTGCCCATGACACAGGCGACACCCGTGCCCTTGAGACCACAGTAACCGCCAGGATTTTTGTGCAAGTACTGCTGATGATAGGCCTCGGCGTAATAAAAGGTGGGGGCGTCCATAATCTCAGTGGTGATGGTGCCAAAACCAGCAGCAGTCAACTTCTGCTGATAATGCTCACGAGAACGCTCTGCTGCCGCGCGTTGTTCATGGCTGTAGAGATACAGACCAGAGCGATACTGGGTACCCCAATCGTTGCCCTGACGCATACCCTGAGTCGGGTCGTGATTTTCCCAAAAAACCCGCAGCAACTCCTCAAAAGGGATAAGCGACGGGTCGAACACAATCAATGCCACTTCATTATGGCCGGTTTGACCTGTGCAGACCTCTTGGTAGGTAGGGTTAGGGGTATAGCCCCCTGCGTAACCGACAGCGGTGGTATAGACGCCCTCTAAGGTCCAAAACAAACGTTCCACCCCCCAAAAACAACCCATGCCAACCAAGACCTGATCGTAGGCTGAAGGAAAGGGCGGATAGATGGGGCGCTGGTGCACGGCGTGTTCATTGGGCAATGCTATAGGGTCGGGTCGCCCCGGCAGTGCATCCTCGGCGCTAGGTAACGCATGCTTACGTCGAATATCAAACAGACTCATCCTGTGACCCCGTTAACAAATGGTGCGCCATCGTCACAACCTACTCAGGAAAACGCAAGCGAGCGTCTCAAGGAACGCTGCTCCCGGCGTGTGCTGTCGATAAGCTGTCATATTACGCCATTAAGGTGAATCCAGATTTAGAGGAACCATGACATGACTCGGGAAAAAACCCTTATCCAATTTGATCCATCCGCGTTTTCCAGCCGAAAACTGCTTGAAGTCGCAAGCTCCGGCGCTAGCACAAACGACGTGGTTCAAACGCAGCCAGCAGACAGTGCTGACATCCCCGCTAAGGCAGCAGTTAATGAACTTGCGCGCCGAGGACATTACTTGACGGAACTCGTCGATCGGGGTCTTATCTCTGCACATTGAGTCAGGGAAGCACGCACCATCAGTAAAACACCCTCGACAACTAACCGAACCGACATTGCCGCTTTCACGCGTAAAGCTCGAGCAATACGCACGTTTACCAGCCGGCAGACCCGACTATGCTTCGCCCTCGATGCTACCGCTAGTCGAGAACCCACCTGGCAGCAGGCTCAGCGAGCCCACGCCGCGCTCTACTCCGCCGCAACCGATGCCGAGAGTTTGGCGGTGCAGCTGTGTTACTACCGGGGCTTGTCAGAATTTCAAGCTAGCCCTTGGATCAGCCATGCGCCACTACTGCTGGAGCGCCTTGAGGCCGTATCCTGTGAAGGTGGCGCCACCCAAATAGAGCGCGTGCTTCGGCACTATCTTCACATCAACACCACCACGGCGCCGGTGCGTGCCCTAGTGTTCGTTGGCGATGCTGTCGAAGAGACCAGTGCGCGCCTGACTGACTTAGCAGGGCAGTGCGGGCTCAAAAAACAGCCGCTTTTTGTTTTTCAGGATGGCAGCGATAGCCGAGCAGCACGGGTGTTTGAACAAATGGCCCGCCTCAGCGGCGGCGCTTATGCCCGGCTAAATGATAGCAGTGGCGCGTTACTGCGGGAGCTACTGGGCGCGGTAGTGCGCTACGCAACTGGCGGTCGCCCCGCACTCACCAGCTCCAACAACGACAGTGATAAACTATTGCTACGGCAGCTACCGGGCAGCCGCTAATAGCTACGTTATCGAAACGATTCAGTGTTGGGAGTCCTGTGCCTCGTTTAATCATTATTCTTGCAGCCCTGCTTGCCATCGCTATCTTGGTGCGTCGAATTCAAACCATGCCACCCCAAAAGCGACGAGCCGCCTATTGGCAGCTACTATTTGTTGTGGTTGTCGGTGGCGCGATACTGCTTACCGCTCTGGGGAAGATGCACTGGTTAGGTGCGGCACTCACAGGTCTGCTAGTGATGGTTCGACAATTACTACCCGTACTCATTCGGTCGGTCCCCACACTGCATAAACTCTGGCAACAACGACAAAACGCTCAACCTAGCGGTCAGTATTCCGAGGTCAAAAGCGCGCTGCTAGCAATGACCCTGAACCATGCCTCTGGGGAATTAAACGGTCAGGTCTTGGACGGCCCCCTTAAAGACTGGCTATTGTCGGACCTTTCACTGGAACAACTGCAACAGCTATTGCGTTACTGCCAACAACATGATGATGATTCAGTGCAGCTGTTAACCAGCTATTTAGAGCAGCGTTTTCCCGAGGGCTTCGACCACCATACCCACGGCGAGCAGCCCACCACCGATAACAGTTCGATGACACGCTCAGAGGCACTGGCCGTGTTGGGCGTCGCCGACGATGCCAGTGAAGAAGACATCATTCAGGCGCACCGGAGTCTAATGCAGAAGCTCCATCCGGATCGCGGCGGTAATGACTATCTAGCCGCCAAACTAAATCAAGCCAAGGATGTCTTAATCGGTTAGACCGGCTTGCTATCGCGGAGCAGCTATCGCTAGGGCGGCGGTATGGCTCTTTTGGACTCATCGGTGTTGAGGAACCCATGTCAGAAACGCACATCATCTGCAATCAGGATGGCCACTATTGGGGCCGAGGTAAGCGCTGGGTTGATGGCCGTGACCTATCAAAAGTGGCTCACTACGGCTATCGGGATGAGGCGGTGAATACCGTGTTTGAACTGAGTTCAAAAGACATCGATCTTCGCTGTGATATTAAAATCGTTACGCTTATCGAGGGTAAGCTGCCCAAACTACCTGTATCCGCCACGCCCCTACCCGACCCGGACGACCCACAACTAGCGCTACAACCCGAAGCCAGTTAACCCAAGAGGCCTCTTGAAAAACCACGAAAGACACCTATTAAAGACTTATTAGCCCAATCGGGCATTTTAGGAGCGATCGACATGCGCATTCTGCTGTTTTTAGCCACCAACCTAGCGGTGATGATTCTGGTCAGTGTTGTGTTTCAGCTCCTGGGCTTTCAAGGGGTGTTAATGGCCAATGGTGTCGACCTCAACCTGCAAGCCCTGTTGGTGCTTTGTGGACTGTTCGGCTTTGGCGGCTCATTGATTTCACTGTTGTTATCAAAGTGGATGGCCAAGCGTAGCACCGGCACGACACTGATTGATCAACCCCGCAATCGTGAAGAGCGCTGGCTACTCGAGACCGTTGAAAGTATCAGCCGTGAAGCTGGGATAAAAATGCCAGAGGTTGGGATTTTTCCCTCGGATGCCGCCAACGCATTCGCAACCGGCTGGAATCGCAATGATGCGCTGGTCGCCGTCAGTGCAGGATTGATGCGACGCTTTCAGCCAAATGAAATTCGTGCGGTACTAGCCCACGAAATAGGCCATGTTGCCAATGGCGACATGGTCACCCTGTCGCTGATACAGGGGGTGGTCAACACCTTCGTCATGTTTTTTGCGCGAATTATTGGGCATACGGTTGATCGAGTGGTGTTCAAAACCGAGCGAGGATATGGACTCGGTTATTACGCGGTCACCATCGTTGCAGAGATCGTGTTGGGCTTTCTGGCCAGCGCCATCGTTATGGCATTTTCACGGTACCGGGAGTACCGAGCTGACGCAGCCGGCGCGCAACTTACCACCCGTGGCGATATGATTGCCGCACTCCAGCGACTTCGCGCTGAACAAGGTGCCCCAGGGGACTTACCCGGCGAACTCACTGCCTTCGGTATCAGGTCAGGCAAGTCGGGCTTGGCGAATTTGTTCAGCTCTCACCCACCCCTCGATGATCGTATTAAGGCCCTACAGTCGTGAGTTCACAACGGCAGCGACACTTATCTGTGGGCCTACCCAGACGATTACTAGCCCTTGTGGCGTTATTGGCCAGTACCGCCTGCGCCGATGACGCTGCCAAACAGCCAGACGCCTCGGCATCGGGAACCCTTGGAAAGTCCCTTGAATATCTGAGCTTCGCCACCGACGATGAAGCCAACAGTACTGAAATTTTTGCCAAGGCGTCACCCGCGGTGGTCTTTGTGACCAGCAGTGAACTGCGCCGCAATCGATTTACGTTTAACGTCACAGAAGTCCCTCGCGGCGCTGGCTCCGGCTTTATTTGGAGCGAAGATGGCCTGGTGGTCACCAACTTTCACGTCGTAGCGGGTGCCGATCGACTCGAGGTGACCATTGGCGACCTGGGTGATTTTAAAGCTGAGGTCGTTGGTGTAGCCCCCGAGCGGGATCTGGCGGTGCTACGGCTAATCGATCCACCTGAGAACCTTACGGTACTGCCGCTGGGAGACTCCTCTGAACTTTCGGTGGGCCGTAAAGTGCTGGCAATTGGCAACCCTTTTGGCTTGGATACCACCTTAACGGTGGGTGTTGTGAGCGCACTTGATCGAGAGATTCAGTCGCCCAGTAATCGACGTATCAGAGGCGTCATTCAAACCGATGCAGCGATCAATCCGGGTAATTCCGGGGGCCCCCTGTTGAATTCAATGGGTCAATTGGTGGGCGTTAACACCGCCATCTACTCCCCCAGTGGTGGCAGTGCGGGTATTGGCTTCGCTATCCCAGTGAACATGGTGCGCGAAGTCGTGCCACAGCTTATTGCCTACGGCAAAATGCTCCGTCCGATTCTTGGGGTGGAGCTTGCCAGTGACCGCTGGACGCGGCGCTATGGTGTTGAAGGTGTCGCTATCGTCCGCGTGTTGCGGGGTCTACCCGCTAGTGAAGCTGGCCTGATGGGCGCCCAAGCGGGTCCCAGAGGCGAGGTGCGCTTGGGGGACATTATCACCCATATCGATGATGAACCCATCCGCAGCAGTGACGATTATTTAGCTGCCCTGGAAAAACATAATATTGGGGATACCGTTCGTTTGCGGACACGCCGGGGGGACCGGGTACTGGAATTCGATATCACCTTATCGGAGAGCCGCTGATGCGCGCTTGGCGAATTTGGCTGCTGGCACTGGGTATTGCCGCGATGGTGATCATTCAGTTTATTCCCGCTAATCCCAGCTCCGAGGATCCACATCAAGGGTCGGCAGCGCAGAACGCTGAAATGCCGGTGACCCCTGCTGAGTAGGCCGCTCATAGTCCCCAAGTAATTCTATGGCGATAGGATATAGAGCCCACAGCGCCAGTAAGTTCACCACCGCCAACAAACCCATAGTGAAATCGGAAAACCCGAATACGGTGCCGAGATCCTGTAGCGATGCCCACCCTATCAACGCCAAGATGAACAGCCTAAACAGGCCAATGGTGAGTTTTGGGGAGACATCGAAATAGGCAATGCTGTTCTCCCCCAGATAGCAGTTATAGGCGATAGAACTGACCGCAAACATCACCAGTGCGATACTCACAAGCTGCTCACCAATAGGACCAATATGAGAGGCCAGGGCTATTTGTGTCAGTGCAACCCCTTCTACACCGTCGGCGCCGGGCTGATACACCGGCGATAACAGGATGATTAAAGCGGTGCAGGTACACAGCACAATCGTATCGATAAAGACACTGAGGGCTTGAATGAGCCCCTGCGAAATAGGGTGATCAACGTCCGCGGCCGCAGCGACATTCGGAGCTGTTCCCAAGCCCGCTTCATTGGAGAACAAACCACGCCGAGCACCCTGCATAATGACCGCAGCGATACCACCGCCAACCACCTGCTCCAAGCCAAAAGCCGATCTCAGTACCAGACCGAGTGCAGCGGGAATATCGGCGATGTTAAGCACTAGGACCAACAGCGCCAGAAGAAAATAGCCCACTACCATGATGGGCACGATAATCTCTGAAAAAAGGGCGATGCGACGGATACCACCAAATAATATAACGGCCATCAGGGCGGTCAGAGCCACCCCCGATTGCCAAGCGGGAACACCAAATGCACTCTCGATAGAGGCGGTTACGGCATAAGACTGCACCGCATTAAAACCCAGCCCAGTCGTTAACAGCAGCAGACAAGAGTAAACGACAGGCAAAACGCGCCAACCTAGACCATGTCGCATGTAATAGGCTGGACCACCGCGAAAATCATCACCCTCATGCTTGCGCTTGAACAGCTGGGCAAGGGCGCACTCGAATAGGCTGGTGGCCATACCCAGTAGCGCGATGAGCCACATCCAAAACAAGGCGCCGGGACCACCCAATGTCATCGCTACCGCTACCCCAGCGATGTTGCCGCCACCGACCCGACCTGCCACGCTCACAACCAGCGCTTGGAAACCGCTGATCCCGCGACTGGTGCCGGAAAGGTGACTGTGCCAAAGCCCCTTGAACATGGCCCCAAAGAGCCGCAGCTGCACAAATTTTGAACCCACTGTGAACCGAAGACCCACCGCTAACAGGGCGGCAATCAAGACATAGGACCAGAGCCAATCGGTGACTGTCGCAAGTATTGCCATGACTACATCAGCCCGGTGATTAAGATGAGTGCAATAGCCGGCACTGCCACAAAGCGCAGCAACCAGCGCCATAAGCCGTAGCTCGTCTCACCCATGGCCAGTTCATCAGCACTGTGAGTGGGCGACATGAACCAGCCGACAAACAAGGCAATCAATAACCCACCCGCTGGCAGCAGTATCTTGGTCGGCAAGGCATCGGCGACATCATTAAAGTTCATACCCGCGAAGCGCAGGTCCGCAATAACGTTGTACGACAACACGCTGGCTATGGCACAAACAGTCACGGTCACGACAACGGCCGCGGCACCCATATGGCGGTTAATGCCAAAACGCTCGTCGATCCATGCGGTGACCGACTCGAGCAAGCCCACCATAGAGGTAACACCCGCGACTGACAGCATAAGAAAGAACAATACCGCAAACACATGACCACCCGGCATTTGCGCGAACGCCACGGGTAACGTCTGGAAAATGAGACCTGCCCCGCTAGCAATGTCGAGTCCGTGGTGGAAAACCGCGGGGAAGACCACAAAGCCCGCAAGTAACGCCACCAGGGTATCGGCGATAACGACGATAAGCGCACCCTGAGTGATAGAGAATTGCCTGGGCAGGTATGCGCCGTAGGTCATCATGCCACCCATCGCCACACCGATAGAGAAAAACGCCTGGCCGACAGCGGCGAGCAGCGTATCGGGACCCACCTTGGCAAAATCGGGGGTAAATAACCACTCGAGGGTGGCCATAAAGCCACCGGTGAAGGCGTTGTAAATACCGAGGCCGATGAGCAGTGCAAACATCAACGGCATGAGGATACTGACCGCCCGCTCAATACCCTCTTTGACACCGGCGAAAATGATGGTCCCGACAACGACGTTACCCACCAGAGTCCAGAACAACATGCCTGAGCCATCCGCGAGGATATGCTCAAAGGTTTGTGTGGCACTGTCAGCCGTAAACCCAGCAAATCCGGTGACGACAGCCTTGCTTAGGTACCAAAGAACCCAGCCAACAACCACCGAGTAGGTAATAGCGATGGTGAAAGCAGTAAGTACCCCCATGCCACCGACCCAACTCCAATGGCGACTGCGCCCTGATTCCTCGGCAACTCGGGCCATGGACTCCGGGGGGCTGTGCTGACCACGCCGGCCCACCAACAATTCAGCAATCAGACAGGGCACGCCAATGGCGACGGCACAGACCAAATAAACCAGAACGAATGCAGAGCCGCCATTTTCACCGGTTACATAGGGAAACCGCCAGATATTGCCCAGACCAACAGCAAAACCCACGGATGCCATGACAAATGCAAAACGACTCGACCAATGGGCGCTACTCGACGCGGCTCCCGCCATGAATACCTTCCTCTTGATTGGCTATCGACTCGATAGTCGGTTACTCGTCAGGGGCCTATGTGCAAACCAGCATATCCACCGCGAGGCTGTTATTAAGTTTTTATGACAGATTCGGGTCTAATCTACAACTGGCCGTCCAGGACAACATCAAAGCCATTGTCAGTGGGCACGCCAAATAACATTAGCGAAGGTCGTAGACCTTCATTAGCCACCGCAGGACCACTGACATCGAGATCAACCTGCCAATCGCGACCCTCAAAGGCAAGTTCCCCTGCAACCACAAGCGGCCCAGACAAGGTAATCACCGAGCCTTTGATAGCACCATCGTTGCCCGACACATCGAGGGCATAATTACCCAGGGCAACATCGCCCTGTCGCGCCGCCCACACCGCATCCTGCCAGACAACACGAGCGTCCACGGCGGTAAGCTGACCATCATCAACACGCGCTTGATCGAGGGTGATCTGTATCTGACCACCCACATATAGGGGCATGAGGTTACGCAAAAAGCGTACGTCGAGCTGTAGGCTGACATCCTCGAGGGACGCGGACCCACCCAACCCAGCAGCCACACGACCGTCAAAGCGCTGGCTACCCCAGACACTACTGACATTGATAGAGGGACGCAGGCTCAACAACGACAGCGGCTCCAGATGCCAGCTAAGTCGTCCCAGGACAAATCGTTTACCTTCAACAATCACGGCCGCACGGGCAGCAGTACCCTGCCACAGTGTCCCGGTGACGCCCTCAAGCTGTACGGTTGAAGGAAGTAAAACCGCCACCACACGGCCGGGGAACTGCTGTAACAGCAAGAACAGGAACAGCACACCGATGACGGTGACAACACGCAATGTCGACATAGAAATCAGCCCGCTTTCGCCAAGCGAAGAGTTGCATTCACACCGCCGCTACGACCCGCTTGACTAATCGAGGCATCGACAATCACCAGCCCGTCGACCACCTCGATGCGGTATATCCAACGTACCAAAGCATCGTACTCGACGCTCTCAAACCGCACTTGCACCTCGCCGCGACTGTTGGGTTGTAGGCGGCGTACTGGCAGGCCAGCGAGCTCACTCGAGCGACTAATAGCCGCGGTCAGATTGCTGTCGTCACCCGCGCCACCGCTAGCACGCAATCCGATCAATTGGGTCACTTTAGCGTCGACCCGAGCCAACAAGGCCACTGCCGCCTCGTTGTTCATCGCCATTTGTTGGCGCTGTGCAGCAGCTGGGGCTAACAACAGTTGAAACACCAACCATAGCGCCACAACAGCGGCCATTACCAATACGTAGATTTGCTCGCGCTGACTTAAATTTTGAAACCAAGCCTTCATGCACCCACCCCCGTTGGCGTTCCCGCAACACGCAAGCGAGCACGTACTTGCTCATCCCTAGACGACGATGTTTCCAGTGTGGCATCGAGGCCTCGACGTCCGAGCAGCTGCCGCAGCGCCTCAACCGCTGCGAAATCATCGGCCATTAAATCGAGTCGGACTTCACCCGATGAAGCACTGAAATTAAGGGTACTGAGACTGATGCTCCCCTGTTCCGCCAAACTGGCCGTTATCGCGGCGAGCAGTGGCGTGAAGGCCAGGCCATTGCTAGAGGGGTTAAATTCAGCAATCTGACGGTCGAGTTGTTTTTCCACATCGACCACCGCGCCCCTGGGATTGGCCTGTCGGTAACTGTCCTGAATCGCTTGACGGATACGCGTGTTGTCCGCTTTCAGACGCTGGTATTGGGCAACATCGGCACCCAATTGCAGCACCAAGGCAACCCCGGCGGCCACTGCTACTCGCTGCCACAAACGCCACCAACGGCCCAGGGGTAATTGTGGGGCAAACCGTCCCTGACGAAGATCAAAAGCAGGCCCATCTTGGGCTAACAACAACGCACTGCCCAAGTTTCCTTGGCGCCATTGAACCAGGCGCTGAAGATGCTCAGGGACCGTATTCGTATCATCCGCCTGCTGCTGCCCGTAAATGACGATTGCCGCGGGCTCCGTGTCGAGACTGGCCAGTAGAGGACCCACTAAAGAGCGCTCAATACGTGCGCCGGTCCACTCGCCCAGGCGCAGGATGGCACTGTCTGCCTCCATCACTATGCAAATCTCACCGAGCTGCCAAGGAAGTAGAAGCGCCTCGGGCAGCCAGTGGCCTTCCCAGCTGTCGGGGAGAGCCGCTTGCCATGCCTGCATCTGCTCATTGCGCACAACGGCAATGAGATACTGCTCGTCACCTAACCCTTGATACGCAAAGTGGAGATCGTCAACGTCATCGATGACGTCCTCTTCCAGCATGTAGGGCAGTGCTTTGGAGAGATGTTTGGCCTCATCAGCCGCGATATGCCGGGTGAATAGCCGTACCGAGTCAGAGGGTACGGCAAAAACCGTATTTTTCGGTAGCGCTGTCGACGCAGCAGGCGCCGGATCACTATCGGATTGACCGGCACGCCAAAGTCGGGGTTCATCACCCTCGAGGCGCAGTACACAAGCGTTTTCTCTGACAATCATGTTAGACAGGCCAAACAAAAGGTGAATCGGCGGAAGTGTCGGAAGCCCCTATCATAACTCGCCTTGGCTTCGATAGCGGCTTTTGATGCTGCGCCCATCCCGGTGCATCACACTGTACAAGCGCAATTCACGGTCGGCAATCTCTACACTGGCATTCAGCAAAAACCACTCGCTATTGGTCATCAGGGAATCCCCAAGTTGCGACGTTTCACCGCCCGCGAACGCAAAGTCCGCCAAAAAGTCCTCAACACTTTGGATGTCTCCAGTGGCGCGCAGTTCGATCAAGCGCTGGGCATCCATGGCTGACAAAGGTTCCAGCAATCCATCAATGTTGAGACTGCGAATGACCGGTAGCGGCGCTGTTAACAGGTTTAACTTGCCACCCTCCTGCGGCCAAACGGTCACAAAGGGAGCTAATGCTTGGTAAAGCTCGGGGGTCATTCCCTGTACCGACCGCAACTCACTGACACTGGCCAAAGGTTGATTCGCCGGTAAATAGCCAGGGTTTGCATTTCGATAGGCCTCAGCCTCAGCCCCCTCCAGCCGACGCTGCTCATCACTATCGATGAAATCACTAATCGACTCGGTCAGCGCCATGGCCTGGGCTTGAGAAACCGGTACGCCCTCTAAGCTTTGCAACAATCGAATAAACTGGATTTGGCTGGGTGTGAAGCGGGCGGCCTCAGCATTGGCAGTGGCGCCACCCGTGGGGGGCGCTGGGGTATCCTCGTCTTCGTCATCCTCAGGATTGGGATCGGATGCATCACCGCGGTCGGCGCCATCATTTGCATCATTGCTATCCGCAGACAACACCAGATTGTTGAGGTTAAACCGCCCCTGTAGATCCTCAAGTTGCCCCATCAACCAACCGCCCTCACCCAGTGCGTAAGGGGTTGCCTGAGTTGCCCAAAGTTCCGTCAGATCATCCCGCGGCGCCTCTCGCAGGGCGTCTTGATCCGCATCATAACGCAGGGCTGTGGCAGCGAGTTCCTCGGCGCCTCGCAAATAAGCCCACCCTTGCTCCATTAGCAGAGCGTTACTGCTGCGTTGCAATTGCAGGGCAAAATCCCGCTGCAAACCCACCATGAGCGCGGCTGCTAGGGCGAACACCATCAGCGCAATAATAAGCGCGGCACCGCCCTGGCGGTGTGGCCCCAATGTCCTAGAGCGGCGGTAGAACATACAAGCGCTCCAGTTCACCCCAGCCTTCAATCTCAAATCGCACTTCCACCGCCACGGGCGGTTCAACAACCGTTCCCGGTTGCGACACGTCCGCAATCCAACTGTCTTGCCACAACCGCCGGTCAATATCGATACCCCGATTGACCCGAAGATTATTCGTGCTGGCTAGAAAGCGCACATCAAACCCCTGAACCCGATCGATCAATACCGCCCGCCGAGGTTCGATAGGTCCCGATAAATCAAGCACCGGCCAGCTAAGGCGCACCAGCTGTTCATCTTCCAGTACGTAAGCCACCCGCTGCAGGGTGCTTCGGGGAATGTCTACCGTGTTGTGCCACCCCGCACGGGTAAAAGCCAGCATATGCTGGGCGAGTACCCCCCCTTCGAGGGCCGATGAGGGCTGTCCAAACTCATTGATAACGGGTCTATCTGCAAATTGACGGATGTCTCGGGATAGAACACTGAACGCCCGATTGACCTCGTGCATTCTCTCGGCTTGAGCACGGGCACCATCGACGCCACTGATCACTGCAGACAAGCTGGTGTAAGCAACCAGCGATACGAACGCGGTGATTGCCATGGCAATGAGCACCTCGATCAGCGTAAAACCGTCGACCTGTCGATTAGAGCCCATCACCTTCCTCCGGGGCGAAGAAGGCGGTTAACACTTGTAGTGGCTCATTCTCCCCATCGGGCTCCAACGCCACTTTAATCTCAACCCTGACAAAGCCCGGCAGTTCCGTGTTTTCCGGCACAATCCACCAGTACCAATCTTGCTCGGCCAAACGGTATTCACCGTTCTGCACGGCTGTGGGAACCCGTTGCTGCTGATCGACGACTAGGCGCAACTCTGCCAACTTATTTGCTGCGACCCAACTGGCAAGGGTGCGCTCACGCAAATATCCCGCGCCGTCGATCTGCTGAATCAGTGAGAACAGCAGGGCCGGTAATGCCACAGCCACCACCGCCATAGCGACCATCACCTCGACCAGGGTAAAGCCTTGCCGGCGTCGCCCGTTAGAACGCATCGTCGGTGGGTTCCTCGCCTTTTGGCATGATGGTCATTCGGCCAAATAAATCCCAGCGCAGTCGATACAGGAGGTCACCGGTACGGCGGTCAACCCAATCGAGTTCACCCTCAGTGATCTCACCGCCGGCGAATAACTGAATTTGAGGGGGCGGATTAAGCTCAGGATCCCGCGGCGCGATCGCCCTGTCGGGCAAACCCACCAAGCTCAACACCAAATCGACGTCTCGTTGAAAGCGAAAAGGCTCAAGCACATCCGCGCTGCCCCGGGGTTCAGACCAGCCCTGGTCATATCGCCTCAACCAGTGGCCGACATAGCGCGTTTCCCCATCTTCAATGCGACGCTCAAGAAACAAACCGTGATCGGCACCCGAGAATTCCGCCTCTGACTGGGCATAACCCAAGGTTGCCGCCAACTGTCTTACCTCCTGCTCACGCTCTAAGTCAGCGCCACCAGAACCCACATTTAAACTCACCACTGAGGTCAGCAGCACGACGACCATGACAGCGACCAGCAGCTCCACCAAACTGAAACCTTGCTGTTGGCGATGGGCATGAGTCATGGCAGAACCGGCGTGAGAACCGATTTACTCGGTATCGGCGTTCCAGTTACCGATATCGGCGCTCTGGTCTTCACCACCGGGCAAGCCGTCGGCACCTAAACTGTAGATATCCACCTCGCCGTTCTCTCCCGGGGACAAATAGAGATACTCTCGACCCCAAGGATCTACAGGCACCTCGGTGAGGTAACCCCCTTTTTTGAAATTACGCGGCTCGGGCTCCAGCGTGCTGGGTTGCACGAGGGCAACCAGGCCCTGCTCAGTGGTGGGATACACGTAGTTGTCGAGCCGGTAGATCTTCAGCGCGGTTTCGATGGCCTTAAAGTCCGCTTGCACTTTTTGTAGTCGGGCGTCATCGGCGGAATTCAACACCGTGGGTGCAACGACACTAATCAATAAACCCATGATGACCAGTACCACTAGAATCTCGATCAGCGAAAAACCCTGTTGCCTTTGCATCCTCTTACCTCACCATCGTGTTCAAATCAAAGATTGGCATTAATATCGCCATAACTATAGTGAGTACTAACCCACCCATTACAACCACCATCATTGGCTCGAATAACCCCATAACCGTACCGAGGGTCATTTCAAGTTCACGCTCTTGGTTTGTCGCCGAGCGCGCCAACATCGTCTCCAAGTCACCACTGGTCTCACCGGATGCCACCATATGGACCATCATCGGCGGGAAAAAAGCTTCTTGGGCCAGGGCCCGGTTCAAACTACTGCCCTCTTGAACACGAACTGCAACGTGTTTTGCCGCATCACGCAACACCAGGTTACCCATCACCGCACCGGCAATACGCAACGCGTCGAGTAAGGGCACACCACTGGCCATTAAAATACTCAGCGTAGACGAAAAGCGCGCGGTGTCCATACTGGTGATAACCCCTCGAATACCAGGTACTTTGAGCAATAAGCCATGCCAGTGTCGACGCCGTTTAGGCTCTTTAATCAACTGTTGAAAGCCGACGACCCCGATCACGATAGCAATGAACATGACCACACCGTAGGCCTGAAGAAAATCGCTGGTGGCGATAAGGGCTACGGTGAGTGGTGGTAGCGCTTTCTTCGTGTGAGTAAAAATACCCACCAACTCAGGCACCACAAACACCATGAGCGCTGTCACCACGGCGATGGCCACAGCCACCAACACGAACGGATAAATCATGGCCATCTTTAGCTTTTGGGCCGTGTGCTGACTGTTTTCGGTGTAGTCTGCCAACTGCTCAAGCACGGGCGCTAACTGTCCAGCTTGCTCCCCCGCATGCACCATAGCCCGATACATATCACCAAAGGCCTGAGGGTACTGGGCCATTGAATCAGCAAGGGTGTAACCCTCTGCCACTTTTGAACGTACCTGTAACAAAATGGCTTTGGTTTTGGCCTTTCGGGTCTGCTCTGCTGCGGCTTGCAAACATTCATCGAGGGGCAGCGAAGACGCCACCAAAGTGGCTAGTTGCCTTGTGATAAGCGAGACCTCGGAAGCACTTAAGCCTGGTCTGAACAACTGCAGTGAGAACTTGCTACCGCCACCCGATCGGGTGTTCGCTTCAACCACTTCAACGGGACGCAGTTGCTTAGCCCGCAGCTGGCTTCGGATCTGGCGCTCTGAATCACCCTCGAGTACGCCCTTGACCAGCTTGCCGGCGCTGTTCAGTGCTTTGTAGCGGTATGCGGACATGGTCTATTTCACCGCTGTAACGCGGAGCACCTCTTCGACGCTGGTTTCACCCGCCAAAATTCGGCGTCGACCATCAGCATCAATCCCGGGGTAGCGTTTTCGGGCTTCCGCTAACATAGTTTGCTCTCCCGCGCCCTCGTGGATCATTTGGCGCAGGTCGTCATCTATTTCGATGAGTTCATAAATACCCGTGCGGCCCCGATAACCCGTATGGTTACACTCGGCGCAGTCACCGGGTCGATACAGGGTAATTGGTTCATCGGGGCCTACCTGCAATAAGCTTCGCTCGGTAGCACTGGGCTCCGTGGGTACACGACAGTTCTTGCACAACAGCCGAACAAGGCGTTGAGCCATGACCCCAAGCAGAGAGGAGGACAACAGGAACGGCTCAACACCCATGTCCTGCAGGCGAGTCACGGCACCGATGGCAGTATTGGTATGAAGCGTTGAGAGTACCAAGTGACCCGTGAGCGACGCCTGAACCGCAATTTCGGCGGTCTCAAGATCGCGAATTTCCCCCACCATCACCACATCGGGGTCCTGTCGCAAAATAGCGCGCAAGCCCCGAGCAAAGGTCATGTCAACTTTCGTATTGACCTGTGTTTGGCCAACCCCCGGCAACATATATTCGATAGGATCCTCAATAGTGAGGATGTTTCGGGAGCTCTGGTTGATGCTGGATAAGCCCGCATACAGCGTGGTGGTCTTACCTGAACCGGTGGGGCCGGTTACCAAGATAATGCCGTGTGGACTCAGCAGGGCCTTACGGTAAGCACTGTAAACCTGCTCGTTCATGTTGAGCTGGGTTAACTCTAGCTGACCCGCCTGTTTATCGAGCAATCGGAGCACAACCCGCTCACCGTGCGCCGAGGGAATCGTGGACATGCGGATATCGATAGCATGTCCAGCAATACGCACCGATATTCGCCCATCCTGGGGAATGCGCTTCTCGGCAATATCGAGCTTTGCCATAACCTTCAAACGCGATACCAGCAGTGGTGCCAACATACGTTTCGGCGACAGCACCTCGTTTAAGACACCATCTACTCGGTATCGGATACTGAGACGATCCTCGAAGGTCTCAATATGAATATCCGATGCCTGCTCCTTAACCGCCTGAGATAACACTGCATTGATCAAGCGAATAATGGGGGCGTCATCCTCAGCGTCCATAAGGTCGCCAAGATCCGGAATTTCATCAACCAACTTGCTCAGATCGACATCGGCACTGATGTCCTCTGCCATTTGGGCTGCTTCGTTATTGGTGCGTTGATAGGCAAGGGTTAAACGACGCTGAAAATCCGTTGGCTCGACCGCCTGCACGTCAAAAGCGACACCCGTAAACCGTCGAACTTCCAGTAATGTATCGATCTGCAGCGGTGGCAAATAACAGACCGTGGTTTGATTGCCCTCCCGCTCCAGTAGCACGCCCTTTGCCTTGGCGTAGCTGAAGGGAAGTAAACCCAATGCGGTTGCTTGAGAGTCGATAATTTCCGCAGCGTCAGCGGCGCCGGACTCCAGTCCGTCAACAGCACTGGAGAGGGATTCAGCGAGGGCCTCGGTCACTGGTCCGTACCCTGCTCATCGATCTGTTCATCGGCCTCGGGTAACTGCTCAATCTGCTGTGCCCACTCGGGCACCACCGGCAGATTGCCGTTATCGAGGAACATCAAACCGCGCTCACGACGTTCCAGCTGCTGGTCGCGAATGAAGCGATATTTTTCAGCGGTAGCACCACGCAGATCTTCATCACTCCTCACAATCGTGGGCTTAATGAACACCAGCAAATTCGATTTGGTCACTGACACTGTGTCGCTTCGGAACAATCGACCCAACAGGGGTATGTCGGACAATAGTGGAACCCCCTGCTGACTGTCTTGCACATCGTCCTTGACCAAACCGCCCAGGACAACAATATCGCCATCTTTTGCCAACACTTTGGTCTCGATTTTGCGCTCATTGGTAATCACATCGGAGGCGCGCAGGAGCTGTGCCGTACTCACACTCGACACCTCTTGCACAATATCGAGCACAACAGAATCGCCCTCGTTCACCTGCGGTGTCACCTGTAAGGTGACCCCCACATTTTGCCGCTCAATGGTTTGGAACGGGTTCTGGACATTGCCAGCGCCGCCGGTATTGGTGAACGACCCCGTAACAAAGGGCACCTGTTGACCAACTGTAATAAACGCCTCTTGGTTGTCGAGGGTTAGCAAGCTGGGGGTAGACAGGATATTGGCATTACCTTGGGTTTCTAGTGCATTGAGAATGACCGCCATCGTCAAATCCGAATCAACCACGCCCCATCCAAGGGTCGCACCGGGGCTTTGCGCCAGGGCACCGGCAACATTGCCCACGTTAATATCGTTGCTGGTGACACCGTTGTCATCGGCACCGGGAATAATAGCCCCCGCAAGCTCCGCATTGCGGGACAAGCGCGAGCTGTCGGCACTGATATTGCTGCCGAAAATACCGCTATCATTTGAGAACAACCATTGCAGACCGAGCTCTTGGCCCTCGGAAAATTCCATTTCAACAATGATGGCCTCGACCAACACCTGGGCTCGACGAATATCCAAGCGATGGATAACCGCTTCAAGGGCTGCCATTTCGTCCGCATCTGCGGTAATAATGAGTGCGTTGGTACCCTCATCGGCTTCGATGGTGGAATTACTGTTGGATGAGCGCTGACGATTGCCCTCGTCGTCGAGCCGTGTGATGTTCTGCATCACACGGGTTAGCACCTCGGCGATCTCCACAGCGTTGGCATACTCCAGGTACATCACCTTGACGTTTCCGCTCTGCTCCAGGGGCGTATCAAGGTAATTGATAAGCTCACGTACCCGCTCAGCACTGAGCTCGTCGGCGGTCACAACAACGCTGTTGGTGCGCTTGTCCGCAACCAGCGTAAGTTCTTTGTCCGCATCGCCGCCTTCAGAGTTGCGGGACTCCTCGAGGGTCTTGAGCATATTGACGACATCTTCAGCAACGCCGTATTTCAGCTTGATCACCTGTGTCGTCTGCACCGCCGAGCGGTCCATACGATTGATAATCTCGAGCACCCGGGAAATATTCGAGCGGATATCAGAGATAATAATGGCGTTAGACGGGGCGTACGCCGCCAAGTGCGCCTGCTGCGGCACGAGTGGTCGCAATACCGGTATTAACTTCGCAGCAGATACGTTCTCGAGTCGCACCACCTGGGTCACATACTCATCGTTCATGAGCGTATCGTCTGTGTCACCGACGGGTACCGGGGCCGATCGCGCGTCTTTGTTCTGAATAACTCGAATTACCTGGCCACTGCGCACCGCCGTATAACCATGCACATCGAGAATCGACAGGAACAAATCATAAAGCTCGGCTTTGCTCACGGGTTTCGATGAAATGACCTTCACCTCACCACGAACGTTAGGATCCACCACAATCGTTGTGCCAGTAACATCGGCAACGAACTTAATGAATTCCTGTATGTCGGTGTTTTTCAGGTTAACCGTAAACTCCTGGGCACGGAGCTCAGCTACCGGTTGCAGCAACACCACCGCAAGCGCAAGCACAGTCGACGTGCTGCGGATAACGGTCTTACATGTCGAGGTTAATCGTACCCACATTGGGTGTACTCCTACTGAATATCGGTGAGGCTGATCGAAACCGTGATCATGGTACCACTGCGCTCAACTTCGAATGTGGCATCGGTGGTATCACGCATTAACTGATAGAGACGCACGGTGTTGCTGGGATCGGCTAGCGAGTAACCATTGATGGCGGTGACGATATCACCGCGTTGAAAGCCCAGCTGCGCAAACTGCTCTGCGTCGCGACCCGGGGATAAACGATAACCGCGCAAGCCACCGTTCTCTCGTACCGCAGCAATTCGCACCAGATCACGCAGTGCATCGGGGTTTTTGTAGAGCTGAGCGCGATAATCTGACGCCAGTGCAATCGCTTCTTCATCGCTCACACGGACGTTTGAGGGCTTCTCACTGTCCTTAGCAGTGCGCGCCAGCTCACGCTCAGCCACGTCACTGAATTCATCCTTATCAAACAACTTGAGTAACTCGTAAGTGCCGTTGTTGTCGATAACCACCTGTTTAGCCATGACTTTGGCCAAACTCACCGAGCCCGCCGCCGGCAGCTTATCCCCAACCGAGTAATTGGCTTGAGCACCTTTTGCCGCAATGATGACAGTGCCTAAACCATCTTCAGAAGATGCCAAGATACCCGTGAGCTTCAGATCAAGGCGGGTCTCACGGGCGCCTTGCTCAATACCGTCCCGATCCCCTTTCAACTCTGGCGTAGCAAGTTCTGGGGCCGCAGACTCGTTGGTAGGATCGCCAAATAGACCCAGGCCCAACATACTGTCGAGATCGACGTCTACACGCTGCCGACTAGCTTGGACAACCGTGACTGGGTTAATGATGTCGGCATCCTGCGCTTGCGTGGAAGCGCCGGGCCAAACCGCCCAGAATGCGCTCACAAGATTCACCAACGCCCACAAACCGAAGATGACGACCAACAGCTGTTGCAAGCGTCGCAGGTGTGTAGGCTGCGACAATGCGACAACCATTACGCGCAAATAGTGCACGACGGGGTCTAAGGAGTCTCTGGTGAGTTGGCGTGGCATCTTTTCCCAATAGGATGTGGCGTAGCTACGCTACGACCTACTCCGTGCGTAAACCCGCAAGTAAATGGCAAATCTATGACAATGACATGACGGTACCCTGCGACACCCGTCTGCACCAGATTGATGGCTCAAGGTGTGAGCTCCATCACCTCTAGGGCCCTATTATTCACTATCGGCGATCGTGTGAGAAGATTCAGAGTCTATTGAGCCTCGCTGGTGGTTGTCAGCAGCCATAGCGATAGTGGCCACAGCCTGCTGCACTGCACCCGTCAGGTGTTTAGGCTCAATCTCAGTGGGGTACATAACCAGGTAGCCTACCGCCGGATCAATTTCAACTAAGCCACCCCTACCGTCATCTAAGGTGTGACCACGCAGGTCGGTTTCGTATCGCAGTGCCACATCCGGAACCACCGTAGCGGGTGCATCGACCATTAACACCGCGAAACTGAAGGTGCCAATCCGAGCCATGGTGTCGGTGGCGCGCAAGCTACCAGCCACCCGAGTCGCAATATCGGACAGGACTTTGTTCTGTAAATGCCGCTGAGACAAGTTGCCCATCCCACTCAAGCCCTCGAGCGCAATAGTGACCAGTGCCACAGCCTGATCATTCCTCTGCGCTCGCCCCAACTCCCGCTCAAGCGCCTGCTCTAGCCCCGCGCGATTGGCCACCTGGGTAACCGGATCAACGAGCATCAGTTCAGCACTTATCTGTGTGCTGGCGGCGCGGCGTAACACGACCGGGAAAAACACACCAAAATCGTCAAGCAAGGCTAACTCATGGGGCGTCTGCAGCGCGGGGGCATTGGGGTCTGCGCAGACGATAGCGCCTACAACAATATGGTCTTCAACAATGGGAATCGCCAGTACCGAACGACTCATACTGTCGGGCACAACCCCCAAATCTTCAGCTTGCTGCGCTGTAAACCATTTATGGCTTGCAGGTTCACCGAACAGCGAGGTCACAACATCGGAGTCGGGAGTGAGGTGCAGCTGATCACCGGCACTCGAGCGATCAGGGAACAATCGCGCAATCTCTCCAACAGGGTCGTGCAAGACAAACCTGACGCTGTCCGACTGCAACAGGCATGACATCCCCGCCACCCCCTCTGCGATCAGCGCATCGACTCGATCAACCTCCACCAAGGCCCTTTGCAGATGTTGGAGCTGCCGCCAAAAAGAAGTATCGATGGCAAAGGGCGAGGCAAGCGAAAGGTCTTGGTCCACATCAGTCGGCAGCCCCAACACGATTTCCTCTATCGCAGCGCCATCCTTGAGGGATTCTGATGGATCTGGGTTGTGCTCTTTCGTCATGCCTCGGGGTCCTGTGCGCGGGTACCAGAATATCGCTATACTATCGCGGAAACCTGCGGGGTGGCCACGCGCCTGAGACGTCTTTTAGACGAACCCGTTGAACCTGAACCGGATAACGCCGGCGTAGGAACAGGTGCAAATCGCTCTCCGATTGTCGTCTGCCCGGCCGCTATCCCTCTACATAGGCAGACACATGTCACCGCAACAAGCTTGTAGCCATCGGCTAGACGGCGCCTTGCGCCAACACCCCAACATCGCTGAACAACCCTTTGTGATGAATTCGCGTCTACTGAGTGGCATCTTGCTAACCGCCCTGGCTTCCACAACGCACGCCACATCGCCGGTGCTCGAGGAGATTATTGTCAATGCTTCATTGCAGCCAGAGCTCAACAGCCGCAGTTCAGTGACGGTATTTACCCCCGCACTCGTTTCCCAGCGGGGAGCTAGACACCTGGAGGATCTGTTATCAGCGGCACCCAACGTCAATGCTGCCAGCGGCGCATCCCGGGGCCGTTTTTTTCAAGTGCGTGGCATTGGTGAGCGCAGTCAGTTCGTCGAGCCTGTCAATGCCTCGGTAGCAATGCTCATCGATGGTATCGACTTCACTGGCATCGGCGCCGTTGCCACCACCTGGGACATAGCACAAGTTGACATCCTGCGCGGCCCTCAAGGCACGTTATTTGGGGCGAATGCACTGGCAGGTCTCATTAACTTCAGCACACAGGGGGCCGATAGCGATGCCCCCTCCACCTTGAGTGTTGGTGTTGAAAATGACAATGGCCGCCGAATTGGATTAGCTTACGGCACCCAATGGGGGGAGCACTGGCATGGTAGAGCGGCACTGCAGCGCTATCAGAACGACGGCAGTGTGACCAATACGTGGCTCAACCGCAGCGACACCAATGCCCAAGACGAACTGACTGGCCGGATTTCAATGGCATGGGTTGGGGACCAACATCGCATCGACCTAGGTTTATATCGCATCGATATCGACAACGGGTATGACGCATTTTCCCTCGATAACACCCGCCAAACCCTTTCGGATCAGCCCGGTAAAGACCAGGCGACCACCGATGCCGCTCGGCTACATTGGCAATTCGCGGGTCCTGTTGAGTGGTCAGCCCAATTGAGTATGGCCAACACCGACACCCTGTACAGCTACGATGAAGATTGGAGCTACGTGGGTATCGCGCCAGAGTTGGAATATAGCTCCTTTGATGCCTATCAACGTGATCGCGACATGACCAGCTTGGAGTTGCGTGCGGCGCAACAGTCCGAGTCCCTGTCCTGGGTGGTAGGCACCTATCTTCGGGACGAGGACGAGGCCCTGGAACGACGCTACACCTATCTGGACAAGCCCTTCACCAGTAATCTCGCCATCGAGACTCGCGCCCTATTTGGACAACTGGACGTACCACTATCTGAGCGCTGGTCAAGTTATGTGGGTGCCCGTTTCGAGACCCGCGACACGAATTACAGCGACAACGCCGGTGTCACGGAGACGTTTTCAGATAGTTTGTGGAGCGGTCGACTTGGTCTGGAGTGGCAACTCAATAACGCGCATCGCTTCTACGGTGGCCTCAGTCGAGGAGTACGGGCTGGCGGTGTCAACGCCGACTTGCTGGCCAGCCTCAATGCGCTCGATGACGATGTATCGATATCCTTGGGTGGGCTTGGTATTTTCAAGGAGGAGTCCCTTCTGAATATGGAAATCGGTTGGCACTGGCGCTCACCCAATGGACAAATAGTCAGTGACATCACCTTGTTCTCCATGTTGCGGCGGGATCAGCAAGCCAAAAGCTCACTCACGATACCCCGAGCGGATGGCAGCACCGCTTTCATCGATTACACCAACAATGCAGCGCGAGGCCACAATCGAGGATTGGAGTGGCAGGGGCGATGGCAAGTATCCAGCCGCTTCCAGCTACGCGGTGCTTTGGGCTTGCTTGAGGCCGAATTCGATAACTACGTTACCCCGCTAGGTGACGATTTATCGGGGCGAGAAACCCCGCAATCGCCACAGACCATGGCACAAATTGCTGCGAGCTATACCCTCTGGCAGGGGCTGGATGTCGGGCTTGAGCTTACCACCATGGATGGCTATTTCTTCTCCGATCGACATGACACCCGCGCACCTAGTCGCCAACTGGTTAATGCAAATCTAAACTGGCGCGCCGGTAATTGGTCTGCGCAGCTATGGGCTCGCAACCTGAGTAATGAAACCTACTACACCCGCGGGTTTGGGAGCTTCGGCAACGATCCACGCAAAGCCTATGCGGTTGAGCCCTATTACCAATTGGGCGAACCGCGCCGCTTTGGCTTAGATCTCAACTACAGCCTTTAAGACCACTCATCAGGGAAAACCCACTATGCGATTATCTGCTGAACTCAGTCTTTACCCGCTTGCTGGCAATGTCGAACAACCCGTGCTGGATTTCATTGATGATCTAGTCGCGTCGGGTGAAGTGTCCGCCGTCACCAATGCCATGAGCACCCAGATCGTTGGCGATGCCGCAGCGGTATTTCGCGCTGTAGAGCAGGCGTTAACTGCTAGTTACGAGCGGGCCGGTCGACAGGTCTTGGTCGCTAAATTCATACCCGAGCTAAAGCTCGATATTGCCGCTGCAGCAAACACGGAATGACCACGCCTTCGGTGCTAGAACTTGCGGCGGTACTGCTTGCACTTGTCTACGTTGTGTTGGCCATTCGCCAACGACGCAGTTGCTTCTATGCTGCCAGTTTTAGTGCAGTCCTCTATATCGTCATCTTTGCCAAGGCCCGACTGTACATGGAGGCTGCCCTGCAGATTTTTTATGTGGCGATGGCGGTTTACGGCTGGTTTATATGGGGACAACACCACAGCGCCGAGCAACGTCCCGTTACACGCTGGCCACTTGCCCGCCAAGGATGGCTGATTGCGGGGGTTGTTGCCATTGCGGCGGGAATCGGTGAACTACTGAGCAGGTACACCGACGCAGCGCTTCCCTTTGCCGATAGCCTAACAACGGTAGCCGCCTTGGTAGCAACCTGGATGGTAACTCGCAAAATACTCGAAAATTGGCTTTGGTGGATTGCGATAGACCTGCTTTCCATAGGGCTGTATGTTGAGCGAGAATTGTGGGCCACCGCGGTTCTGTTCGCAGGCTATGTTGTACTGGCGTGGGCCGGCTACCTCGCTTGGCGCCAGACCTTATCGCAGCCGGAAAGTGCGCTCAGGTAACTCAGCATGCTCATTGAAACCATTCTAAACCAGTACGACAGCTGGCAGCTCACAGAGCCCTTACTCGCCCCTCCCGAAATCGTAAACCATCTTACGCGAGGCACGACCCACCGGGCGGTCAAGGTCTGTGGCCCTACAGCCTCTGGATCTCGGTGTTTTGTGATTCGCTACGCATCCCGCGATCTCGCCACGTTAGCGATGCCACCGGAACACGAGCGACGCGTCATGCAGCAGGCATGCTCAATGGGCCTGGCGCCGCGCTTGGTCCACTGGCACGACAACGCCCGCGTGACCGTCTCTGAATTTGTCAATGGCCACATGGATACACCCGACCCTGCGCTGTTGGGTCAAACCCTGAGACGGATTCACGAGCTTCCCATCAAGGCCGACCCCATCTCACTCAGCACCCATCTTCAGCGATACACCAGCCACGCGATAGAGCGCGGTGTGGCACCGGAGCAATTGATCGACCCCAATTTTGAGCCCTTGGCCCGCGCTATCTCGCTCCTTGAATCGAGTGCCCCCGTGCTGTGCCATAACGATCTCGGTCGAGGTAATCTTATTATCACGGGTGAGCAGGCCGTGGTTATCGATTGGGAGTACGCAGCGATGGGTAATCGTTACTTCGATTTAGCAGCTGCCACCGCTGGCTGGCCAGAACTCGATCCAGGCGCTGTTATCGCTGCAGCCATTCCCAGGGACTTCTCCCCAATGGAGTGGCAGGCCGCTCTAGGGGTGTACGCGGCAATTGAATGGAATTGGTATCAGGCGTCCGGATTGCCGATGCCCGAACACTTGAGCGCCGACGCTCTGGTTGAACGGCTCAATAGCCTGCCGTGAACCCGTGGCATATTTTAGGGGCCGGCGCCATTGGCAGTCTGTTTGCCTTGCGCCTTCATGACTTGGGTGAATCGCTACAACTCATTCGTCGCACAGATGACGGCAATACCCTCACACTGACATTCCAGCACGCCGCTAACGACAAGCCACAGCAGCAGCGAACCATCGTGCTACCACAACAAACCGCCGCGGCTGAAGATCCGATAACCCACCTCCTCGTGGCGACCAAGGCCTTCGACGTCGAGCATGCCATCGCCTCCATCGCACAACGATTATTGCCAAAGGCCACGATCCTGTTGGTTGGCAACGGTATGGGCTACCACGAACGGATAAAAGACGCCTATCCACAATGCGTCGTCTACGCCGCCACAACCACCGCAGGTTGTTATTGCAGCGGAGTCAGAGAACGCATCATCGTTAGCGACGGTCATACGGATATCGGTCGACTCGACAACCAAAGTGACACACCCGGATGGTTTCGCCCATGGCAGCGCGCAGCGTGGTCTTGTCGTTGGCGCACGGACATGACACACCGTCTACTCACCAAACTGGCGATTAATAGCGTTATCAACCCGCCAACTGCCTTGCACGATGTCCCAAACGGTGCGCTGCTATCACCACCGCTGTTGGCAGAATTCGAGCAAGCCATCACCGAGACGGCGCGGCGATTACACTGGGCTGGGTTTTCCGATGTTGCGCAGCTACTGCCGCAGCGCGCCATTGAGGTAGCCAGCAGCACACGACATAACACCTCTTCAATGCGCGCCGATAAACGCGCCGGCAAACCGACAGAGGTGGACGCCATACTCGGCCACCTACTCAACGAGCTACAGGGTCCAGCACCTGCGCCAGAAGCACCACTGCTGACACATTGGTTCAGTCAGCTGCAACCTGTCGACTGAAATCCTGCAATAGTCCCGACCAAATACCAGCCGACTCAGTGGCCACCATACTCACCTGATGCCAATGCACATCCAGTCCTCGCTGATGCTCACCGATCAACTGGCAGAAGGTGGTTTGACAGCTTAACGAGACCGTCAAGGATTGAACCTCCGCATCTGCCTCACTCTCAAGAAAGCCCGCTTGCAGCTGCTCAATGAGCCAAGTCCTATTAAGTTGTGACGGCATGGGTGTATTAGGTGTAATGGCCATGCTGTCCACAATGACAGTGATGTCAGTTGACTGACGTTGTTGTCCCATTAACGCAACGGCCATCAGAATCAGTAGTGCAGCGCTGAACGTCAAACCCGCAACCAGCGGCTTTGGCCAGGATGTTGAACGAACCATGGCGCGAGCAAGCCCCTTGGGAAAGTACCCGCCATCCCGCTGATGACGATGTGCACCATGCCCGCGGTGATGATCCAATGAGGTCATTAGCTCGGGGGAAGAGGGCTCCAAAGCGGCCGAATCGTCATCCTGAAAAACATGACCCATCAACACCTGTCGACCACCATCAATCCCCTCGGGTAACTCATAGCGGGCCTCGGCTAACTGTTGTACCACCCTATCGGCGGTGGCTCTCTGCTTCGGCTCGGGGGTCGTGAGTGCAGTGGTGCAATGCCAAAGGGTGGTTGCCAAATTCACCATTGGGCCGTCAGGCGTAGCACAGCATACCCGATAGCTGCCATCTCCCTGTTCAAGCAATTCTGGCGTAGCACCCGAGAGCCCCCAATGAAGCAATGCCCCCAGCGAGTAGCAGTCAGTGGCCTCCGATAGCAACCCTCCAAGCCTGGTTTCCGGTGCACGAAAACCTGGAACGACCGCGTTTAATGCGCGTTCCCCCGTGCGGGCCATTTGACCAAAATCAATAAAGCGGGCGTGGCCATGGTGATCAACCACCACATTGCCGGGGGCAATATCCCCGTGCACCAAGCCGGCTTTGTGCAAAGCCGCCAGCGCAGACGCCAAATCTACCGCCACGGCATACCAGGCACTCAGGCCAATAGGGCTATCCATCCCGGTCAAATCGACCAGCGGCATGCCTTTGACATATTCGATCACCAGCCACTGAGCACCCTCGTGATGCAGGCTATCGTATACAGTAGGCACCTGAGGCAGATCGGCGCCTGCCATAATCGTCAACCAGTCCGACTCCGCGCCTTGCTGCTCTGACGATAAACGTTTGAGCACAACCGACCGACCCAGCCGCGGATCCTGTGCAAGCCATGCGACACCCTCACCACCCGCGCCAAGGGTACGGATCGGGATAAAAGGGGGCGGTAGCGTCAGCTGGGCAGATCTGCCCCCGTTGCTGCGAAAAAGTGCTGCCACGCTAGGTCAATCCAAGTTGCCGCAAACGCGGCCGCAAGGCGTGACGGGACACTTTTAAACGTCTAGCCAAATCGGCCAAATCTGCGCTGTCGGACGCAACACGTCGGATCTCATCATCACTAATATCAGTTATCAACACGAGATCTGGGTGCTCAACCACTCGACGCCGAAGACTAGCGCGATTCATCCCTAGAGCATCGGCAGTGGCCTGCAACTCATAGTCATGTGCCGCAAATACCTCGGCTAAATACTCCGGCGTAATGGAAGTGTCGGCCTCGTCTTGAGGGTCGATTTTGCTGGGCATACGATGATTGAGTTCGATCAGCGCCTGATCACCACTTGCCGCGCGGGTTACCAGTTGCAGCAACTCTCGCGAGTTACCCTTAAACGTCAATTTCAACAGATTGAAAAAGAACCGAGCCCAGGCAGCGGCCAACAGGCCATTGGAGCCACAGTTTAAAAATGTAAGGTGGCTCACAATGGCATGGGGGTTTCGAATCAGCCAAGCGACCCCTTGGGTACCCACGTCCTCGAGACGATAGCGCAGCGGAGGCACCACAATACGATGTCCCGACAAACGCGTGAGTAGTGCATGACGAAACTTTGACCCCTCACCGAGATCGGCGTCCGTTGCAGCGATGAAACGAACATCTACACGCTGAATACCGCCGCCAACCACCTGTACTTCACCCTCTTGTACAGCACGCAATAATTGGGCTTGAACCGATTCGGGGGCATCGGCTATTTCATCGAGAAATAAACTTCCTCCGTCGGCTTCTCGCATGTAGCCAAGCCTAGCTAGCGCACCGGTGTAGGCACCCTTAACACAACCAAACAACTCGGAGGCCGCCAATGTATCTGGGATCACTGCCATATTGACAGCAACCATTGGCTGTAAGGCACGCGCACTTAAGCGATGTATTTCACGGGCCGCTACCTCCTTGCCAGAGCCCGACTCACCCAGTAACAACGCTGGCATGGCGGTATTAGCCGCCTGCAAAACGTTGTAACGCAAGCGTGCCATCTCAGGTGACGTACCCACAAGTCCACTGCTTTGTGCGGGAGCTTGGGGCACCGACTCGGGACAATCAGGGTCTTGTACAACGCGCAGCAGAAGCACCACGCCATGACCCAGCCGCAACCCGATGCCTCGCAATAACTGCTCGGGATCTGCAACACACTGGGTTAACTCCTGCGGCCCGATGAGACCACTTGCACCCTCAGGGATACGAAGGCGCAAACTGGGGACGGCCCCATTAACTCCCTCGAGCATCTCTGGATTTGGGGGACCCAATGTAATGTTCAGCGCGCTGCGACTGACATGGGGTTCCAACAAGGGCTTGTCGTCACTGAAGGCAGGGGAAAAGCGCCCCACCTCTAATGGCTTGCTCATGGAACATCGATCATTCCACTGAAGTACATCAACGAAGTGACCGACGCGTTGCCAATCGGGATGAAACACAACCGTCAACCGCAAACGCCACGGATATGACGCTTTCTGGTGACCCTGCGTAATTAATGCAGGCGCAGTTTTCAAGGTTGTTTGCACGGACCGCCACCGCTGTCGTTATGGCATTGTTAACCACAGCATAACGATTTAAGGCTACCTCGCCCACTTTGGTGGTGGGCGTGATCTAACAATGATGCTTAATGGTCAGAAAAGAAGGGTCAAAAGTGATACCACGACCACCCAGGTGACCAGTCCTCGCTGCAGCGATTGGCGTACACGCAAAACATGGGCAACGGGGTCATCGGCAGAAGCCGGTTGAGCAAACTCGACCCCTAGCAACAATAATTCATCGGTCTCAACATCCGGATCAAGTGCCTGCTCTCGCAGGATTCGACGAGCGTTAGAAAAATCACCGCCTAAGATGATCGTTAGTAACAGGGCTCTGGATGGCAGCCAGTCAACAAGATGACGCAGTGATCCGACCGGCACTTGGCGGTCAGCGGCGCTGAGCTGCAACAACCGGTATGCAACTGCCCAGAAGGGACCGAGCAAGATGAAATAAAAAACCGGCGCAAACCATCGCTGATAGCCCTCGTACACGAACACGCGGGCAGCGTGCCGGCCGAGTTCATCGATATCCTCTGCGGCAACCGCGGCACCTGCTTCCTCCAAGACCAACGCGCCCCCCTGATAATCGCCAGCGCTACAGCGCGCGTTAAACCGCTCTATCAAGGCGTCGTAGTCGGCGCGACCAAAAGCGAAGTACAAAGCCGCGGTACCCAAAAGCAACATCGCGGCGCCGCCAATAACAACCTGCAACATGCCAAATAACAAAGCCATTACC
Organism: uncultured Halieaceae bacterium; assembly: GCA_913057135.1. Taxonomy (GTDB): domain Bacteria; phylum Pseudomonadota; class Gammaproteobacteria; order Pseudomonadales; family Halieaceae; genus Luminiphilus. Next base: position 53,652 of record CAJXNM010000014.1, read on the forward strand.
ATACAGGGAGCCACAATGAGCAGTACAAACCCCAGCCAAAACGAGGGCTCAATGGCATCGACCCGTTGCTGCAGCTGCTTATACCAATCATCCCGATGCATCGGGCCTCCTGGGCCAAGCAGTAGCAGCAGACCAGTCGCAAACAAAAATGCCAGGTACGTCACGTCATACTCTCCCGTAGGGTTGTGTGTGCCCAAGTAGCATCAACGGTGTCAGTCCGAGCTCAAGACAAGGCACGCTGCAATCGCTGCCAGTCGAAGGCCGGTCCAGGATCCGTTTTACGCCCCGGGGCTATATCGCTGTGGCCAACAATAGCACTCGTCGCGATACGGGGATATTCCCGTCTGAGACATTGAATAAGCTGAGCCAGCTGTTGATACTGCTGTGCGCTGTAGGGACTATAATCGGTGCCTTCAAGCTCAATACCAATACTGAAATCATTGCAGTTATCCCTGCCACACCAGCTAGACACACCCGCGTGCCATGCACGTTCCTGAGTCGAAACAAACTGACTAATAGCCCCTTGCCGATCAATAAAAAAATGGGCGGATACCCGTAGCTCGGCAATCTCAGCGAAATAAGGATGGGCATTGCTATCGAGGGTATTGCAAAACAGCTCGGTAACATGATCCCCACCAAAACAGCCCGGTGGCAAAGAGATATTATGAATCACAATCAAGTCGACCAGTGAGCCTGGGGGACGCGCGTTAACGTTGGGCGAGGGAACACGTCTGGCACAAGTGAGCCAGCCGTCGCACAATAGCCACTGTTCAGAGTCTGTCGTCATCCCCGTAGAATATCGCAACCTCGCGTCGCGCACCTTGTTTTGGAATGAAACCCCTATGCTCGATCCAGCTTACGTTCAAAGCGTCGTAGCCGCCGCTCTCGCAGAAGATATTGGCAGTGGCGATGTGACTGCCGGTCTCGTGCCCGAAGGTACCCACGTCACCGCACAAGTCATTTCTCGAGAGCCCGGTGTGCTTTGCGGCACCGACTTCGTCGACGCAGTATTTCAGGCCCTCGACAACAGTCTCGAGGTCGTATGGCACAAGCGGGATGGCGATGTGCTTGTGGATAATGACCTACTGTTCACCGTCGCTGGCTGCGCTCGTCACATTCTCACGGGGGAGCGAACAGCGCTCAATTTTTTGCAGCTGTTATCGGGTACAGCAACACGCTGCCAACGCTATGCCAAACAAGTAGCTGACACGTCAGTGAAGTTGCTCGACACGCGAAAAACAATACCGGGCCTACGTCTGGCACAAAAATACGCCGTCCGATGCGGTGGTTGCTACAACCATCGTATCGGGCTTTATGACGCCTTTCTCATTAAAGAAAATCACATTGAAGCCTGCGGTACGATTGCCGCGGCGGTAGCGGAAGCCCGACGGCAAGCGCCGGGTAAGCCTGTCGAAGTGGAAGTGGAGTCACTCGAGGAGCTGACCCAAGCCATAGCGGCAGACGCAGATCGAATTATGCTCGACAATTTTAGCGTATCGATGATGCGAGAAGCTGTTCAGTTGAACCTAGGCAGGGCAGAACTTGAGGCCTCGGGCAACGTTACCGATGACAACTTGCGCAGCATCGCAGCCACGGGTGTCGACTATATTTCCATCGGCGCCCTCACCAAAGGCGTGGAGCCCCTAGACCTTTCGATGCGGCTACAACGTTAGTCCAATGGTCACAGGGCAACCCCAATTAGGCATCTAGCTGGCGCGGACTGACGATCACGCCGTTACGGTCCGCGTACAGCCACCATCCCGGTTGCACGAACACCTCGCGCAATGACACCCCGACGTCTCGATCACCGAGACCACGCTTTTGGGTTTTGCAGGGAATGACCCCCAAACTGAATACGCCAATGTCTAGGGTATCGATGATCTCAACATCGCGCACCGCACCCATCACGACAATGCCGGACCAGCCCTGGTCGGCAGCAGAGCGCGCCAGATTGTCGCCTAGCAACGATCGATCGAGGGACTCGCGACCATCAACCAGGAGTACTCGTCCGCGACCCGGTTCGGCCACGGCCTCTGCGACCCGGGAATTATCTTCGAAACACGCCACGGTCGAGATGGGACCTGCAAAACGCTGACGTAGTCCAAATCGCTGGAACTGATACCGCAGTACCTGCGCCTCTGGGTACGCATCCGATAAATCGGGTGTCGTGAAATCCGTTGTATCCGTCATTACCGCTACAACCATTCTAAAGAGTATTTCGAGAGGGTATCACCCGCTGCCAAAATAGTACCGGCACAGGCCGTACATCGGGGCAAAATCCGCTCACCGTAGAAGCCCGCTGTAGCCATCTTGCGCTCACAAAAATCCGTTTTCTCCCCCGACTTAAGCAGTTCCTGGGCCACCAATGCTGAGCGCCCCAGTTGCCATCCACCGAACAGGTAACCGGTCTGCATTAAATAGTCGAAAGATCCGCCGAGTGCTTCAAACCGATCGGCTGTTAATTCGTTCAACAAATGCGCGGTCGTCTTAATGTGATCGACCAATGCGGTTTTTAGATGCTGCCCCAGCCCTTGTAGAGCGTCGTGCTCAGATGCCAACAAATCCTTGATAACGGCTTCTATCTCGTCGTGTATACCCGCCATCGTGGCACCACCATCTCGCCCCAACTTGCGATTGAGTAAATCGGCAGCCTGAATCCCGTTGGTACCCTCATAAATAGAGGTGATGCGAACATCTCGCAGGTACTGAGCAGCACCCGTCTCTTCGACGTAACCCATACCGCCGTGAACCTGAACACCCAGGGAGGTTACCTCCAAGCCCACCTCAGTACTCCAACCCTTGATCACCGGGATCATCAAATCAATGCGCCGCTGATACTCGGGACGTTGCTCAGGATTGCCATAATGAGCCAAGTCCATGGTCACCGCCTCGGAATAGGCCAGTGCACGCATGCCCTCCACCAGCGAGCGCATGGTGAGTAACATACGCTTCACATCGGCATGCTCGATGATGCTAACACCGCCCTGTACGCGTTCTCGGGCGTACCCCACGGCCTTCTGATAGGCGCCCTCTGAGGCCCCAATACCCTGGAGTCCCACTTTTAACCGGGCCTCGTTCATCATCGTGAACATGCACGCAAGCCCCTGGTTTTCCTCACCTACCAGATAACCAATAGCTCCTCCCTGGTCACCGTAAGCCATGACGCAGGTAGGACTGCCGTGAATACCTAATTTATGCTCGGTAGATACGGGATAAACGTCGTTGCGCTCCCCCAGCGATCCGTCGTCATTGACCAAATATTTAGGCACCAAAAATAAGGAGATACCCTTTGAGCCGGGCGGCGCATCGGGTAAGCGTGCCAGCACCAAATGAATGATGTTGTCGGTGGCGTCGTGGTCACCCCAAGTGATATAGATTTTTTGCCCAAAAATTTTGTAGTGATCACCGCAGCGTTCAGCCCGGGTTTTCATTGGCCCAAGATCGGAACCAGCCCCTGACTCGGTCAGGTTCATAGTGCCCGCCCACTCACCGCTGTTAATCTTTTCGAGGTAAATGGCTTTTAGGCTGTCGCAGGCGTGTGCACTGATCGCCAGCGCAGCGCCCGAGCTCAAGAAAGGTTCCAGGGCAAATGCCATGTCGGCACCATTCCACACTTCGCACGCCGCGGTGCCATAAAGCTCAGGAAGACCCTGCCCCCCCGCATTCTGATCGGCGGTAATGCCTACCCAACCACCAGCACCTAATTGCTGAATGGCTTGGGCGTATCCGGGCGATATTGTCACTTTGCCATCGGCGCAGACCGCGGGATGGGTATCACCGACACGACGCAGTGGCGCCAGTACATCTGCACCGAAGCGTGCCGCCTCATCGAGCAGTGCTGTCGTCAAATCGCTACCGACACCCATGTCTGCAAAACGGGGCAAGCCACCCAAGGTGCCTTCCGCATCGAGAACGTCGTCAATCAAAAACTGCATATCGTCAGTGGGCGCTTGGTACATAAAAAGCCTCTCTTATGGGTCATTTGTCTACTACTAATGGCGAATACCCTCTAATGATGAGACAGATATAATTCACCAATGTAATAACATTGGAATCTGCATTCGCCGGGAGAATACCTAATGAAAAACCTTAACCGGATAGATCTTAACCTACTTGTGTATCTAGACGTGTTACTTCGCGAGTGCAATGTCACCCAGGCAGCCAATCAACTCGGCTTGTCCCAACCGGCCATGAGCAATGGACTGCGCCGATTAAGGGACCTATTTAGCGACCCACTGTTAGTGCGCACCTCCGACGGCATGACGCCCACCGCCCGCGCCCTTGAGCTGGAACCTCTCATTCGGGACATACTGTCAGGGGTCGATAGAGCAATCCAGCCCACCTCAGAATTTGATCCCAGCACCGCCGATCAAGTCATTCGGGTGATGGCGTCGGATTACGCCGAGTCCACGCTGTTCCCCGCGGTAATGCAACAACTGCGTGAACAGGCACCGGGACTGACACTCGACATCATGACCCCGTCAGATGTGAGCTTCCTCGACGTCGAGCGGGGCAAAATCGACCTTGTTATTAACCGTTTTGATCAGATGCCTCAGTCGTTTCATCAGATCACACTTTGGCAAGACAGCTTCTCCTGCTTGCTGAGCCCCGAGAACCCCATCCTTGCGAACTTCAGCCTCGATAGCTATCTCAGCGCCAACCACATTTGGGTTAGCAAAACCGGTATGGGTGTGGGAGTGGGCGTCGACCCTGACGATGTGCAGCGCCTGGGCTGGGTCGATGCCGCGCTCGCGAACCTTGGAAAGAAGCGACGCATTCGGGTGTTCACCCGTCACTACCAAGCAGCCATGACACTTGCGGAGCAAAATGACCTCATTGTCACGCTGCCCACCCGCGCCACTTGGCTCAAACGCGATAACCCCCGTGTGGTTACCCGAGAGGTGCCTTTCAACGTGCCGGCCCTTGAGCTGAAAATGGCGTGGAGCCCGCTGCTGCAACATAATCCAGCCCATCGCTGGGTACGCCAACTCATCACCCAAACCGCCCGCAACTTGGGGCCCGACGGGCTTAGCTTGCAAGAGCCGACGCCCCTGACCACCGCTAACGTGAAAGGCAAAGCCGCCGCACCTCGCAGGCGGGCGGCAGGCTAATTAGGCGCTCTCACAACCGACCACTATTCCATAAGGTGATGCCAGCAGCGCAACAATAAATGTACTGAATACCGGCAATCGAACAGGTCTGTGGTTTGTCGATCAAGCTAACCGCAAACTGTGCAGTCAGAAGGTATTCATGCATGGCGGGAGTAGAACTATGAATAATCGGGTTGAATGCGCTGGTCTGCAGGTTGATGAGCGACTGCATGCGCTGTTGGAGCAAGAAATCATTCCAGGAACTGGCGTTGATACCGCTGTATTTTGGCAGGGTCTCGCCGACATTCTCCGTGAATTTATGCCCCGTAACGCCGAGCTACTCCGGGTGCGCGAGTCACTCCAGACCCAGCTGGACAATTGGCACCAGGAACATACAGCCGAGCCAATCGACCCCGCTGCATACCGGGCTTTCCTCGAGGACATCGGCTATCTGCTGCCGCAGCCAGGGGATGTTCAAGTCAGCACAGAAAACGTCGATGATGAAATTGCACGCATTGCGGGACCGCAGCTAGTAGTACCTGTCATGAATGCACGGTTCGCCCTAAACGCGGTCAATGCACGGTGGGGCAGTCTCTATGATGCACTCTATGGCACCGATGCCATCAGCGAAGACGGCGGCGCAGAGCGTGGTCCCGGCTACAACCCTACCCGCGGCCAGCGTGTGATAGCGTGGGGACGAAAGTTTCTCGATGAACATTTTCCACTGGTGGCAGCCAGTCATTCGGAGGCGAGCAGCTACGCCATCGATAACAACGAACTTCAGGTAGTCTGCGATAGCGGTACCACAACGCTGGCGCAAGCCACGCAACTGGTGGGCTACACCGGCGACCCCACCCAACCCACATCGATACTGCTTTGCCACCATGGGCTACATGTTGAAGTGCAATTTGACGCTCAACACCCCATCGGCAGTACCGATCGCGCGCACATTAAAGACCTTTACCTCGAGTCGGCTCTGACCACGATCCAGGACTGTGAAGACTCAGTGGCAGCGGTGGACGCGGAAGATAAAGTCATTGTGTACCGCAATTGGCTGGGGTTAATGAAGGGCGACTTGAGCGAGACCTTCAGCAAGGGCGGCCAAACCCTGACCCGCCGCATGAATCCCGACAGAGTGTTCACCGGGCTCGATGGCAGTCCCATCACACTACCCGGGCGCAGCCTGTTGTTTGTTCGCAACGTTGGGCACTTGATGACAAACGACGCCATTATCACCGCAACTGGCGATGAAATCCCCGAGGGCATCATGGATGCCATGTTCACTGTGCTGTGCTCTATGCATGATTTGGCCGGTAATGGTGCACTGAAAAACTCCCGCACGGGCAGTATTTACATCGTAAAACCCAAGATGCATGGACCTGACGAGGTGAGCTTCACTGTCGATCTGTTCAGCCGTGTCGAGGACATTCTGGGCTTACCGAGGAACACCATCAAAGTCGGCATCATGGACGAGGAGCGCCGAACCACGGTTAATTTGGCAGAGTGCATTAAACGTGCCAGTGAGCGTGTTGTGTTTATCAATACGGGCTTCCTTGATCGCACCGGCGATGAAATTCACACCAGCATGGAGGCGGGGGCGTTCACGCCAAAATCGGCGATGAAGGGTGAGACCTGGATTAACGCCTACGAGGACTGGAACGTTGATGTGGGGCTGGCTTGCGGCTTACGGGGCAAGGCGCAAATCGGCAAAGGCATGTGGGCAATGCCCGATCTTATGGCGAGCATGCTGGAAGCAAAAGTCAGCCACCCGAAGGCGGGCGCAAACTGTGCATGGGTGCCCTCCCCTACCGCTGCCACCCTACACGTGACTCACTATCACGCGGTCGATGTGTTAAGTGTTCAGGGGCAACTCGCCGGCCACATGCGGCGCAGCCTTGATGAGATCTTAGAGATCCCCTTAAAAGGTGCCCGCGGCATGGATGCGGATGCGATTCAGCGAGAGCTCGACAATAACGCACAGGGTATTCTCGGCTACGTGGTACGCTGGATTGATCAGGGCGTTGGCTGCTCAAAAGTGCCCGACATCAATAACGTTGGCCTTATGGAAGACCGGGCAACTTTGCGCATCTCAAGCCAGCACTTGGCCAATTGGCTTCGACACGGCGTGGTATCGGAACAGCAAGTACGCACCACCCTTGAACGCATGGCGAGTGTTGTAGACGCGCAAAATGCCCATGACGCTAACTACCAACCCATGGCCGATGACCTAGCAAACAGCATTGCTTTCCAAGCAGCTTGTGACCTGGTGTTTCTTGGCACTAAACAGCCCAGTGGTTACACCGAGCCCCTGTTACATCAGCGCCGCAAAGAATTTAAAGCGCGTGTGAGAGCCTGAGGGAGTAACCCCGCCATTGGGCGGGGTTTTGTTAGGTGATTGGTGCTGGCCTCTATTTACACTCTCTCGGCTGGCGCGTCTCTTTACACTCTTTCGGCTAAAGCCTCGTGGGCGGGTATGTAGTCCTCACCCAGAGCGCGAGCTACGGCTTCGTAGGTGATATGTCCAGCATGCACGTTGAGGCCGTTGCATAAATGCGGGTCGTCGCGCAGGGCTTGTAAACCCTTGTCCGCCAGCGCCAAGGCATAGGGCAAGGTCGCATTGGTGAGCGCCATGGTTGATGTACGGGCAACACCACCTGGCATATTGGCCACACAGTAGTGCACGACATCGTCGATCACGTAAGTGGGTTCTTGGTGGGTCGTGGCGTGGGAGGTTTCAAAACAGCCACCCTGATCAATGGCTACATCCACTAATACTGTGCCCTTTTTCATGGCCGCCACGTGCTCTCGGGTAATGAGCTTAGGCGCAGACGCACCGGGGATGAGCACAGCCCCAATCACCAAATCAGCCTCTAGCGCGTAGCGCTCAATGGCATCCTGGGTGGAATAAATACCTGTAACCCGCCCCTGAAATAGATCATCGAGTTGCTGCAGCCGGTCTATCGATCGATCGAGTATGGTGACTTGGGCCCCCATACCCACCGCCATACGAGCCGCATTGGTACCCACAACACCGCCGCCAATGACACACACTTTTGCGGGCTGAACACCGGGCACTCCCCCCAGTAACATGCCATTGCCACCTTGGGCTTTTTCCAGATGATGGGCACCTGCCTGAATAGACATACGCCCTGCCACTTCCGACATGGGCGCCAAGAGAGGTAGACCGCCTCGGGCACCGGTAACCGTCTCGTAGGCAACCGCAGTACAACCCGATGCCTTCAGCAAACGTGCTTGATCGGGGTCGGGTGCCAAATGCAGGTAGGTAAACAACAGCTGGTTCGACCTCAGCATCTTGCACTCATTGGGCTGAGGCTCTTTGACCTTAATAATCATGTCCGCCTCGGCAAAAATAGCCTCGGCACTCGCCACTATGTCGGCACCTGCGGCTCGGTAAGCGGCGTCATCAAACCCAATATCAGCCCCCCCCTGAGTCTGGACCATCACAGAATGGCCGTGACTCACCAGCTCTCGAACACCCGCAGGTGTCATGCCAATACGGTATTCATGGTTCTTGATCTCTTTCGGGATACCTATACGCATAAACGTCTCCTGACTAGGGCAAGCTGGGTAAAGAACGAGTATTCACACATGCGATCTTTCAAGACGTGATAGAGCGGGTTCGCAGTGCTACCGACCTCACCGACTGTAGCCGATTAAAAAAGGCGTAATGACCATAATTTTGTCTTGCTTAGAGTCGACTAGAGGGAATTTTTAATAATTATTAGCTGTATCGACTATCATACGGCCAGCAGTCGCTAAAAATATTCATCGCTTATAGCCGATAGAGAGGACCGATTACATGCACGCCTCAGACCCAGTTCCACTCAGCCGAATCGATTTGCGGCTGCTTCGCCTACTCGAGCAGGACGGACGGCTTTCCTATGCAGAGCTGGCTCGGCAGGTAGGGTTAACGACCACCCCCTGCAAAGAGCGGGTAAAACGACTGGAGCGTGAGGGCTTCATTACCGGCTACCACGCACAGCTTGACCCCGAAAAACTGGGGCGGGGGCTGGTGGTATTCGTGCAAATCTCACTACAACGCACCGCGGGTGACGCATTTAAGGAGTTCACCGAGGCCGTGCGCGATATCCCCGCCATTGAAGAGTGTCACTTAGTCGCGGGTAATTTCGATTACCTGATTAAAGCTCGAGTCAAAGACATGAACGAGTACCGAGAGTTCTTGGGGGGTAGCCTCATGCAGCTGCCGGGGGTTCAAGAGAGCACGAGTTATCCGGTGATGGAGGTGGTCTTGGGGTAATGTCCGCGGCCGGGACTGACGTTTTGTGACACACCTCGCAAAGCAAGGTGACATTTATTGTCAGCTTGGTGCCTTGTATGGCACGGGACCGAGGGTAATAAACGAAGGTTATTTTTGGTGGAGGTGGCGGCAGAGCGCGCACGTGCCGCGCTTCGTGGCCGCAAGCAAACCTTTGGCACGAACATTGCTAAATCACAGGCGCGCTCTACTACGATTTTATTGCGCGCAAACCGCGTCGTACATAGTCAGCGCATTGATTAAACCCGCAGCACCCTCACGACCAGGAGTAGTGTCATGATTCAGACTAAACAACAAGGCTTCACACTTATCGAACTCATGATCGTTAT
>CAJXNM010000015.1 GCA_913057135.1 uncultured Halieaceae bacterium
TTACGACTTGCCACTTTGCAGAGAGACGCCATGAGTTCACCCATTTCCCGCTGCCAGTCGTTCATAGACCAGCCCTGAGCTGCGCGCCGGGCGTTCTCGATAAGCCCATGAAACAGCGAGGGCGTGGTTAAACCGTGGGCCAACTCCTGCGGAGAGAGCATAGAGAAGTCGGCACCGCGGTCATCCACAGGCGCATCTAACGTTTCTGACCAGTCTGCGGGCGTGCCTTGCTTGGCCAAATAGCGCGCCGTTGCAATGGCCTCGCCACCGCAAACTATCACTGCTTGAGACTGACCCAGCTCAATTCTTTGGCAGGCTTCGGCAACAAGCTGCTGCGGTGTATCACCGCCGCTGGCCCCCCAGATCAAATGATCTGCAGATAGCCCTAAGCGCCTGGCAATAGAGGCTGGCATATTATTGCTGCGCCCAAAAGGAGACGCGAAGACAGGCGCAGAGTCTTCGAAGGTGCGCACCGCCATGAGCGTGTCGATGGCAGCTACAAGCGCAGCCCCACACGCGCCGGGTACTGCATTATCAATAGCTGCGCACGCCGCTTTGGCGGTGATGTCTGCTGGCGATAACGCTTCAAAGCTTTGGGAGTCTACTCGTTCGGTAAACTGTGCCGCTGAAATGATGACAGGCACGGAGTCATGCGAACGCGACGTCTTATTCGTTGCCATGTAACGATGTCCCTGTAGCCACTGCTCAAATACAGCACAAGGCTGCTAGTTAGTAAGCGCAACAGGAGCCTACAACGCTCCTGCAAAGGGTCAAGATGTGCTGCCACCTATTTCTCCTAATGCTCCCGCAATCATCTGTCAGCGACTACTACATAACTTTTATTACAAATAAATCGTCAGATTTATTTGACGTTATGATCCATAACCCAGATCATCGGCGTAACTACCAATTACCGGTGATTCATGGCACCTACCGTCCTGCTGACACTAGGCCGCCTACCGAAGGCGCTCACTTTAGCCCGCTGCTTAAAAGCACAGGGCTGTAGGGTGGTCGTTGCCGAGCCTTTCAACTGGCATTTGTCGAAGCCCTCAAACGCCATTGATGCATGCTGGATCACCCCATCTCCCAATCTTAATCCTGCCATTTATCGAGATCGGTTGCGCAACATCGTTGAAGCAGAATCGATCGACGTTGTAATCCCTATCTCTGAAGAGAGCCAGTATGTGCTGGCCTTGAGTACCGGTGACACGAACGAGCTTGGTGCCCCTGTGCTTGGCCCATCGGCAGAGCTATACAGCCAACTGCAAGACAAATGGTTATTTGTGCAACGCGCGAAACAGCGCCAGGTTTCTGTACCCTACTCTGCCCTCGCGGAACATAGCAGTGGTGCTGACTTTGACGGGCCAACTGTTAGCAAACCCCGGCGAGGTTGCTCGGGCCTTGGTGTCACCATTCACCAGCAGTGCCCGAACCCTGCTGGACTTCCTGAAGGCAGCTTACTGCAGCAATACGTGTCAGGTGCCAGTTGCTGCAGCCTAAGTCTTCTCGAGAACGGCGTGCCGATTGCTACCGCTTTGTATCGATCCAAAGTAAATACCGGCACAGTGGCCGTGTGCTTTGAATCCATTACAACACCCGATGCGGTGAATGACTGGATAAGCGCCTTTTGTGCCGGGCTCGACCACACCGGGTTCATTGCTTTCGATTTCATCATTGATGCAGAGGGCGTGCCTTGGGGTATCGAATGTAACCCTCGGCTTACCAGCGGCATCCACTTTTTTAATGAAGAGTTTCTGGCTAGGTGGGTGCTCGATACTGCCGCTGTATCGCAAACGTCGCTTGTCAAAGGCTATTCGAAGAGCTATCCGACGGGCTGCTCGAAGAGCTATCCGACACTGAGTTACAACGCTCCCTCACTCCATGAGGAGGCTTTAAAACCAACGGGCCGCCGATATCAGTGGGGTTACAGTACCCTTACCGAGGCATGGGCGTCCCTGTTCCAAGGCAAACCTAGAAAGGCCTTACAGCACCTGAATGAACTGCGCAGCGCCCGAGATGTGGTGTGGAGCTGGCGAGACCCGCTGCCCTTTCTGCTCATGACACCCATGTCATGGCCCGTCTTATGGCCGGCCATCAGCGGCCGCATGTCGATGGCAGAAGCCAGCCAACGGGATATTGCGCCGCTTTTTAGTCAGCAGCCTTTAGTGAGCGAACACCATGGATTAAGCAATAACCATGGGTTACGCGATCATCAGTTGGTCAAAGGGAGCCACCCAGGTAGAGAAAGCCATTTAGCCAAAGAGAGCCATTTGGTCAACGAGAGCCCCAATGCTCACGATGCACCCTGGGAACAACAGGCCACGTGAAGCTGAATCTGCTGTGCCGGGCGAGTAGTGAGACGCGCCGCGGGGCGCACAGGCCCGGTATCGGCCCGTTTAAAATCGAAGGCGCGTACCAGGCTGGCAATGATCAGGATGGCCTCGGTCTGTGCGAAGCCCGCCCCAACGCAAACATGGGGACCACCCCCAAACGGAATATAAGCCCCGGGGTGCAACGCCGCCTCGTTAGCGGCAAGAAAGCGCTCGGGCTGAAAAGTGTGAGGCGACTGCCAGTAATCGCTGTGCCGATGAAGGGTCCACGGGGAGATCATCACCAACGCGCCGCGCTTCAGTTTACGAGGGCCTATAGTGGTAGCCTCAAGAGCCACTCGGGGCATGAACGTGATGGGCGGATACAAACGCAGGGTCTCGCGGAAAAAGGCTTTTACCAGGGGCAGTTTGCGGGTGTGCTCAAAGCCAATAGTGTCTTGACCAACTACCGCATCCACCTCGTCGCGCAAACGAGCTGCCCACTGGGGCTGCTCGGCAAGCAAGTAAAAGACCCAGGTCAGTACACTGGCCGATGTCTCGTGGCCAGCCAGGAAGAACACCCCCAACTGGTCAATAAGCTCGTCGCGGGTGAAAGGCTCGCCGCTCGCGTCATCCCGTGCGGCAATGACCGCACTGGCGATGTCGTTGAACTGGGCATCGGGGGCCAGATGGCTATCAACCAGCGTCCCCAAGTGGCCTCGAATACGTTCGCAGGCGGCCAGTACCGAGGCCGGCTGCTCTACCTCCGCCCATGCACGCTGAAAAATAAGCCGGAATATATCTACTTGGGCCACCGAGCGCTCGAACTCGGTGAAGTCCTCGAATACGTCATGGGCGACACCGCTATCGAGGGATGTGGAAAACGTGGTTCGGCAAATAATGTCGGCGGTCAAGTGACTCATGGCCAAGTCAATAGAGAAGCTCTGACCTGTTTCGGCATGGCTGCGCAGAGTGGCTATGTGATCCGCAACCGCCGCCTGCATAGCGGGAAACGCCAGACCAATGCGCAGTTGGCTAAACGCCGGATCAATCATGGCTCGCTGACGGCGCCAGCGCTCCCCGTCGGTTACAAAGATCGAACTGCCAATAAGCGGCTCAAGGGCATTGACCATCAGGTCACTTTTGGGAAATACCCCGTCGGCATCTCGCAGAATTTGCTGCACCAAGATCGGATCATTAAACAGCACCGTCGAGCGCCGGGAGTAACCCAAATTACCGACCGCAAATTGGTAGGCCTCGGCGGGCAACAGCTCCAACAGATTGCCATCACCGTGGCGCAATACCCGCAGCAACGAGGGCAAGGCGCCCATGGGCCTGGGGTGCGGCGGTGTGTACAAGGGGGGAACGGCAGGGCTTGGGGTCATGACCAACATCTCTCGCTAGCAGCGGTTGCAAAGCACAAGCCAGCGCTGGCCCGTTGCAGCAGTATGAGCAGGAGGACGCATGCTGTCGACCTTGACACTTTTTAAAGTCTTAGTGGCATTACACATTTGCAGCGGCAGTGTTGGCCTGGTGAGCTTTTGGATACCCATTGCAGGCAAGAAAGGGGCAGTGGCGCACCGCCGATTTGGCACTCTGTTTATTAACACTATGCTAGTAACGGGTATTGTGGCAGTGGCTATTGCGCTCACCACCCTTAGCGACCCCATAGGCACTCATCCCCACTTGGTAGACCATGAGCTCTTTAACGACAGGCGTTTAATTGGGGGCATCTTTGGCTGGATGATGCTGTACTTGGCAACGCTTACCGTGAATTTGGCGTGGCAAGGCAAGCTCTGCATTCAGAATCGCAATGATCATTTTAAAAACCGCGCTTGGCACAACTTGCTGCTGCAGCTTTTACTCACCATCGCAGCCGCCAACTGTGTATGGCAGGGTTGGCGGCTGAACCAACCCATGATGATGGGTATTGCCATGGTGGGTTTTGCCACTGTGGCCACCAATCTGTGGTTTATCTACAAACCCAGACCCACAGCTCTCGATCGGGTTAAAGAGCATATCAAGAGCTTGGTGGGCGCAGGTATTTCGGTTTACACCGCGTTTTTTGCCTTTGGCGCGGTACGGCTTATGCCTGAGCTTGCGTTAACGCCTGGGCTTTGGGCTGTGCCCCTAGTGACTGGTCTTGGGCTAATTATTTGGCATCAGCGGGTAGTGACGTTACAAACGAGGGCTCGCAGTGGGCGAGCAAGTGCTGGTCATCCAGTAGTACAAAGTCGGCAGCAACGCACTGCATGAGTGTTTCTGATACGGGCAACTCGGGTGAGAGTCCCGGCGTCACAGGCCAAGACTTGGATCAGACCGGTCGTGGTCTGAATCCCACGCATCAGGACTCGAGTATCAGTAATCATTGCTCGAATGCCAAGGATCAGGGCTCAGGTGCCATCGACCGCAGCGTGGGTCACAGTAAAGACCATCAAACAAACCTCAAAAAACCCGGCCAAAAAAACACAGTGGTTATTGGCGCCGGAGCTGGTGGTTTAGCTGCGGCTATTGAACTGGCACTTGCAGGATTTTCTGTCACCGTATTAGAGGCACACGAACAACCCGGTGGCAAAATGCGCCAATTAGCGGTGCCCGGCGCCAGTGCCACCGACACTACTACCCAAGGCATCGACGCAGGCCCAACGGTATTCACCATGGACTGGGTATTTCGCAATCTATTCGAGCGGGCTGGCCAATGCTTCGAAGAGCAGCTACCCGCCGAGTGCGCCAATGTGCTCGCGCGCCACGGCTGGACCGATGGCAGCCGGTTAGATTTGCATGCAAGCATTGAAGCCAGCGCAGAGGCTATTGAGACCTTTTCCGACCGCAAGAATGCCGACGGATTCATGGCGTTTTGTGACCGCTCGGCAGCCATCTACAGAACACTGCGCGACACGTTCATGGCCGCACAGCAACCGAACCCCTTAAGTTTGAGTTGGCGCGTCGGACTCCACCGCCTACCCGCGCTTTGGCAAACCGCGCCCCATCGCTCTTTGTGGGGCGCGCTGGGCGATCACTTTACCGACCCTAGGCTTCAGCAACTCTTTGGTCGCTACGCAACGTACGTAGGGTCATCGCCACTGCAATGCCCTGCAACCCTCATGCTGATTGCCCATGTGGAGCAAAGTGGTGTGTGGTTATTACCCGGTGGTATGCGCTCCCTGGCCGATGCGCTGTGCCGCGTGGGTCGCAATGTAGGCGTCGACTTTCATTTCTCGACACCTGCCACTGCCATTAACACCGATGCTGCAGGTCGTGTCTGCGGGGTGCACTCGGCCGATAACTACTGGGCAGCCGATGCGGTGGTCTTTGCCGGCGACCACGCCGCACTGGCTCAGGGTGTCCTCGGAGAAGACGTGAAGCGGGCAGTACCGCCCGTCAAGCCCAAGCAACGGGGTTTATCGGCGCTGACCTGGTGTCTGAGCGGACAAATGAGCAAGTTCCCTCTGCACTACCACACGGTGTTTTTCGACAAGCACTACCCACAAGAATTTGATGCGGTATTCAATCAGCGGCAAGTACCCGTAAAGCCGACCGTGTATTTGTGTGCCCAAGATCGAGTGGGTGGCAATGGCGACACCGAATTAACCGGCGATGAGCGCTTCTTGATGCTCATTAATGCGCCGGCCGATGGCGACACCGCCACCTGGCATGGCGATCAAATTGATGACGTGCGCCATCGAGCATTGGCTGTGATGACGGAATGCGGCGCCGAGCTCAGCTTTGATGACGCGCACTGCATGGCCACCTCCCCCTCTGACTTTCATCGGCTGTTTCCCGCCAGCGGCGGCTCTCTGTATGGGCGTGCATCCCACGGCATGATGGCCAGCTTCCAGCGCCCGGGGGCGCGCAGCAAAGTTCGTGGGCTGTATTTGGCGGGGGGAACAGTGCATCCGGGGCCCGGGGTACCCATGGCGACGCTGTCGGGGCAGCTGGCGGCTTGGGCGGTGGTGGAGGATGTGAAAACGAAAGGCTGATGTCTAAGGTAACCGTTTAATACAGTCGAGCAAAACTACTTGATCTCAGATCAACACAATGCTGCGCGCGGCCATTTATGCTTTCAACCTAAACAGACCATTGATAACCCCCAAAAAAGGACCTAAAGTACCCGAAAAGGGTCCTTCTTTGGCGTATCTAATGAACAACTATCCGTCTGCCATAGGTGATGTGCTATTCACTAAAACTCAACAGCGCGTATTGGCACTTTTGTATTCAAGACCAGAGCGCAGTTTCTATCTTAATGAGATAGTTCGCCTAGCAGATATGGGTAAGGGCACCATTGGGCGGGAACTACAGAAGCTTGCTTCCGTGGATTTGATCACCGTCAACAAGCAAGGTAATCAGACTCACTATCAAGCCAATTCGAACAACCCCGTTTTCAATGAACTGAAAGGGCTCGTCGACAAAACTTTTGGTGTTGTAGGGGTGCTTACCACTGCTATAGAACCACTGTTACCTGATATCGAATTCGCCTTTGTGTACGGTTCAATAGCTCAAGGAACAGAGAACGCGGAAAGCGATATTGACCTGATGATGGTCGCAGATCGCATGAGCTACAGCGATTTAATGAGCCGGCTTTTGGAAGCTGAACAGAGGTTAAACCGAAAAATAAATCCAACGATTTACTCGACAAAGGAATTTAACGACAGAATCGTCAATCAGCAGAGTTTCGTAGCCAGGGTTCTGGAGAAAAACATTCTGTGGCTGCATGGTAAGTCAAGCTTTGAACTTAAGCGCTACAACGGTCACGCAGAAGCGAGCTAACCATGGACGCCTTGGACAACCTAGTAAGAATCAACCAATTGAAAGCGGAGCCACCAGATCCAGCAGAATTTCAGGGAATGTTAAGAGCGGCCTCATTGAAATTGCAGGATGCGCAACTAAGCGGCCTCTCGAAAGATAGCCAGTTCACCCTGGCCTACGGCGCTGCTCATGCGTTAGCTTTAGCAGCTCTACGTTGGCACGGTTATCGCTCAGATAAACGCTACATTGTGTTCCAGTGCCTACAGCACACCCTAAATTTACCTGCAGAGGAGTGGCGTGTATTCGATTTGTGCCACAACCGCAGAAACTTGGCAGAATACGAAGGGCATCTTGAAATCGAAGACAGCCTGTTAAAAGATTTACTGCGGTTGACCAATAAGCTAGTTGAAAAAGTTAATTCATTGAACAAATAAAGCGCTCGCAACAGCTCAACTCCGGGGCTAACCTCTGCCCTGTTGGCCAAGGGACAAGTACGAACTTCACGCAACCTTTTTTATCGCTGCAGTGAAGCAAGACTTAGTACCATACTCGAATAAGTAAGGAGTATTTCATGCCGCACCCAACAAAAGTCGAAACCTGCGTCACCATATCGGAATTTAAAAAGAACCCCAGTGCCACTGTTGCGCGAGGCGACGGCTTTCCTGTCGCTGTACTGAATCGAAATAAGCCCGATTTCTACTGTATTCCCGCCGCCGCGTGGGAAAAGATATTGGAGCTAATTGAAGACGTAGAGTTAAATATCACTGCGGATTCTCGGCAAAACCAGGCAGTGATCGGGCTGGAGTTAGATGACCTATGAGCGAGCGTTTGGAGAGCCCGTAACAGCCACGACCCAAACCAGTGCAGGGGCGACGACCGTCCTAGGCACCACGATGCCGCAGTTACATAACAGTACTCAAACAACCACCAGTCCTGCCACAGCCACCATCAAAACTGCTGCCACACGGTTTAACAGAACCAGGTTCGCATCATTCTTAAGCACCCGCCCCAGCCACTTTCCCCCGCCCGCGTATAGAGACATCGACAGGAATTCGGTGGTTAACATCACCGCCAAGAACGCCACCAGCTGCTGACCTTTGCTGGCCTCGGGATCCATGAAACCCGGTAAGAGGGCAATCATGAAAGCCCAGCCCTTGGGATTCATTACCGCGGTGCTAAAGCCCAGAAGGACCAGCGCCACAGGCGCAAGCTGATTACTCCGAGTCCTAACACCAAAGTGCTCGTGGGAGTGCCACAACTGCCATGCAATCCAGAGCAGGTACGCTGCGCCAACCAGCGCTAATGCATTGAAATACAGCGTATCCAGGGTCAGTAGCCAGCTGAGCAGCAGTACCGTCAGCGTCACCACCAGGGCCACACCCGCCAGCTCACCGAGCATCATCCACAAGGTGCGTCGGTAACCGAGAGTAAGACCCAGAGTAAACGCCAAGGTCATGCACATGCCTAGCGTCAATGACACCGCCGCAATGGTGGGAATAAACAACAGCAACAAATCTGGCGTCATAAACTTACAGCGGCGTGCAGCGGTACCTATTCACAGGACGGCCACAAAGGACACTGCGCAGTGTTACCAGAACAAAGCATTTGCTTTGCAATGTCACTGATTCGCGATTCAACCAGCGCTCCACCTTCCACCTGTGCCACGCGCTCAGTCAGAAGGGCTTTCAGTTCATCTATTGCCTTATCGCTGGATTCCGCCTGCAAGGAATAAGCCCCCTTCTTATAAGTCATTCCATGTCCATTTCTTTTTGCAGGCGATCCATATCGAAGTCCTCGGCGATACCACTTTCAAGGCCCTGAATAATAGCGGCTTGTATCGCTGTCACCTTCTTGGCTCGAAGCTGATCTTTACGGATAAGGTCGCGTACGTAATCGCTGCTATTAAAATACAGCCCACTCTCGGTTTGTGATTCCACCCAATCGCGGATGGAATCGGGGAGCGAAATATTCATTGTCGCCATAGCTGAAATCCGGTTTTTGCTCCTTTGCTCTGGAATAGCTTAGCAAGGTTTGCCAACCGCAGGCGGACTAGATCGTGACGTTCCTACTTTTCGTATGTCGTCGGCTTAAACGGACTGTCGCCTCTCAAAGGCCCTGCAGTTCACTGCTGACTGGATAAAGTTCTCTGCCAAAAAGCATCCAGCGCAGCTACCGTCTCGGGCAGTAACTCCCAATGAGGCAAACCCAAACTGGGTGCTACATGACCCACTTGAACGTTACTGTGCTTCCCTGCAAAGGCGGGCAGCTGAGTAAAATCTACATTCGGGTCACGGTCGTGGAGCACCAAAAACGGCTGTGACACCTTTGAGTAAAGTGTAGATGGCGCACTGGGCGTGAACAAACGCATAGAGAGAAACGCAAAAGGCCCATAGTGGGCATCGGCTACCCGCGCTGTTTTTTGCGCATAATCGAGAAGCGGTTTGGGGATTGGCCCGACGAAGGCTTTACTCAGAAAAAAGCGAATACTGGGCCCCGACGTCAACAGACGAAATAACCCGCGACCCAGCACCGGCGTGCCCACAACCTTGTCGACCTTGCGCGATACCGACTCACCGGGTGGCTGACGCCGACTAAACCCTGTGGGCGAGATACCTACTAGAGAATTTGCGGGTGCGTTCAGCTCGCCCAGAGCACGCGCGGCGAATTCGGTGGTTAAGGACAAGGCCACAATATCGGCGGGCTCTCCCTCTAACGCTACCAAGAAATCATGTAAGCACTGGGCGAAAAATGACGGTGAGTAAGCTAAGGGGCCGCGCTGGGATTGGCCAAAACCCGGTAAATCGACGGCATATACTGGCCGCTTGCCACGATAGGCCGTGAACAAGGGCGACACTTCCATGGCGCTGGGCGCTGCGTTCACGCTGTGTAACAACACCAAGGGTCGGGCGGTGGCGCCCTGCTTGTCAGCATCGAAATGCGTATCGGCGTAGTAACGCAAAGTCACACCACCACTGACCGTCAGGCTGTGTAGGTCAGCATCGATCGCGTTAGGTAATACCGAGTTTTGCATCAGGGAACGCTTCCAAGTCGTCGGCGAATAATCAGAGGTCGATGACACAAGCTTCCTGCAAAAATAAGTGTCAACGAGATGATACGTACAAATAGCCACGACTGGTTTACACTGACCACCGAAATACACAGGCAACAGGTGATGATGTGGCAGTAGCCTACCCCTTTACCGCCATTGTGGCGCAGGAAGACATGAAACGGGCGCTCATGATAGCGGCGGTCGATCAGGATGTTGGCGGCGTGCTGGTCATGGGCGATCGCGGTACCGGCAAATCCACCGCAATCCGCGCACTGGCGGCCCTGCTGCCAAAAATGGACGTAGTAGAGGGATGCAGCTACAACTGTGATCCCGCGCAGCCCCCGGCGAATCGCTGCCCCCAGTGTCAAAGCCGCAAGGACAAAGCCGCCGCTAAAACCATCAAACGTCCCCTACCCGTCGTTGATTTGCCACTCGGCGCCACCGAAGACCGGGTCATTGGCTCGCTCGATATCGAAAAGGCCCTGCACGCAGGGGAAAAAGCCTTCGAACCGGGCTTACTGGCACGGGCACACCGGGGATTTTTGTACATCGATGAAGTGAATCTGCTGGAAGACCACATTGTGGATGCCCTTTTAGACGTGGCTGCATCCGGTGAAAACGTAGTGGAGCGCGAAGGCTTGAGTATTCGCCACCCCGCTAAGTTTGTACTGGTTGGTAGCGGCAACCCCGAGGAAGGTGAACTTAGGCCGCAACTGCTCGATCGATTCGGTATGTCCGTCGAGGTGACTACCCCGAAAGACATTCAAACCCGTGTCGAGATCATCCGTCAGCGCGATACTTTCGAGCGCGATCGCGAGGCATTTCTTAAAAAATGGCAACGTAAAGAAGGGGCACTGCGCCGGAAAATCGAGGGCGCCCGTGGTCGGGTCAACGACATCGATACCCCCACCGACATCCTAGAACTGGCAGCCACGTTGTGTACCGCATTAGGCACCGATGGTTTGCGCGGTGAACTCACCCTAATTCGCGCTGCACGGGCAAAGGCTGCGTTGGAGAATGCCGATCACGTCAGTCCTGAGCATTTAAAATCTGTGGCGCCGCTAGTGCTAAAACACCGGCTGCGCCGCGATCCCTTGGATGACGCGGGCAGCGCGGTTCGTGTGCAACGGGCCATGCAGGATGTCTTCGGCGAAGAATGCTAAACCCTGCCGATCAAGGTACTAGCAGTCTCCCCCTTGACGGAGGCGCATCGGCGCTGCTGTGGCAGCAAGCCGATACCGTCGCTACCCTTCTGGCCATGGCGCCCGACCTATTCGGTGGCGTATGTCTGCGGGCGGCGCCCGGCCCCATCCGCGATCACTGGTTAGCCCAATTAAAAACCCGGCTAGGTGACAAGCCTTTTCGGCGCATTCCCAGCCACGTAACTGAGGCGCATTTGTTGGGCGGCCTCAATTTAGCGGCAACCTTGCGCAGCGGGCATGCGGTTGCCGAGCGGGGTCTCTTGGCCCATTGCCATGAGGGTATAGGAGTATTAGCCATGGCTGAGCGCTGCCAGGCGCAAACCATCGCCCATATTTGCCAAGCCCTCGATCAAGGTGAAATTACCGTGCAGCGCGATGGTGTGCACTGCAAACACCCCGCTCAGTTCAGTGTTATCGCCCTCGATGAAGGGCTAGAGGACGAGCACCCCGCCACAGCACTTACCGAGCGATTAGCGTTTCATATCGACCTGTACAGCATCAGCATTCGTGATATCGACGATAGCGATAGCCACCACATAACACGTGCAGCCAAGCACTATGACACCGTTACCTTGTCGGCGGATCATGATATGCACATTGCCAGCGCCGCCGATGCGCTAGGGGTGGAGTCGCCGCGCGCATGGATTTTTGCCGTGCGCACCGCCCGGGCATTGGCGGCTCTTGCCGGCCGTGACAGCACCACAGACGATGACATCGCCGGTGCTATTCACCTGTGCTTATTGCACCGGGCCACACGCTTGCCCCAGAGCACAGAGGAGCAGCCACCCGAACAAGCGCCCGAGGAGCAACAGACACCGGAGCCACCATCAGACCCGCCAGACGCCGAGCCCTCTGCCGACGAGTCCAACTCCTCGAATGACAAAACCCAGCAGCAGGCCATTCCCGATCAAGTATTGGAAGCCACGGTGGCGGCCATCCCCCATGCGCTGTTAGAGCAGTTGAAAACACAGCTTCGGGGTAAAACACGCACTCCGCACAGCGGGGTTGCTGGTGCCCTGCAGCGTCAGCTGAATCGCGGGCGGCCCGTGGGTGTCATGCCGGGGGACCCACGTCGTGGCGGTCGACTAAGTGTTATCGATACATTGCGCGCTGCGGTGCCCTGGCAAAAACTGCGCCAGCAAACCAACCCTACTCACTCCGCTGCCATACACATTGAACGCGGGGATTTCCGCCTGACCCGCTTCCAGCAGCGTAGTCAAAGCACCACCGTATTTGTGGTCGATGCATCGGGTTCAGCGGCCCTGCACCGGCTGGCCGAGGCAAAGGGGGCTATTGAGCTGTTATTGGCCGATTGCTATGTCAGGCGGGATGAAGTGGCGCTTATCGCTTTTCGAGGGGAATCGGCCGAACTGCTGCTACCCCCAACCCGCTCGCTGGTACGGGCCAAACGGGCACTAGCGGGACTCCCTGGTGGTGGCGGTACTCCCCTGGCTAGCGCCATCGTCATGGCCACCGAGCTTACCGAGCAAATACAACGTCGGGGCGCCACGCCAGGTCTGGTGTTCTTAACCGACGGGGTTGCCAACATCGCCCGCGACGGTAGCAAGGGACGCGAGCAGGCCGGCAAAGATGCAAAAGCTGCGGCACAGCACTTGCGCCACAGCCAGTGTAAAAGCATCGTTATCGACACCTCACCTAGGGCACAACATCGCGCCAAAACCCTCGCAGCTGCCCTCAATGCCCGCTACGTGGCTCTCCCCCAAGCCGATGCCAATCGTCTGAAACAGGCGGTACAGCAGGCGGGTATTAGCGGCTAATGATGGGGCCCCCGAAGAACTGGCCACTTGTCAGCCACGGGCAACGGGTGCGCACAGCGAGTATGGACTGGTATGTGGTTACCCTGGGTCAGGGGCCTGCTCTGTTGCTTCTACACGGTACAGGTGCATCGGGGCACTCGTTCGCCGGTATTGCAGAGGCGCTAGCCGATGAGTTCACGCTAGTCATTCCCGATTTACCCGGCCAAGGCTTCAGTCAGTTACTGCCCGCCTCAGAGACGCATCTTGCGGGTTTTGCCCAGCGCTTGCAGGAACTCCTCAGGGCCCTGAACGTATCCCCCGAGTGGGTTATTGGGCACTCGGCGGGGGCAGCCCTGGGCACCTATTGCGCACTGACACAGCGGCTGACGCCGAGAGGACTCATTGGCATCAACGGTGCTTACCTTCCCTTCGGTTCGGTGGCCGCGCCGGTTTTTAGCAGTGCCGCAAAACTGATGGCGCGGTCGAAGCTGCTAGCGTGGGTAACCGCCGCCCACGGCCTGTTCGAGCGCCCTATCCGTAACCTATTAAAAGAAACCGGATCAGAGCCCACCGATGATATGGTGTTTTGTTACAAAACCCTGCTCAGCAAACCCCAGCATATTACCGGCACCTTGCGCATGATGGCGGGCTGGCGCCTACAAGAGTTAAAAGCGCGACTACCGCAGCTGACTATCCCTCTAGAGCTAATGGTGTGCACCAACGATCAAACCGTGTCCCCATGGCAGTCAGAGCGCTTAGCTGAATTAGTGGCTAGCAGCCGACTTCATCATGTGCATACCCTGGGGCACCTGGGTCATGAGGAGCAGCCGGCTCAGTTTGCTAATGCTATTCGGGCTATAACAAGTATCTAAGCCGATGGGAGCGTTACGAGTCGCTATTTAAAATCCACACGTTGGATGGAACTCTCATCTCATCTCACAACAGCCAGTGGCTAACCATTTATAAGATCGGTTAACCCCTGAGGGCTTCCGGACTATCCAAAAACCAAGCATAAGTGGATTGAATTCCATCCTCCAGATTGATACTCGCTTCCCACCCCATCTTAGCTAGTCGACTGACATCCATAAGCTTACGGGGAGTCCCATCGGGTTTTGAAGGATCAGTGAGAATCTCACCTTGGAATCCGATTACCCTACCGACCAGTGCGGCAAGTTCGAGAATTGATATGTCGACGCCCGACCCGACATTGATGTGACTAAGCATGGGACTGGTGTTTGCGTCATAGACCGCTTTAGGCAGATCAAACACAAACAGTGATGCCTCCGCCATATCATCTACATGCAAAAACTCTCTCCGCGGCGTGCCTGAGCCCCATATGGTTACACTCGGCGCTCCTTGCTGCTTCGCCTCATGAAATCGGCGTATTAGTGCGGGTAATACATGACTATTCTCTGGGTGAAAATTATCCCCCGGCCCATATAAATTTGTAGGCATCACTGAGCGGTAATCAGTCCCATGCTGCCGGTTATAACTTTCACACAATTTTATCCCGGCAATCTTAGCTATCGCGTAGGGTTCATTTGTTGGCTCTAGGGTTCCGCTGAGAAGTGCAGCTTCCGACATTGGCTGTGCCACCGCTTTGGGGTAGATGCAGGATGAGCCAAGTTGTAACAATCGCGTGATCCCGGCCTCGAACGCCTGATGAATAACGTTACATTCGATCATCAAGTTTTCATAAATGAACTCGGCAGGGTACGTATTATTTGCATGAATTCCGCCAACTTTAGCCGCCGCGAGGATCACACTATCAGGCCTCTCCTCTTGCATGAACTGTCGAACAGCGTGTTGATCGGTAAGGTCTAACTCAGCACGAGTGCGAGTGATGACATCAACACCGCCACGGGATTTGAGCCGCCTCACAATTGCACCTCCCACCATGCCGCGGTGACCGGCAACGTAAATTCTCGTCATGGTCAGCTTTCCACAGCCACGGGCACATCATAGCCGTGCGCTTTTAGCAACGCGTGGCGCTGCGCAGTGCGAAGGTCTTCAGCAACCATTTCGGCGCACATTTCTTGTGCGGTTATCTCTGGCTCCCAATCCAACTTGGCCTTTGCTTTACTGGCATCTCCCAGTAGCGTCTCCACCTCTGCGGGCCGGAAATAGCGTGGATCGATACGGACTACAACATCGCCCAACTTTAAAGCGGGGGCAGAGCTGCCTTCAATCGAAACCACTGTGGCCACTTCATCAACCCCCGATCCCGAGAACTCGAGTGTCACACCCAATTCTTGCGCAGACCATTCAATAAATTGACGAACGGAATACTGTTTTCCGGTAGCGATAACAAAATCCTCAGCATGGTCTTGTTGCAACATCAGCCACTGCATGCGCACATAATCTTTAGCGTGTCCCCAGTCTCGCAAAGCATCAATGTTGCCCATGTAGAGACAAGGCTCCAACCCTTGTGCAATGTTGGCCATACCTCTAGTGATTTTTCGGGTTACAAACGTCTCACCACGACGTGGTGATTCATGATTAAACAAAATGCCATTACAGGCGTACATGCCGTACGACTCTCTGTAGTTAACGGTAATCCAGTAGGAATAAAGTTTCGCCACAGCATAAGGTGAGCGAGGATAAAACGGTGTGGTCTCCCTCTGCGGCATCTCTTGCACTAGGCCATACAACTCGGAGGTGGACGCCTGGTAGAACCGACAACTTTTCTCCATCCCGAGGAAACGAATAGCTTCCAGCAAGCGTAAAGTACCCAGAGCATCGACATCAGCGGTGTATTCGGGGCTATCAAAACTTACCGCAACGTGGGACTGAGCACCCAGGTTATAGACTTCATCAGGGCGAATTTCAGCCAACAAGCGCGTCAGGTTCGAGGTGTCAGACAGATCGCCGTAGTGCAGTTTAAATTTCGCATGGCTGACGTGGGGATCTTGATACAAGTGATCAACCCGCTGCGTATTGAACAAGGAGGCTCTTCGCTTTATGCCATGCACCTCATAACCTTTCGCCAGAAGAAACTCTGCTAAGTAAGAACCATCTTGACCAGTCACTCCTGTTATCAACGCTTTTTTCACTTATATGACTCCCCTGTTAATCCTAATATGTTAGCCCAATTATTTAGTCATCGCCCTAACTTGCGGACATTTCACCACACCCTCGCGGTTGTTATAAGCGCGAGTCATAACTCGGCATGGGACTCGGCTGGTGACCACAGAAACCTGCTTTCAACAAGGGACATCGATCTCAAGGTGACACAGTTGTGAAAAAAGTTATTGCCGCTTACGCCGAGGCCAATCTCGATAGATTGATCGAGCTTACGAAAGCCAGTCATGAACCGATTCTTATCACTGGCAAGCATCGCAGCGCAGTACTTTTATCCGAGGATGATTGGAACGGGATCAACGAAACTCTGTATCTGTTATCAGGACCGAGCATACGCCAATCTATTGTCGAGGGCATGCAAGAAAGCATTGATCAATGCGCTGAGACACTGAAATGGTGACGGAATTGCTTCGGCGGGAGGAGCGCATTCGCTGCTCAATCGCATCCCGTTAGCGTATTTCAGCTCCGAATTCGTTGGCAGCGATTTACCTGATAATCATTCACCACACCGCTCCCGCACTGTAGCTCCAAGGATTGGCCATCACGCCTACCCCACCAACGCTGGGCACAAGCCCCACAGCTTGCTATGCTGTACCAATCTTTTGACACCAAAGGTGTCGTACGAAATGAACATTGCCGCCGATATACCCACCACCCAGTACCTACCCACCCACGACGATTCACGTCCCCACGCTATTGTTATTGGCTCAGGCTTTGGGGGCTTGGCCGCCGCTATTCGCCTTGGGGCAAGGGGCTACCGGGTAACCGTGTTAGAAAAGCTCGACGCCCCCGGGGGTCGAGCCTATGTATACAAGCAAGATGGCTACACCTTCGATGCGGGTCCAACAATCATTACAGCCCCCTTTTTGCTTGAGGAGCTGTGGGGGCTCTGTGGTCGTGAATTAAGCGATGACATCGACCTGCGGCCCATGGATCCTTTCTTCCGTATTCGCTTCGATGATGGTCGTCACTTTGACTACTCGGGAGATCGCCAAAAAACCCTTGCACAAATTCGTGACTTCGATCCCAACGACGTCGAGGGCTACCTGCAGTATTTAAAAGCCAGTGAGCAGCGCTACCGCATTGGCTTTGAGCGCCTGGGTTTTAAGTCCTTCGATAGCCTGTGGGACTTGGTGAAGTTCCTACCCCAACTCATTCGCCTGCGCAGCGATCGCAGCGTGTACTCACTGGTATCCCAGCACATCAAAGACCCTTATTTACGGCAGGTCATGAGCTTTCATCCGCTGCTTATCGGTGGTAACCCGTTTTCGGTCACAGGCATCTACTCGCTCATTAGCTACCTCGAGCAGCAGTTCGGGGTGTACTCAGCCATGGGCGGCACAGGCAGCATCGTCACCGGCATGGTGAAGCTGATTGAAGGCCAAGGCAGCACCGTGCAGTGCAGTACCGAAGTGGACGAAATCACCATCCAGCGCGGGCGTGCCACAGGCGTAAAATTGGCATCCGGGGAAGAGCTGAAGGCGGAGGTGGTAGTATCAAACGCCGACGCCGCTTGGACCTACCGTCACCTAGTACCCGAGCGCTGGCGTAAACGCTGGAGTAATCAGCGCATTGAGCGAGCCGCTTATTCCAATGGCTTGTTTGTATGGTATTTCGGGACCAACCGTCGCTATGACGATGTGCCCCACCACTCGGTACTATTGGGTCCGCGTTACAAAGGCCTGTTAGATGACATCTTCAAGCACAAAGCCCTCGCCGACGACTTTAGTTTGTACTTGCACCGCCCAACCGCTACCGACTCGTCCATGGCCCCCGAGGGTTGTGATGCTTGGTATGCTCTGGTGCCAGTACCCCATTTAGACGCCAACATTAATTGGACCACCCACGCGGAGCCGTTCCGGCGTGCCATTGAGCAGCGACTGGCCAACACGGTGCTTCCAAACCTGCCCGATCATATTGCCAGCTCGCGCCTGCTCACGCCCCTCGATTTTCAACACCGGCTGAACTCCTTTAAGGGCGCAGGCTTTAGCCTTGAGCCACGCATTACCCAAAGCGCGTGGTTCAGGCCCCATAACCGAAGTGAAGATATTGAAAGGCTGTATTTGGTCGGTGCTGGCACGCATCCCGGAGCTGGTATCCCCGGGGTGATCTCCTCTGCTCGTGTGCTCGATGAAATCGTGCCCCACGCCGCCGCGGTTAAAGCCTGAACGGCGCCTCGTGACCGAGCTGCCCACGCCCTATACCGATTTGGCCAGTTGCCGCCAAACCTTAAGCGGTGGCTCTCGCTCGTTTTGGGTAGCTTCCCAGTTATTGCCAGGCACCTTAAAAAACGCTGCCTGTGGGCTCTATGCGTTTTGCCGTGAGGCCGACGATGCCATCGACGAAGTTGCCCGCCACGAGCAAGGTCAAGCCCTAGCCGAGTTGCATAGGCGGCTTGATCGTATTTACAACCCGCAACAAAACGTCCTTAACAGTGCTACCGATCGCGTACTGGCGGCCATCGTTAAAGAGCACCACTTGCCCCGCCCGCTCCTAGACGCACTGCTAGAGGGTTTTAGCTGGGATGCGGCAGGTCGTCGCTACCAGAGCCTCTCGGACGTATTCGATTACAGTGCGCGCGTTGCGGGCACCGTGGGTGTCATGATGGCTGTGCTTATGGGGGTGCGCGATGGTCACACCCTGGCCCGCGCCGCCGATCTTGGGGTTGCCATGCAACTCACCAATATTGCGCGGGATGTGGGCGAAGATGCCCGTGCCGGCAGGCTGTACCTACCCACCGATCTGCTCCGCGCCGAGGGCATTTGCCCTGAAACATTCCTTGCGCAGCCCCGCTACAGCGATGGGCTGGGACGGGTGGTACAGAAACTGCTCGATACCGCCGACAGCCTGTATCAACGCTCGGAGCATGGCGTGCCCTCGCTGCCCCTGGGTTGCCGACCCGGCATTCTGGCAGCACGCACATTGTATGCGGCCATCGGCGACAAACTGCGAACCCTGGGCTACAACTCGGTCGATACCCGCTCGATGTTGGGTATGTCACAGAAACTGGCACTGGTGATGCGCACGGTGCGCATACAGAACCTGCCCCAGAGCCATTTAAAAGACGCGCCACTGCCCGAGGTGGCTTTTCTGATTGATGCGGTGAACGCCTACCCCTTGCCGGCCAGCCAGTCCATCAACTGCGACAAACCACCCAAGGGCTACTATGGCCGCATTTTGTGGATGCTCGACCTGTTTGCTGCGTTAGAACAGCGCCCTGCGGGTCATAGCCAGCAGGCTCGGCTCACCAGCCCGAGCGCCGGGGCATACGAAACGGTAGCAGGGTCTGTACCCAGCGGGAGCCAAAGCGCTTAAGGTCAAGACTCTCGTGCATCACCTGTGCCGAACCCGTATCGGTGGGCATGGTCAGCTGGGAGCGGGTGTAGAACGGGGTGTCTTCATAGGTCTTCACCACTTGCAAGTCACTCAGCTCAGCGCGGGCGGGTCTGGGCATGCGCCATACAGGTGTCACCGGCAACTGTGCGGGCGGCCCTGGGTCTGCCCATGACCCATCGCTAATACGACCCTCGATATCGGACTGCACGGTTAGGCCGCGCCAGTTTGCGTTTCCGCCCTTATTAAGCCGATTGCCGCTTTTTTTGTCGTGGCGTTTGTCGCAGTTCGTGTCACAGGTCGCGTCGTCGTCCTGATCCCTGGTACTGCACAAGCCAGATGCATTGGCAATCGTCGGCAGCACATCGTAATAGATAATGCCGCTGCCATCGGCTGCCGTGCTGCGCATCCAATGCCACTGGGTAAACCCCTGCTCGACGGGCTCGCTGCCACCGTTACTGTCCATGTAACCCTCGCCGCGCCATTTGAGGTTTGGAGATGTCAGGGACACTTCCACATCGCAGCGTGGTGCAATAGGCCACCAGCGATGCCTACCTGCAGGGTCAAGGGCGAAACACTGGGTGTTGTGGTAGCGGGGGCGTACGATGACCTGGCCCTTAACGGCGCTGGGCCAGGGTACGCAGCGCTCATCGATGGTGATGCGGTAACCATCGGGCTCGCGACTAATCGCACTGGGACCCACCTGGAAATAATTGGCGCTACGCGTTAGCTCCGTACGTCCACGCTCGGTAAGTGCCCAACGCTTACGGTCGGGTCCGTAAAAAATCACGTTCAAGCTGACGAAATGCTCGGGATCGGTGAGGCCCTTGCGTCGAGCGCGGGCGTAGTAAGGCGAAAAAACGCTGCCTACGAAGCCAATGATGGTAAGCCCAGCTTTGCCATCGGGGGTGAAGGCATCCACATACCACCAGCGATAACCATTGCTCGAGACCGGCGCATCAAAGCGCAGCTGCTGCTCGGCTATTTTCTCTTGCTGGGAGGCTTTTGCATTCAGCGGGGGGGCTCTTTCTTCCTGCCGGGGGGCTCTTTCTTCCTGCCGAGGGGCTCGTTCATCCCGCCGGGGGGCTCTTTCTTCCTGCACGGGGGCTTGTGCACCCTGCCCAGGAGCATTCAGCTCTAGATCCGGGGCCCTCACGACTCGCAACCCTTAATGTAATGTTTATTGAACATTTTATATGTCTACTATAAATTACATAGCCAAGGATAACCCGATACCGAAGGCCAGCACCATGAATCATCAACTTCTGGATTGCGAGCACGCCTTACAAGGTGCCATCAGTGACGCCATCGGTCCCCAATGTCCGCCAAAACTGGCCGAAGCGCTGCAGTACGCAGTATTCCCCGGCGGCGCTCGGGTTCGCCCGCGCCTGTGTCTGGCGGTATCGCTGGCTAACGGTGGCGATGACCTACGCCTAACCCTTGCCGCCGCCTGTGCCATTGAGCTGCTGCATTGCGCCTCACTGGTTCACGATGACCTGCCCTGCTTCGATGACGCCACTCTGCGCAGGGGCAAACCCACCGTCCACGCCGCTTTCGGTGAACGCCTTGCGGTGCTGTCTGGGGACGCACTGATCGTGGCAGCCTTTGAATGCTTAGCCCGAGCCACTGAGACCAGCGCCAATCCCCGCAGGGTCGGTGCCGTGTCACGGCTGGTGGCCAATGGTGTCGGTGCCCCGGCGGGTATCTGCGCAGGCCAAGCCTGGGAGTGCGAACAACAGGTCGATGTGTCGCTCTATCACCGAGCCAAGACCGGCGCGCTATTTGTGGCCTCGACCACCGCCGGCGCCGCAGCCGCAGGCATGGATCCCAGCCAATGGCAGGCACTGGGCAGCGCCATTGGCGAGGCCTATCAAGTGGCCGATGACATCCACGATGCCACCGCACAAAGCGAATCCCTAGGCAAACAAACGGGTATTGATGTAGCCCTCAACCGACCTAGCGCCGTGCGCGAACTGGGATTATCGGGCGCAGTTGCGCGGCTAGAAGACTGCATTAGCAAAGGTATCGATTCGATCCCCCCCTGTGAGGGCCGCAGTGCACTCATCAAAATCGTGCAGAAGCAATCGGAGCGCTTTTTCCCCGAGGGCATTCGCTGCCCGGCCGCTTAAACATGGATGCCCCCATTCTTGAGTCACGCCTACCGCCACAGAGCTCAGGCTGGCGTCAATGGAAAACCCAGCTGCTGCAACGACTACACCAGTGGCGTAACAAGCTGCTAATGAGCCCCGAGTTTCACCGGCGCATTGTGCACATCCCGTTCGGTGCGGCCATCGCTCGGCGCCGCGCCACCGAGCTGCACAACATCACCGCGGGCTTCGTGTATTCCCAAACCCTCTCCGCCTGCGTGTCTCTGCGCCTATTTCACCACTTGCGCTCGGGTCCGCTGGCGTTATCGACCCTGTCAGGACTGTGCCAACTACCCTGTGCTGGGCTCGAGCGGCTGTTACTGGCCGCGCGTTCACTGCGTCTTGTGGCGTATTACGATGATGGCCGCTGGGGCCTTGGAGAGCTTGGGGCGGCCATGGAAGCCAACCCCGGCATTGCCGCTATGGTTGAGCACCATCAGCACCTGTACCGCGACCTTATCGACCCGGTAGCACTGTTACAAAGCCGCGGCCCCACCCATCTATCGGCCTACTGGCCCTATGCTCGACAGCAGACCGACGGCGATACCCAAGCCTATAGCCAGCTGATGTCGGTCTCGCAACAGCTTATCGCCGATACCATTCTCAATGCCCTCACACTGCCCAAAAGCGGCCACTGGCTTGATGTTGCCGGTGGTGAGGGTGCCTTTGCCCAAGCGGTATTGACCCGTAACCCCGCCTTAACCGCAACCGTCTTCGACTTGATTCCCGAATCGGCCGACGTGCCAAACACACAAATCCACTTCGTCAACGGCAACATGTTCACCGATCCCCTGCCGACCAATGCCACGGTGATCTCCCTGGTGCGCATCCTCCATGACCATGACGATGATCGGGTTCGCGCACTCCTCAAGCGTATCCACGACGCCCTCGACCCAAATGGCACCCTAGTGATTGCCGAACCCATGGCGCAAACCCCCGGGGCCGAGGCCATCGGCGATGCCTATTTCGGTATGTATTTGTGGGCCATGGGGTCAGGGCGCCCCCGAACCGCCGCCGAAATTGCCGCTTTCCTTGAGGAGGCGGGCTTTTCCAGTGTCACCGAGCAACGTTCTGCCATGCCTTGCTTGGTTCGTGTCATCACCGCAAGTCGATCTGAGAGTAATGTTTAGTTGACAGTTAGATTTGTACGATTAAACTGACACTAGTGCTGAACACCTCATTTGACCGAAACGTCAGCACCCACAAAAGAAAGAAGGACTGCCACTCAGCAGCCACCCACAACAGGAGCGTGAGATGCAAGAAACATCCACCGCCGTCGTCTTCGAAGCCCCGGGGTCACTTGCCCTGCGCGAGGTGCAGTTGCCGGCGTGCGGGACAGGCGATTGCATCGTTGACGTGGAATGGACCGGCATTAGCACCGGTACCGAGCGACTCCTGTGGGACGGCCAAATGCCACCTTTCCCAGGTCTTGGCTATCCCTTGGTGCCCGGTTACGAGACGGTCGGCCGGGTCTCTGACACCGGCGACAACACCTTTTTGAAAGCGGGCACCCGAGTGTTTGTCCCCGGGTCCCGCGGCTTTAAAGATGTTCAGGGCTTATTCGGTGGCGCCGCCAAGCATCTGGTGGTCGCCAGTGATCGCGTCGTACCCCTGCCCGAATCCATCACCGAAAACGCCATTTTGCTGGCCCTAGCCGCCACTGCGGTCCATGCACTCAATCGCCTGCAGTGGGTTGGCTTACCCGATCTCATCGTCGGTCACGGGGTGTTGGGTCGGCTACTGGCGCGCATCGCCATCGCCCGCGGCGTCAGCGACCTTACCGTTTGGGAAACCGAGCCCCGCCGACAGGACAGCGATGGCAGCTATCGGGTGATAGATCCCCAGCAAGATGACGGCAGCTACAACATTATTTGTGACGTCAGTGGCAACGCCCGCGGTCTCGATCAGTTCATTGGACAGCTTAATAAGCGGGGCACACTGCTGCTCGCTGGCTTCTATCACGAGCCCGTGAAATTCGACTTTGCACCCGCCTTTATGCGCGAGCTATCGCTGCTCATCGCCGCCGAGTGGCAACCGGGCGATATGCACGAAGCGCTGGAACTGGTGCGTAACGGCGTCTTATCCCTCGACGGACTCATTACCCACCGCTTCGCCGTCAGTGATGCCAGCGAGGCCTATAACACCGCATTCAGCGATCCCGGCTGTTTGAAACTTATTCTCGATTGGAGGTCCGCATGACCCTTACCGATGCCGCACAAGTTTACGACCCGGGTCTCGATAATCACGACAGCAGCGATCTGCTGGCCTCATCCAGCGATGCGGCACCCAAAACCCAAATTATTGCCATCTACGGCAAGGGCGGCATAGGCAAGAGCTTCACCCTGTCGAACCTGTCGTACATGATGGCCCAGCAGGGCAAAAAAGTCCTACTGATTGGCTGCGATCCGAAAAGCGACACCACGTCATTGCTGTTTGGCGGTAAAGCCTGCCCCACCATCATTGAAACCGCGTCAGCAAAGAAAGCCGCCGGTGACGAAGTGCGTGTTGAAGACGTATGCTTCAAACGCGATGGCGTCTTCGCCATGGAGCTCGGTGGCCCCGAAGTGGGTCGAGGCTGTGGCGGTCGCGGCATCATTCACGGTTTTGAAACCCTCGAAAAACTTGGCTTCCACGACTGGGATTTCGACTATGTGCTGCTCGATTTCTTAGGGGATGTGGTGTGTGGGGGCTTTGGCTTACCCATTGCACGGGACATGTGCCAAAAGGTCATTGTCGTGGCCTCTAACGATCTGCAGTCCCTTTATGTGGCTAACAACGTCTGCTCCGCGGTGGAGTATTTCCGCAAGCTCGGTGGCAACGTGGGTGTGGCCGGTATGGTTACCAACAAAGACGATGGCACCGGTGAAGCCCAAGCCTTCTGCAAAGCGGCGGGCATTCCCGAGCTGGCCTCTATTCCGGCCCATGAAGACATCCGCCGCAAGAGCGCCAACTACGAAATTATCGGTCATCCAGACGGTGAGTGGGGCTCGCTGTTTGCAGGCTTGGCAACCAACGTCGCTGAGGCGCCACCTACCCAGCCAAAGCCCTTGTCGCAAGATGAATTACTCGGCCTGTTCGATAGCGACACTGTCGGTCGCAACGTGGTGTTAGAGCCCGCCAAATTAGCCGATATGTGCGATGTGTCTAAGCTCGACAAGCCCTCACTTGAAGTGATTTACGACGATGTCTGAGTCACCGAACACAGCCGAGGTCATCGCCTCGAGCGCCGCTACCGAGGGGGGCTGCCACGGCGGCAAAGACACCCTCAATGCTGCTGCCCGCGAAGCGGGTAAAAGCGCTCAGCTCGATACCTATGCCGCCGATTATCCGGTTGGTCCCCACGATCAACCTCAAAGCATGTGCCCTGCCTTCGGATCGCTGCGGGTCGGCCTGCGTATGCGGCGCACCGCAACGGTACTCAGTGGTTCTGCTTGCTGTGTCTATGGCCTAACGTTTACCTCTCATTTTTACGGTGCCCGCCGTACCGTGGGCTATGTCCCATTTGATTCCGAAACCCTGGTAACGGGCAAATTATTTGAGGATATTCGTGAATCAGTTCACGATTTAGCCGACCCCGACGCCTACGACGCCATTGTTGTTATCAATCTGTGCGTTCCTACCGCGTCCGGTGTACCCCTCGACCTGCTGCCCAAAGACATCAATGGCGTGCGGGTCATTGGCATTGATGTGCCGGGCTTTGGTGTACCGACCCACGCCGAGGCCAAAGATATTTTGGCGGCCGCCATGCTGCGCTACGCCCGCAACGAGATTAAGCAGGGTCCCGTGGCGCGACCCCAATCAGCCGCCGCCAAAGACAGTAAACCCAGCGTTGCTTTGGTTGGTGAGATCTTCCCAGTCGACGCCATTTCTATCGATCGCCTGCTACAGCCCCTGGGCCTTAATACCGGACCTGTGGTACCTACACGGGAATGGCGCGAACTGTACGCTGCCCTCGATTGCTCGCTAATTGCCATGTTGCACCCGTTCTATGTGGCCACCCAGCGTGAATTCAAAGCCGCGGGTCGCCCAGCCATTGGCTCAGCCCCCGTGGGCGCCGAGGGCACCGCCGCGTGGATTGCTGCGGTAGGCGAAGCCCTATACCTGAACCCCGCGGTCGTTGCGCGCCAGCAAGATGCGTTGCGTCGGGTGATTACCGAGAGCCTGCGCGCAAACCCCATTAATGCTCGCATCACGTTATCGGGTTACGAGGGTTCCGAGCTGCTCGTGGCGCGTCTTCTGGTCGAGGCCGGCGCCGATTTACGCTACGTCGGCAGCGCTTGCCCCGCCACACCGTGGAATCGCGATGACCAGCAATGGCTTGAAGCGCGCGGTGTGCAGGTCAATTTCCGCGCCTCTCTCGAGCAAGATTTAGCGGCGGTCGACGCCTTTGAGCCCGACCTGGCCATTGGCACCACACCTGTCGTGCAATACGCCAAAGAGCGCACCCTTCCAGGGTTATACTTCACCAACCTGATATCTGCGCGGCCTCTCATGGGCGCAGCAGGTCCGGTGGCACTGGCGCACATCATCAATACCACCATCGCCAACAAAGCCCGCTTCGACCGTATGGATGCGTTCTTCGGTGATGTGGGTCGCAAGGAACAAGCGGGCATCTGGACCCCAGGCACTGCGAAAGCGGCGGGTCTGATTACCGCGGGAGCGGCATCATGCTAGTCCTCGATCACGATCGCGCGGGGGGCTACTGGGGCTCGGTTTACGTCTTCACCGCTGTGCGCGGTATGCAGGTCATTATTGATGGCCCTGTGGGTTGCGAGAACTTACCGGTAACCTCGGTACTGCACTACACCGACGCCCTCCCCCCCCACGAGCTGCCCATTGTGGTGACCGGGCTTGCGGAAGAGGAGCTGGGCCAACACGGTACCGAAGGCGCTCTGCGCCGCGCCCACCAGACCCTCGACCCGAAAAAACCCAGTGTGGTGGTCACCGGTTCTATCGCCGAAATGATCGGCGGTGGTGTTACCCCCGAGGGCACAGGTATTCAGCGCTTCCTACCGCGCACCATCGATGAAGATCAGTGGCAGAGCGCCGATCGCGCCATGGTCTGGCTGTGGGATAACTACGGCGCGAAAAAGGCGGCGAAACGTAAGCGCCCCGATGACGCCGCCAAGCGGGTCAACATTATTGGGCCCTGCTACGGCAATTTTAATATGTGGTCGGACTTGGCCGAGCTTCAGCGCATGCTCGAAGGCATGGGCGTGATTGTGAACCGCGTCTACCCCTTAGGTTGTCATCTCGACGACATTCCAAGCTTGGCCGATGCGGACGTGAACATCTGCATGTACCGTGAGTTCGGTCGCAAGTTGTGCGAAGCCCTCGACAAACCCTACTTGCAAGCACCCATTGGTTTACACAGTACCACCGCGTTCCTAAGAAGCTTAGGGGAACTAACCGGTGTCGACCCCGAACCGTTTATCGCTCAGGAAAAACTCACGACGGTGAAACCCATTTGGGATCTTTGGCGCTCGGTGACCCAAGACTTCTTCGGCACCGCCAGCTTCGGTGTGGCGGCCAACGAAACCTACACCCGCGGCCTTAAAAACTTTTTAGAGGAAGAGCTGGGTCTACCCTGCGCCTTTGCGGTTGCTCGCACCGCCGGCAGTAAAACCGACAACGCCGCGGTTCGCAGCGCTATCGCCGAGCAGGGGCCACTACTGGTGTTCGGCAGCTACAACGAACGCATGTACTTGGCGGAGCAGGGTAATCGCGGTGTGTTTATTCCCGCATCACTACCCGGTGCCATTGTCAGACGACACACCGGCACACCATTTATGGGATTTGCGGGTGCCGCCTACCTCGTGCAGGAAGTGTGTAACGCCCTATTCGATGCCCTATTCAATATTCTGCCCTTGGCCACCGATCTCGATCGGGTCGATGCCACCCCAGTGCGCGCGCAATTGCCCTGGGATGAACAGGCCGAGAGCGCGCTCGAACGTCTGGTCGCGCGCCAACCGGTATTGGTGCGCATTAGCGCCGCCAAGCGGCTGCGCGATACCGCCGAACAATTCGCCCGCAGTGACGGGTGTCAACGAGTCCAAACTGAGCACGTGGAACGCGCTGGCTTTGCCACCGCCTCCAGTAGTGCTGCGTGAACGCCGTACAGGAGCACAAAACAATGAGGACAAACAACAGCAACACCCAGCGCCGACGCGATCAGGACACCCTGCAATTCCGTCTTTTGATGGTTATCGCTTTTGCCTGGTTTTTCATCACCGCCGTGACGTCCAAGTTAACGCTTGGGTTGCTCGATGGTTGCGAAAACGGAGAGAGCTGCTTTCGGGCAGCAATGAAGAACGCCTACAGCGTAGTGCCCTACGTCTTTATGCGGGTCTGAAGTCATTCCGCCGACATAACGTCGGCGGCACGCAGAACAACACGCTGGCCAGCAGGGACTGCTGCTTGCTTGTAGAGAGGATGAAGCCATGTCATTGCTGAGCTTTGAAAAGAAGTACCGGGTCCGAGGCGGTACGCTGATTGGTGGCGACCTATTTGATTTTTGGGTCGGCCCATTTTGGGTAGGATTCTTCGGAGTCACCACCGCCTTTTTTTCCATCTTGGGTACCCTGTTAATTCTTTACGGGGCATCGCTGGGAGATACCTGGAATGTGTGGCGCATCAACATTGCTCCCCCAGATCTTTCCTACGGTCTAGGGTTTGCTCCCTTAAAAGAGGGCGGACTCTGGCAACTCATCACCATGTGTGCCATCGGTGCATTCGGCTCTTGGGTGCTTCGCCAAGTTGAGATCTCACGCAAGCTGGGTATGGGGCTACATATCCCCTTCGCCTTTAGCGTTGCGGTCTTCGCCTACATCACATTGGTCGTTATTCGTCCACTGCTACTGGGCGCCTGGGGCCATGGCTTCCCCTACGGCATCCTGTCGCACCTCGATTGGGTGTCGAACGTGGGCTATCAGTTCCTGCATTTCCACTACAACCCAGCCCACATGATTGCGGTGACCTTCTTCTTCACCAACGCCATGGCGCTGTCGATGCACGGCTCACTCATTCTGATGGCAACCGATCCCCGTGACGGGGAAAAAGTGAAGACCGGTGAGCACGAAAACACCTTCTTCCGTGATGACATCGGCTATTCCATTGGCGCCTTGGGCATTCACCGTTTGGGTTTGTTTGTGGCACTGAGCGCGGGCTTCTGGAGCGCGATTTGTATTGTGATCAGCGGTCCGTTCTGGACTAAAGGCTGGCCCGAATGGTGGAACTGGTGGCTCGAGCTGCCGGTCCTGAACTGAGGAGACCCGAGTTATGATTGAATATCAGAATATCTTTACCCAGGTGCAGGTTGATGCACCCGACTACCCGGGTGTGCCCATTGGCAAGGACGAGTACAACCGCGTCGGTGGTATCACCCACAGCTGGCTGGCGGGTAAGTTTGGTGACGCACAAATTGGTCCCATCTATCTCGGTCCCTTCGGCGTTCTGTCCCTGCTATTTGGCTTCCTGGCCTTTGAAATCATCGGTTTAAACATGTGGGCCTCGGTGAACTGGGATCCTATTGAGTTCATCCGACAGTTACCTTGGCTTGCGCTTGAACCCCCACCGCCACAGTACGGGCTCAGCATTCCACCCTTGAACGATGGTGGCTGGTGGCTACTGGCGGGCTTTTTCCTGACGGTTTCTATCCTGTTGTGGTGGTGGCGCACCTTTAAGCTGTCCCAGAACCTGGGTATGAGCAACTACTTGGCATGGGCGTTCGCCGCTGCGATCTGGCTGTACCTGGTATTGGGTTTCATCCGCCCTATTTTGATGGGTAGTTGGAGTGAGGCGGTACCGTTTGGTCTGTTCCCTCACCTGGATTGGACCGCCGCGTTCTCACTGCGCTACGGCAACCTGTTCTACAACCCGTTCCACATGCTCTCCATCGTGTTCCTGTACGGCTCAGCCATTTTGTTCGCCATGCACGGCGCAACGATTCTGGCCACCTCACGCTACGGCGCCGATCGCGAGATCGATCAGATCACCGATCTGGGCACCGCCGGCGAGCGCGACATGCTGTTCTGGCGCTGGTGCATGGGCTTTAACGCCTCTATGGAATCGATTCACCGCTGGGCCTGGTGGTTCGCTGTACTAACCGTCATTACCGGTGGTATCGGCATCTTGCTCACCGGTACTGTGGTTGAGAACTGGTATCTGTGGGGTGTTAAGCACGGCATTGCCCCTGCCTACCCTGCTCTGGATGCCGCACCTGTTGTGGATCCTCTTATCACGGAGACCCAGCCATGAGACAGATACGATTACGCGCTACCGCCACCGCAGCTTTGCTGTCTGGCCTTATCCTGACTGGCTGTGACACACCTCCCGTCGAATCGGTACAACGGGGTTATCGCGGCACCGGCATGGAACTGATTGCCAGCCCCGATGATCTAGCTGCTACGGTCGCCAATAACCAAGTGCCTGAGCCGCAGCCACCGGTACCTGCGGTGGGACCCAAAGCCGCTGATATCTATCAGAACGTGCAAATCCTCGGGGATCTAAGCGTCGGTGAGTTCACACGTTTGATGGCCGCAATCACCCAGTGGGTGGCGCCCGAGGAAGGTTGTAACTACTGCCACGTCGCGGAAGGTTTCCAGCTGGACACCAAGTACACCAAGAAAGTGGCTCGGGTCATGATTGCTATGACCCAGCGTGCCAATGCCGACTGGGGCGATCACGTGGGCAATGTGGGCGTGACCTGCTACACCTGCCACCGGGGTAACAACATTCCCGAGTATGTATGGGCCCAAGACCCCGGTCAGGCCCATGCCGCAGGCATCATGACCGCTTCACAGAACATTGCCTCTGAAGCCGGTGTGTACAGCTCACTGCCTTACGACCCCTTTACCGCCTATCTCGATGGCGCGAAGGAAGATGACGCGGCACTACCCTGGCGCGTTGCGGGCAACACTGCACTGCCTAACGGTAATCGTAGCTCCATCAAGCAAACTGAGTGGATCTACAGCCTAATGATGCACTTCTCCGATTCCCTCGGCGTGAATTGCACCCACTGCCATAACTCCCGTGCGTTCTACGACTGGGAGCAGAGCTCACCCGAGCGGGTACGCGCTTGGTACGGCATTCGCATGGTGCGCGAGATGAACCACGAGTACATCAACCCCACCACCGAATGGTTACCCGAGCACCGTAAGGGCCCCTTGGGCGATGCCTTGAAAGTGAACTGTGCCACCTGCCACCAGGGCGCTTATCAGCCTCTGCTGGGAGCGAATATGGTGAAGGACTACCCCAACTTGGCGCGCTACACACTGGCCAAGAAAGCTCAACCGATGGATGACGCCGATGCCAGCGAGGCCGACCAGCCCGCTGCCAATAGCGCTCCTGCATCAGCTAGTGAGGCGTTCTAACAAGAATGCCTCGGGTCAGCCCCCGGGCTGACCAACCGAATCTCAGTTCTGCTGCTAGCAGCAGTAACCGGGATCGGCAGTGCTAACCCTTGGGGTTGCACCGCCGTGAAACCGTCGCACCGACGCCCCCGGGCCTCATTGCGGCATCTTGCTTGAAACAACATGGGAGGTAAAACCATGAGTGAGCAGAGCGGTAGCCTAACTGGGCTGACCAGCAATGAAGCCAAGGAATTCCACAGTGCATACGTACAGGGATTCCTGGGTTTCACTGCCATTGCAGTGGTAGCACATATCCTCGTCTGGATGTGGCGGCCCTGGTTCTAAGAATCTGAGCCAATCACTGTTAACCCCGTGATGAAACTCCACTAGGGAGCAACATCACTCAACAGCATGGAGAGACACTATGTACCGTATCTGGATGCTTTTTGATCCGAGACGAGTCTTGGTGGCTAATGCAGCGTTTTTGTTCGTTCTGGCGCTGTTTATCCACTTCGTTCTTCTCAGTTCCGCGAAGTACAACTGGATCGATGGTGCTCACAGCGCGCCCGCTGCGAGCCACATGGAAGCCCTACCCGCCTCACGTCAGTGATGCGCTAGGTTTCCGGGCCCCCTGTGGGGGCCCCGATTTTTACGACCCGGGTAGCGTCTTTCCCGATGCCACCGCTGTTTCAAACAGGCTGATGATCTATGCTGAAGAGGTCCCCCCCGAAACCAGCACCGATCACACAGGATCAGCCCCGCTTGTTGCGGTCCCCTCTGGGGCGGGTCATTTCTTAACAGGCAAGTACCATGACATCAGTAAGCCCAGCACCCACTCCTGTTTCCTTCAATGATGAGCCATTGATTCTGGTCGATAGGCAAGACAATGAAGTCGGGTACGCCAGCAAGATCGACGCCCACAAGGGCCAAGGTCAATTGCACCGGGCATTTTCTCTGTTTCTTTTCGACGGACCCGAACGGGTACTGCTGCAACAGCGCGCCGATCTGAAACCCCTCTGGCCCTCGTTTTGGTCTAACAGCTGCTGTAGCCACCCACGCCAGGGTGAAAGCTACGCCAAAGCGACACACCGACGGCTACTGGAAGAGTTGGGGGTTGAAAGCCAACTGTTTCGCCTCTACCAATTTGAATACCAAGCCAGCTTCGGCGATATCGGCAGTGAGCATGAGTTGTGCTCAGTGTATGTGGGCAACGTACAGCCGGGTGCGGTAATTACCCCCCACCCCAACGAAGTGAAAGCCTGGCAGTGGTTTGACTGCAGCGACGTCGATAAGTGGCTGGCGGATGAACCGGCAAGCTTCACGCCCTGGTTTAAGTTGGAATGGCAGGAACTGCGCTCAACCTACCAAACCACCCTACATCGGGTATTGGGCGATGCACCCGTGCGCCACAGCCAAGGCTAATCGCCACGGCCGATTTGGCAGCAGGTAGGCAGCTCTGACAGGTAGTTCTGACAGGCAGCTTTTACAGGCAGCTTTTACAGGCAGTTCTGATTAGGCGCAGCCCTTGTACCAACGCTGATACAACGATGAGTCCTGCCAGTACTGGTTAAGTACGTAGCGGCCCGTTGTGGTGACTTTCAGGGTATCGCCATCGGTTTCCAACAAACCATCGGATGCCAACGCCGAGAAGATACGGCTATCGGCCGCTTCGGGCTCGTTGATATTCACCCGCAAACTCGCGCCCAAGCGCATAAACACATCGCGCTCACTGGCGGCGTCATTCGATAAGGTAACCCCCGTACGCTCCGGGGCTTGTCCCGCCGACAAGCGGGCCATCCAATCATCAAAGGCGGTCGTGTTCTGGGCCACGATACCGGGTAGCTCAGTCATGG
This sequence comes from uncultured Halieaceae bacterium, assembly GCA_913057135.1. Classification (GTDB taxonomy): domain Bacteria; phylum Pseudomonadota; class Gammaproteobacteria; order Pseudomonadales; family Halieaceae; genus Luminiphilus. The sequence goes on from CAJXNM010000015.1 coordinate 32,828, forward strand.
CCCCCAGGCCAAATCCCATTAGCCATGGGCTGCTGGCCTTGCAATAGCCAAGCCAGCCTCTGAACAATTCCCCGTCGGCTTGGGCTGTCACCAGCTCATCGTCGGGACGCACGAAGCCGTTGATGCCAATCCAGACATAACCCGCCGCCTGGAATGCATCGGCGATGGTGGCAAACATAGACATCTTATCGGCCAGGGAGGGCATGCTATCGATGCCAATCAGTTGTTGATGCGGGAAGTCTTGCTCGCGCCGTGTGAACGGATGGCACAGCACCCGATCGGGGCCAATGGCCACAAGTGCCTCAACAGCCGCGCGTAGTGAGGCACTATCCTGCTGGGGCAAACCGTAGACCAGGTCCACGTGCACTCGATCAAATCCAACGGCGCGGGCGTTAGTGACCACGTCGGCAAGTAATTCAGGTGCGCAGGCTCTGCCCAAATTGTAGTCTTTGGGTGGGCTCAATTCGCGAAGCTCGAAGCGGATATCGACGTAGCCCAAACCACGCAGCAACTCCAACTGGGTCAAGGTGCAGCGGCGAGGATCCGCGTCAATGGACACGCTGGCGTCCGCTAGCAAGGTGAAGTGTCGCTCGACCGTATCGGTGACCCTGGCCAGCTGAGCATGGCTGAGGGAATTGGGTGTGCCGCCACCAATATGCAGCTGGGACACGGGCCTACCCGTACCAATGCGCCGAGTCACCTGCTGCATTTCCGCATCGAGCAGCGATAAGTAGCGATCGATGGTGTCGGCACCGTGGTTCGTGGTGGTAATGCGATCACAGCTCAAGCAGCGGGAGACACAAAAGGGCAAATGTACATACACCGCTAAACCGCGCACATCGCTGCCAAGCAAGGCAAAGCGGTCCACGCTGGCATCGTATAGGTCAGTCGAAAGGGATTCGCAGCCTACGTCAAAGACTCGATCGGTGCTCATGGGCGCCACCCCACGGGCTTGTGTGTTACAGATACCGCCATGACAAACTTCCTTTTGGCCTTCATTCCATGGCCAAGTTGGCTTACCGTTCGTACAGCGAGAGCACACAGCTCAATGACCCCGGCAAGTGACGATGTCGCAGTTGTTGCAGGCAGCGCCGTGGGTTTCATCCAACACACTAGACCTCGGCCGCATGCAGGTCAAGGAATGTTATAGGCTTTGTGAGCTCGCGCTTATACCGTCTACTGCTAAAGAATCCTTAGGGATCAGCACCTTTTTGCCAGGTGGAATCCGCGTACTGGGGCACCATTTTAGGGTTGATGTCGGGCAGTACCGTGCGCCCTGCGGGGCGTAAATTAGGTAACGCCCACCGCCACAGGGCCGCATCATGAAGGGGCAGCATAAGAAAAATATGCTCTAGGGTGCCCAAGGCCATAAGCGTGCTGACGAGCAAAAGTGCAATGACCGAGGAACTGCTCTGGGCACTGGCCGCCAACTGAAACCCATACACCGTGGCCCAGGTACCGAGCCCCAGTGAGATTGGAAATAAGCCGTTCATGGCCCGTCGGGGTATGTAGGAGTCGAGATAATCAAAATGGGAGGGTAACCAATCGCTGTTGTAGTTGCGCACGCCCAGCACCAAGTTCAGTTTGGCGCTCCAACGCATCATCAACAGCGTGCCAAAGGCCCACAAAGCGGTGGGATTTGCTTGATTGGCACACAGCAGCACCAGGGCCAACAACAAAAACAGTGCGGCTAATTCATGATACAAACAGGTCGCAAGACCGCGGCGCAAACGCTCTCTAAGACCTGCAAGGGGCGGACAAGGGGTTTGACGTGGACCGGTAATCCAGCCCGTCAGGTACGTTAGCTCAAGCCAACCCCAAAGCAATAGGGCGAGGGTGAATGCGGACACCGTGGTGCCTGCGGACATCGACTGGGCTGTGATGTAGACACCCACTAACCCCAGCGGTAGTACACCGGTCCATAGGGCCACCGCCATACGCCGCATACGCTGGCCTCGGTGCACCAACCACAAAATGAGTCCGGTAAAAAACCACCAACCGGTGATGGCGACAACCAAGGGTAGCGCCAACTCAAACACGACCTGCTCCCAGCATCTTCAGTGACCTGTAGCGGTCGCGGTACTACCGAAAAAACTGACAAACACACCCGCATTGGTGGTGCCAAAGGCATTGAGCTCAATACGCTCGCCCGTGCGCGGGTCACTGAGTATCAAGCGGCCACCGGGATACTGTTGCAACGTAAAGGGCTGCTCTGGAAGTACCGCCTGCTGGCTGCGTGCCCTTGTCAAACTGCGAATGACACCGCGGACAAAACTGCCCTCACCCCGGGCAAAATGACCAACCGGTGCACCGGATGCCGCATCGACAACCCGGACATCGCCGTTTACACCATCGAGGAACAGTAGCTGGCGCTCGGCAACGGGCCTGACATCGGGCACCGGATGACGACTGACCTGCTCATTCCACCGGGCTAAACTAACGGCACCCACAACGAACAGCAGCCCCGCCATAATCCACAGCATGAGGCGATCACTGACCCGGCGGGTTGACGCCGGGTGCAGGCCGCTATCAGTGGGCAGAGATTCAGAGGGCAGGGATTGGCTGCTCATACTCGCGGCTACCCTTAGCAGTGGTTTTGCTTGGTGCTGGGGTGGGCTTGGTATCGATTTCCCGCTCTTCAGCGATCACTTCGGCCAAGCGGCTGGCGACGGCCTGTGGCTCCTCTATACCGCGCAGAAGCGGCTGCACAGGACGGAAATGCCAAGGACGGACGTAGGGCCACAGCATGAAGTAAAACAGGCGACGATCATCGACCGGTGTTAACAAAATATCACCAGTGCCATCGGTACACACCCGAAGCCCCGCCTGTTGCACGTTGCTCCATGGAATGTTCACGATCATGGGCAAGGCTACCCCCGAGCGCATCACCAACCGCTTGTTGGTCATGGTCATGATACTGCCCCGGGCGTACAACTTCGCCAGGAAGGTGAGCATGCCCACCGCAATCGCCGACAGCGCCGCCTGCCAGGCGGTATCGAGCAGGATATCCGCCATGACCGCGCCATCCATCAGCCGATACACAATATGCACCGCCACCAGCGCCACGAAATACAAGGCAATGGTACGGGCATGAAATACCCGTGTAGCGACAGCTTTGGCGTTGGGGCGACCCTGCCAGACGATGTACTCACCCTCTGGCAGTTTTTCTGGGAGCCCGGGAATGGGCTCGTACTCGTGCTCTCTCACAGCCAGGGACCCAAACGATCGGGGGTCGCATAGAGGGTACCGCCACCGTAGAACGCGGTGATTTTATCCTCTTCTTGCAAGGTAACCTGATCGGGATTCGCCAGCTGAGGTACCAGTTTGAACTGATCGCCCCGAATAGACTTCACCTTCACCGCACCGCTTGATGACACCCGCGCCATGGTCATGGGTAACAACACATGATGGCCACCCACGTCCACTTCCGCGTAGCGGAAATGGGGCTCAGCCCGATCGACCCACAAGTCGACAACGGTACCGCCAACCACACCGTCGCAGCCGGTCACTTCACAACCCCTAGGATCAGGGTCGCGACTGTTCACTTTATGAGCCTGGTCGACACGCAGCGGCACAATACGTGGCTCACCGTCGACGGTAAGATCAGGTGCCTCGGGGCGAATAGCCCAAGCCGCTGGACCCACGCCATCGACCATCGGGTCACCGGTGGGATGCAAAGGCGCACCACCGTGGCCACTAATCGGCGCAGCTTTTAGCTCGTAACCCGCAGGGGCTGGACCGGGCTTAACCCGCTCACCCTGGCCATTATCGAGGTAATAGGTCTTGGGATCTGGCATACCGCCATTGCCCTCAACCATCGATATCTCACCTTTGATACCGGTCACCGCCAGCGGCCAACCTTCCCGTTTGCCTTCTCGGTGCAAGTGACGCACCAGTAAAAAGAAAAAGATCCAGAACGCATATAGCGCTAACTGCGCTACATCGATGTAACCCGTAATCGCTCCCGTACCCATGCCCATACTCCTCGTTGTTGTCGCTTAGCCTGGAAAATCCACTAGCTGCGCGTTGCTTTGCTGATAAACCCGATCACCGGGCTGTCGCACTAGGGGCCCTAGCGCAATCAAACCAATGAACAGAATAAAAATTTCGATGTGATAAACCGCGCCGTAGGCTATTTCGGGGGCCGTCAGGGCAGGTCCCAGGGCCCCCGTCTCGGCGAAGCCGTGAAACAGGTCGCGAATAGCACCACCGGCGAAAATGGCAATACCGGTCGCCGCGGTTTGCACCGCGCCCCAGGCACCAATGGCAAGACCGGCCATGCCCTCGGTGCCGAGTAACATGGCGTAAGTCAGCGTACCCACCGCAAACAAACCGTGACCCAGGCCGATACCCACCGTGCCAAGGCGAAACAGGGCACTCGATTCAAGGGGTGCAGAGAAAATGACCGTGGCAAAGGCGAATACACCCAAAACAGCACCGGTGCCGGCGATGCGAATGGGGTCACGGCCCTTGGCCAAACTGCGGGAGGACCAAGCAAAGGCCAGCAGCATACCGGTGGCAAATAAGGCGGTGAGCTGGGTGGTGGACGCCACCGATAAACCCAAGATTTGAGCGCCGTAGGGTTCCAATAAAACGTCTTGCATGGCAAAGCCCATGGTGCCCATGGCCAATGCCACTAACAGCCGGCGATTGCGTCCCTCGTTAATGAAGTCACCCCAGGCGCTGGCGAACGCCGGTCGCGCACGGTCGTGGCGGGTGCGCTCTGGATCTCGGGGTTCCTGCTTCCAGAGAGCCACCACGTTCAAGATCAGGGACAGCATAGCGGCGCCCTGCAAAACCTTAATGAGCCGGATGTAATCGAAGGTTTGCAGCAGATGGGCAAATCCGACACTGGCAATGATCATACCCAGCAACAACATGACATAGAGCAGGGCCACGACCCTGGGCCGGGTCTCGGAGGACGCCAAATCGGTGGCCAGTGCCAACCCCGCGGTTTGCACCATGTGCATGCCGGCGCCCACTAACACAAAAGCGAGCATGGCGGCTGCGGGTCCAAGCCAGAGGGGTCCGTTATGGGACTCGGTCATGACAATGAGTGCAAAGGGCATAATCGCCAGCCCCCCAAACTGCAACAGTGTGCCACCCCATAAATAGGGCACCCGTCGCCAGCCAAGGAACGACTTGTGGTAATCGGAGCGGAATCCGATGAGCGCTCGCGCTGGCGCCAGCAAAAGGGGAATGGCCACCATGAGCGACACAAGCCACGCGGCTTGTCCGAGCTCAACCACCATGACACGGTTGAGTGTGCCACTGAGCAGCACCGTGGACATTCCTACCGTAATTTGAAACAGCGACAGGCGCAGCAACCGAGACAGGGGTAAATGCTCGGTAGCGGCATCGGCAAAGGGTAACCAGCGATCGCTCGCCCCCTGCACCGTTGCCATAAACTGTGCCTTGGTCAGCAACATCAGCGGCGCAACTCCAAACCATTAGAGATATAAAAACCGCTGTTGACTCGGTACTGACGACCCACCTGCCAATCAGCGAAGGCGGGACGCTGTGTGATATCACTGATCAGACCCCGTTCCGACAGGGGCACAATGGCCGGGGATCGATTGTTGCGGGGGAATAACTGCCCCACCGCGTGCATGGTCGCGAGCAGTGGCGTCTTCGGGGCAAAGGTAAACAGAATGCTGTGGGATACCTGCTCTGCCATGGCTTCCAACGTGGTCAAGCCATCTTCCGGGGCGTAATGAATCAGGGAATCCATGGCCACCACGTGATGAAATCGCCCAAGATCCATATCGCGCATATCACCGACACGAAAATCTATACGCTCATGGCCTGGCTCGCCCCGATACCGCTCGCTCGCCAGCTCAACCAGCGTCGGTGATAAATCGATAGCCACCACATCGGCGCCTCGTCTGCCCGCTTCCATGGCCAGAGCACCGGTACCGCAGCCCGCATCCAAAATACGACGGCCATGCAGGTCATCGGGTAGCCAACTGAGTAAGTTGGCGCGCATGGCATCGCGACCCGCGCGCACCGTCTGGCGAATGCGTCCTACCGGCTCGGTGGAGGTCAGACGAGCCCAGGTACTGGCCGCGGTGCGATCAAAATAGTGCTCGATCTCGGCGCGGCGGGTTTCGTAGCGTACCGAGCTCATCAGTCAAACCCCAGAAAATCGAATAAATCCCGATCGCGCATAGGCGTTACCGGCTGTGGTTCAGCACCGATCCACAGGGCCTCTGCCAGTGCCATGTACTCGGCCTTGACCTGCTCGAGTCCCGGGGCGTCGTCGAGCTCGAACAGCGTCGACTTCTTAAGTCGGCTGCGCCTGATGACATCGAGGTCGGGAAAATGGGCCAGACGCTGCATACCGGTGGCGGCATTAAAGCGGTCGATCTCGTCAGTCGCGGCGCTGCGATTGGCAATGACCCCGCCCAAACGCACACCATAATTTTTGGCTTTCGCATTGATCGCCGCCGCAATGCGGTTCATGGCGAAAATAGAGTCAAAGTCGTTGGCGGTGACCACCAGTGCTCGCTCGGCATGCTGCAGCGGTGACGCAAAACCGCCACACACCACATCACCCAGGACGTCAAAGATCACAACATCCGCATCATCCAGTAAATGATGTTGTTTCAATAGCTTCACGGTCTGGCCGACCACATAACCGCCGCAGCCGGTACCCGCCGGGGGCCCGCCGGCTTCAACACATTGAACTCCGTTGTAACCCTCGTGCACGAAATCTTCCGGCACCAGCTCCTCGGCGTGAAAGTCCACCGACTCGAGCACGTCAATGACCGTGGGCAACATGGCTTTGGTGAGGGTGAAGGTGGAATCGTGTTTCGGGTCACAGCCAATTTGAATGACCCGTTTGCCCAAATGGGAAAACGCCGCAGACAAATTCGATGATGTGGTGCTCTTGCCAATGCCGCCCTTGCCATACACCGCAAAGACCTTGGCTTTTTCAATTTGGATATCGGGCTCGAGGTGTACTTGGACACTACCCTCGCCATCGAGTCCTCGACCATCGGGCTCTACCTGATGGACCGGAATGTGATTCTGTCGAATGTTCATGCTACTGCCTCCCCCGAGACGCCTTCGATCCAATCTTCTAAATCCTCACCTGCTGAGCGCAGGGCATCGAGGCAAGCCTCGTCGGGATCCCAGTATTGGCGTTCTTGTGCTTCCAACAGGCGATTGACCACTTTCGCGGCCGCCGTTGGGTTGAGTGCAGCTAGGCGCTTACGCATGGCTGCATCGAGAATAAATGTGTCCGATAACTGCTGATAAACCCACGGTGCCACCTGCCCCGTGGTCGCCGACCAGCCCATGGTGTTAGTGACGTGGGTCTCAATGGCGCGCACACCCTCGTAGCCATGGTCGAGCATCGACTCGTACCACTTGGGGTTCAGCACCCGGGTCCGGGTCTCTAGCGTGACCTGCTCGGCGAGGGTGCGAATGCGCTCGTTGCCCCCGGTATGATCGGCGATGTACACCGGCACATCGCTGTCGGGTCGCTCGCGTCCAATGGCGCGACTAATGCCACCCAAGGTGTCGAAATAGTGATCGACGGTGGTCACACCCAATTCAACCGAGTCGAGATTCTGATAGGCAAGGTCAACCCGCCCCAGCAAATTGGTGAGCAGCTCGGTCTGACTATCGACGGCACCGTGGCGGCCGTAGGCGTGGCCTTTGCGGCGAGTGAAGGTCTCCGCCAGTTCCGACTCATCCTCCCAGGCGCTGCTATCGATGAGCATATTCACGTTCGAGCCGTAAGCACCCTCGGCGTTACTAAACACACGTAGAGCGGCGGTCTCGAAATCACAGCCATGGGTGGCCTGATAATGCAGAGCATTGGCGCGAATGGGATTATCGCTGGCGCTCTCGTGCTCTGCGTTGGCCGCAAGCCAAGCAGCATCAGCCAGCAGGCGCGTCTGCATGGGCAGCAAATCCCGGAAGATGCCCGACAGGGTCATCACCACATCGACCCGAGGTCGGCCGAGCTCCTCCAGGGACAACAGTTCTGCCCCTGAAACACGGCCGTAGCTATCAAGATGAGGCCGTGCCCCCATCAGTGCCAAGGCTTGGGCAATGGCAACCCCTTCACTTTTTAGATTGTCGGTGCCCCAGAGCACCAAGGCCACCGCCGATGGCTGCTGCTGGGCGTCGGCTTGATGCCGGGCCAGTAGCTGTTGCGCCTGGCGCGCACCCTCCTCCACCGCAAACCGACTGGGCAGCCTGAACGGATCAAAGCCATGGATGTTGCGGCCGGTGGGTAAAATATCGGGGTTTTTCAGTACATCTCCCCCAGCCACTGGCGCAATGTAACGGGCGTCTAGGGCACGCATCAGCGCCGGTAATTCGTGATCTTCACCCAGGTGGTGATGACTGCGGTGCAAGGTATGCACAAGGGCTTCAGGGTCATTGGCCGCGGGAGCGTCGCTGCGGCGCAATAACTGTGCAACATCGGCACCCTCGTTGAGGGCAGTCAGCCAATTATCATTGAGCTCAACCCCATCGCTGGCGCGGGCCACAGAGCGCAGCAAATCGTCGCGCTCGGCTGTTGGGGGCGTCTTGCCCACCACATGCAAACCGTAGGGAATCAGCGACTGCTCAATCTCATCCAGTTGATCACGCAGGGTCTGTATGGCCTGCTCAGCCTGCGCTAAGGGCCATGGCTCTGGGATATCGATTAAATCCACATCCACCGCTTGGCTGTGAATGAGCGTGACCAGATCGCGGCTCTGCTGCTCAGCCATCGCCACGTCGCGGGTGCGCCAAAGATCGATGCTATCGCGCAGTTCCGTGAACCCCCGGTAAAGGTCCGCCTGGGCCACCGATGGGGTTAGATAGCTCACCAGCGTTGCCGCAGAGCGACGCTTGGCAATCAGTCCCTCGGAGGGATTGTTCGAGGCATACAAATAGATGTTGGGCAAATGGCCGATCAGTCGATCGGGCCAGCACTGGGCCGACAGTCCCACTTGTTTACCGGGCATAAACTCGAGGGCGCCGTGGGTACCGAAATGAAGAACCGCATCCGCCGCCCAGGTATCGCGTAAGTAGCGATAAAACGCCGAGAACGCGTGGGTGGGGGCATGCCCGCCCTCGAACAGTAGCCGCATGGGGTCACCTTCGTAACCCATGGAGGGCTGTACCGCTACCAGCACATTACCCAACTCGACCCCGAGGACAAATAGCGATCGTCCGTCTGTCAAATGACGACCAGGTGCCGGACCCCACTGGGCTTCGATTTCCTCAAGCCATGTCTCCGAGCGCACATGATCGTCGACACTGATACTGGCACAGACGTTGGCATCCACCCCGTATCGCAGTGCATTACCTTTGAGCACCGCGTCCTGCAGGGCTGCCATGGACTCGGGCAGTGTCACGGTGTAGCCCTCGGCAGCCATGGCATTTAGGGTGTTCCACAGGGACTCCCAAACACCTAAATGGGCGGCTGTACCCGTGCTACCTGCATTGGGCGGGAAGTTGAACAACACCACTGCCACCTTGCGTTCGGCCTTCGATCGGCGACGCAACTGAACAAGGGCGCCAACACGGCTAGCTAAACAATCAACCCGCTCACTGTGGGGCTGCATGTCCCCTTGACCGCCTCGACCGCCGCCCACTTCCCCGTCACTGCGACCTCCAAAGACCATGGGGCCGGTGGCGCCATCGAGCTCAGGTATAGAGACCATCATGGTGGCTTCAATAGGCGTTAATCCCAGATTCGACTGCTGCCATGTCCCCAGACTTTGGAACTCTAGGGCTTGCACAGCAATATAGGGCACATCCAATTGAGTGAGCGCCACTTGCGCGGCGTCGGTGTCGTTGTAGGCGGGGCCACCCACCAATGAAAATCCGGTTAGTGACACGACCGCGTCGACCTGGCTGACACCTTTATCGAGGAAAAACGCATCGATGGCCGGGCGGGCGTCGAGACCACTGGCAAATACAGGTATGACCCGCAAGCCCTTTGCCTCGAGCGCTTCAATCACCGCATCGTAGTGCGCTGTATTCCCCGCTAACGCGTAGGCGCGCATCACAATGAGACCAACGGTACCGACGGGTTTATCCGTACTCGGTAACGCCTGTAAATCGGCGGCAATACGCTGTCGGATGGCCGGGTGATAAACCCCCAACTCCGGGTAGTCGACGGGGGCTTGGGGTGCGGGCAACTGGCGCAACGCCTGGCGTGGACCACTCGCGTAACGGTGCACCAATAGGCGCACCATACCCTCCAAGTTCACCTGAGAACCGGCCAGCCAATACTGCAATGTCAGGAAATAGGCGCGTACGTCCTGGGCGGTACCGGGGATGAACTTCAAAATGCGCGGTAAGCGTTTCAACATTTTGAGCTGCTGTGCCCCGTTGTTGGCGCCACCACCGGGTTTACTTTTGCCCCGCAAACGCTTTAGCAATGCGGCGGCACCGGTGGGCTCGCTACCCATATTGAAACGCCCCATGCGGGTTAACCGCATGACTTCGCCGGCGGACATGCAACACACCATGGCGTCGCAGTGATCCCGGCGGGCTTCAAGGGCCGGCAGCACCGCTTGAATATGGGGCTCCATAAATAACATGGTGACCACCACAATATCGGCCTGGCTAATGTCATCGCAGCAGCGCTGCGCACAACTGGGCGAGGTATCCCAGTCGGCGGCCGCGTGTACCGACAGGGTCAGCCCGGGCATATCACGGTGTAATTGCTGCTCGGCGCGCTGAAAAGCGCTGCTGACATGGCTATCGAGGGTCACTAACACAACCCTCACCGGAATCGCCTCGGCGCCGGAAGCGCTAGCGACTGAAGTGCGCTTTGGCTTCATAGAGGGTATCCACGTCGATGGTTGCTATGCCCTGCTCAACGGCAAATTGCTCGGTGTTGCGGCGGGCTTTACCGCGCACAAAGAACGGAATTTTCTTCAGCTCTCGCTCAGCACACAGCGCCCAAGCGGGCCCGCTCACGGTCGTTGCATCGGTGTCTGCGGCGGCAGGTACCGCACGCTCGGCACTGTCTAGGTGCGAGGGCACGGCGGTATCGTTAAATTCAAAGTCCTCCCGGAACATGCCCAGCAGGTGCTCTTCCAGACCCATCATAAGCGGGTGGATCCAGGTATCGAAAATGACATTAGCGCCCTCGATCCCCATCTGGGGTGAGTAGCGCGCAGGGTAGTCTTGCACGTGGGCGGGAGTTGCGATGACCGCGCAGCCTATCCCCAATCGCTTGGCAATGTGGCGCTCCATTTGCGTGCCCAGAACCAGCTCTGGTTGCAGGACCTCAATGGCCGCCTCTACCGCCAGATAATCGTCGGTAATGAGCGCCTCTAAACCTAGCTCCCGCGCCGCTTCACGCACGTCTCGCGCCTGCTCTCGGGAGTAGGTACCCAGACCCACAACATCGAAGCCCATCTCTTTACTGGCCATCCGCGCCGCCGCAACCGCGTGGGTGGCATCGGCAAAAATGAACACCCGCTTGCCGGTGAGGTACGTGGAATCTACCGAGCGTGAGTACCAGGGTAATCGGCTGGCAGCGACCGGATCGGCCACGGTCGGCAACGCGAGGACCTTGATCACCTCTGCAATAAAATCGCGGCTGGCACCAATACCCAAGGGCACGGTTTTAATGGTGGGCTGGCGATACTGACGCTCGAGCCAGCGGCAGACCGGAGCCGCCACCTCGGGGTACAAACAGACATTGGCATCGGCATTGGGGAGCGCAAGAATATCGGCAGGTGCTGCACCCAAGGGCGCCACCACATTCACATCAACACCGATGGCGCTGAGTAAACGCTCCACTTCCGCCACATCATCACGGCAGCGAAATCCCAACTTGCTGGGCCCCAATAAATTGACCGATGGCCGCTCGTCCTCGGGTCGAACCCGCGCTTGCTGTCGGGCCGGCACATTGGCAGCTAACAAGCCCCGCACAATCTGGAAAAAGGTTTCCCCCGCGCCCCAGTTTTCTTTGCGGGAATAAGCGGCCATCTCCAGGGCAATCACAGGTACACCCAGACCCGCCCCCTCGGCCAGGGCCCCGGGCTGATCTTGAATAAGTTCCGCGGTGCAGGAATCGGCTACCAGCAGCAACTGGGGTTGGTGATGCTCGACCGCCGCGCGCAGGGTATCGGTAACCTTCTCTGCGGTGCTGCCCCCCAGATCGCGGGCCTGAAAGGTTGTGTAGGTCACCGGCGGACGACGTCCATCGCGCTCAATCATGGTGAACAGGAGGTCGGCGTAGGTATCGCCCTGGGGTGAGTGCAATACCAAATGCACATCACGCATAGAGGCAGCGACACGAATAGCCCCGAAATGCGGCGGGCCCTCGTAGGTCCAAAGGGTCAGCTCCATGAGCCCACCTCCAAACGCCCTTCCCGGCGCAGCGGTCGTGCAAACAACTCCGCCAAATCGGCGGCCTGCTCGAAGCCTTGGATGGGGGTAAACAGCAGCTCTATCGACCACTTGGTCCGGAGCCCTTCGGCTTCTAGTGGGTTGGCAATACCTAAGCCACACACGGTTAAATCGGGTCGATCGGCGCGCACCCGAGCCAGTGCGGGCTCAAGATCTTGTCCCTCGACAAAACGGGTCTCGGCATTGGCCCCATTTGCGGTGAGCAAGCTCATATCGGCGCGCAACCAGCGCTCGTCGTGAAACGGTGTACCCACCTCGATGGGGGTCATACCGCATTCCGCGCTCAAAAAGCGCGCCAGTGGCAGTTCAAGTTGTGAATCCGGCAAGAAACTAATGCGTTTCCCCGAGAGGTAGTCACGTAACGGCGCGAGTGCTCTGCGCGCTCTGGCAATAGGACCTGCCAAGACCCCATCGACCGCCTGCGGGCTAACACCGAACGCTGCGCTCGCCGCATGGAACCACAGGGCCGACCCTTCGATACCCAAAGGGAACGGCGCTTCGATAATCATGGCGCCCCGCGCTTCCAAGGCCCGAGCGGTACTGCCCAAATAGGGTTGCGCCAGTAGGACGCGGGTATTGCGACCGACGCTGGGCAGGGTGTCACTTTGCCGGCCAGGGAAAAATGCCACCCGCTCAATGCCAATGCTGGCAAACAAGCGCTGGAATTGATCTTCAACGATATCGGGCAAGGTGCCGGCGATGAGCAACGAGGGTGCGTCATCGGTACTTTCGGGTAGCGCTGCAACCAATTGCTCAAGGCAGGCGTCCTCACCCTGACTAAAGGTGGTTTCGATGCCACTGCCCGAAAACGCCACGACCCGCAATTTGCCGCCATGAACCTGCTGTAAGCGTTTTGCCGCATTGTCCAGATCGAGCTTAATCACCTCTGATGGGCACGACCCCACAAGAAATAAACTGCGTATAGAGGGACGGCGGGCAAGTACCTGGGCCACCACCCGATCGAGCTCCGCATTGCAATCGGCCATGCCAGCCAGGTCGCGATCCTGTAACACCGCCGTACCGAAACGGGGCTCGGAGAAAATCATGACGCCGCCCGCGGACTGCAACAGATGGGCACAGGTACGCGAACCCACCACTAAAAAGAAAGCGTCCTGTATTTTGCGATGCAGCCATATGATGGACGTAAGACCGCAAAAGACGGCCCGCTGGCCGCGCTCTTGAATAAGCGCCTGGGCAGCGTCGGGCTCGACCTGCCGCGCTATCACCTGGCTATTCACCTGGCTGTTCACGAGTGCGCCCCGGAAAGGGCACTGTCCGTCACCCCTGCACGTCTCGCGGCAACTCGATGATCCTGCTCATCGAGTCTGGCGGCACGCAACTTCAATAAGAACTGGGCGGCGTTGACGACATAGGCGGCATAAGCCACCAAGGCCAATACCATTTGCTGTGAGGCGGGTATCCAGTGGAACAGCCAACACAGCACATAGGCCACATGCAACACAATGACGCCCATGCTGACGACGTCTTCCCAAAAGAAGGCCGGTGCAAATAAATAGCGACCGAACACCACTTTTTCCCAAATGGCACCGGTGACCATGATGGTCAGGAGAAAGCCGGTTTTCAGGAGCACCGACGCCACCGCTGCGTTGTAGCCGGTGCCGTTGCTCAAATAATTCACGACAAACACCAGGCTTACCGCAAACACCAAGAATTGCAGGGGTGCCAGTACACCCTGAACCAGAGTCCACACTGTGTTGTCTCGCCGCTCGCGCTGTTGCGGCGTGTATAGACCTGAAGGCCTGCGCTCATCCTGACGTGTGGCCATGGGGCCCCCGGCGAACCGCTATGAACTTGCCTCCGAGGGTAGTCCTCGACACTCACAGTGTCAATCTATTAAGACATTATGCGATGTACTGGAAAATAGACGTTTTGGCTCTGTAGAGTTCTCACCGCAAGATGCCTCTAGAGGCCAAGAACAAGCCCTCAAAAAGACCCCGAAACCAAAGTGTCCATTTTCTTGGACATTAGCGTACACATTGTGTTGATTTTGTGAGACGATCACTCGCTTCTTAAGGGTCGCCACTCCCTCGGCGACGCCCGCGCACCGGTGATGCTGGTCTTGCTTTTCCGCTGCGCCCCAAACGAGGCATGGTTTTGCTAACAGACACCGATAGCCGCGCGGTAGCTGCGGCCGTAGATGCCCTGTCGGACATCCAACTGACGCTCAATGGCAACAACGCTGTGGTCAGCGTGAATGTCAGCAATGCTGAACGCCAAGATTTAAAACAGCTTCCCTGGCAGGGCCAGTTGTGGACAGAGCTAGCCGGTGACGCCCATCAGGCCAGCGCCGAGCGCGCCCTCACGAAAGCGCGCCAGACCCCGGGCGTGCCGGTTCGCCTCGATATCGAACACCCGTGGGCGGGCTTTGAACAGACCCTCCCCATCAGCTATCGCCTGATCGCCGATGGCGACAACGATATCGTGTATGCCCTGGGTATCGACCTTCGTGCGGTGGCCAACCTGCGACAACAACTGGCCAATGCGCAACAAGCCATGGAGCACGACTACTGGTCAATGCGCCACATCGAGAATCGCTATCGTCGCCTGTTCCAAATGGCCAGCGATGGGTTTCTGGTGGTCGATGACGTCAGCACACGTATCCTCGAAGCCAACCCCAGGGCTACTGCACTGCTGTCACAGGATGAGCGGAGTATCGTGGGGCGGCCCTTTCCCCTGGGTCTCATCGCCGAAGGGGCCGAGCAAATCACCGATGCCATGGTCGAGAGTCGGGCCGCGGGCACCGGCTCGGTGACCCTCAATGTTGGCGAACATCGCTGCCGGTTCGAGGTGAACTACCTGCGCCAGGATCAGGAATCGCGACTGCTGATTAAAGTGACCGCCCTCAGCGAGCCCAAGGGCGCGAATGAGGCAGAAGCTAATAGCGGCTTATTGCAAGCCGCACCCGATGCGGTGGTAGTGGTTGATGAGCGGGGTATCTTGCTAGATTGCAACCGCACCTTCCTCGAATGGACACAGACACCGAACGAGGAACAGATACGGGGCCGACACGCGGATCAGTGGATTGGCCGAACCAACGTCGACGCCAGCGTGCTCATGAGCAACCTGCGCCAGTATGGAACCGTCCGCCTGTATGCGTCGGTCTTGCGCTGCAGGTTTGGCAGTTTGATGGAGGTGGAAATATCGGCGGTTAAATTACCCGGGAGCACCGCCCAGTACGCGCTGTTTATCCGCGATGTGGCGCGCCGCGTGACCGCCGATCACCCCATGTCGCAACAACTCCCCAGCTCGATTGAACAGATTACGCGTCGAGTGGGGCAAGTCCCCCTTCGGGAACTGGTGCGTGAATCCACCGATGTGATTGAGGCACTGTGTATTGAAGCGGCATTGGAGTTAACCCGGGATAATCGCGCATCGGCCGCTGAGCTGCTCGGTCTCAGTCGCCAGAGCCTGTACACAAAGCTGCGCCGCTACGGCATCGGTGACACCAGCGACGACGAGTAGTCTAAAAAATCTAACAATTAAAAACTAAAGTTCAATTGACACTTTTTGGCTCGACTGCCTATAGTCGTGCCATGCAGCGTACCGGTATCTCTAGCGCCAGCAGCGCCCGGCTCTCCTTCACCGGCCTACTGGAACTGCTCAAACCCATCACATGGTTCCCACCTATGTGGGCATTTCTATGCGGTGCAATTTCTGCCGGCACCGGCATTACCGACCATCTGTGGCTTTTACTGGCGGGTATCGTACTCACTGGCCCCCTGGTTTGTGGCGCCAGTCAAATCATTAATGATTGGTGCGATCGGGACGTCGACGCACTGAATGAACCCCATCGACCGATACCATCCGGGCGCGTCCCAGCGATGACCGCCCTAGTGTTCGCGTGGCTGTGGAGCACCTTGGCAATGACCTGGGGCGCCGCCCTTGGTACCACAGTAGCAGTGGCCACCGGTGCCGCACTGATACTTGCCTGGGCCTACAGCGCACCGCCGCTTCGACTAAAACGCAATGGCTGGTGGGGCAATAGCGCCGTTGCCATCAGCTACGAGGGCCTGGCGTGGGTCACCGGCGCGGCCCTGTTCCTCGATGGTCAGCTGCCGGGGGCAGCCATTTTAATCCTCGCCGCGCTCTACAGTGTTGGTGCCCACGGCATCATGACCTTGAACGATTTCAAATCCATTCAAGGTGATCGCGTGATGGGTTT
This sequence comes from uncultured Halieaceae bacterium, assembly GCA_913057135.1. GTDB lineage: Bacteria > Pseudomonadota > Gammaproteobacteria > Pseudomonadales > Halieaceae > Luminiphilus. The sequence continues at coordinate 49,389 of CAJXNM010000015.1, forward strand.
GCGCTCTCTACCCGCAATGCTGGGGGCACTTCCCGCAGCTAAACTGGCCTGCGCCGTTATGCTGATACCGCAGTTAGTGGTCATTGCACTACTGTATCACTGGCAGGCCCCTTGGTTCGCCGCAGCCATTGTTGCCCTGGTGATTGCCCAGTGTCTGGCCATGATGCGATTGCTACAGGACCCCGAGCGCTTCGCGCCCTGGTATAACGGCACCGGGGTCACCGCCTATGTCGCCGGCATGATGATCGCAGCAAGCGCTCTGGCCAGTATCGCAGGAACCACCCCGTGAACACCTCGCTAAGCTGGCTAGGCATTGTTCGACTGGGGCTCGTGCAGACCGCCCTTGGGGCCATCATTGTACTTACCACCTCCACCCTTAATCGCATCATGGTGGTGGAATTGGCGCTACCCGCCATGTTGCCGGGGTTTTTGGTGGCCGTGCACCATATCGTGCAATTGGCCCGTCCACGCATTGGTCACGGTTCCGATTTAGGTGGGCGCCGAACCCCCTGGATTATTGGCGGCATGCTGGTCTTGGCAAGCGGTGGCTTCCTGGCGGCCTTGGGCACCGCATTAATGACCGACAATGTCTGGCTAGGTACGGCTATTGGCTTTTTAGGTTTCTTCGGGATAGGACTAGGTTCCGGCGCCACGGGCACATCCCTTTTGGTGCTACTTGCTAAACAGGTGAGTCCCGAGCGCAAACCTGCCGCAGCGACTATCGTCTGGTTTATGATGATTGCGGGCTTCGCCGTCACCGCAGGGGTGGCGGGTCAATTCCTCGACCCCTACAGCCATGAACGATTGCTGACCGTCACCGGCACTGTATCCGTTGGTGCTGTGCTGCTCACTCTACTCGCCATTCGGGGCGTTGAGCCACAGGCTCTGGCCACAAGCACCACCACCCAAGCCACCGATTCCCCTGCCTTTGGCAAAGCCTTGGCTGCGGTCTGGGCGGAACCTGCCGCCCGTCGATTCACGGTATTTGTCTTCATCTCTATGTTGGCTTACAGCCTACAAGATCTCATCTTAGAGCCATTTGCAGGCCTCGCTTTTGGCATGACCCCCGGTCAATCCACGGCACTTGCAGGGACTCAACACGGCGGAGTCTTGGGGGGTATGTTGGCGGTAGCGATCACCGGCTCGTTGTTTAAAAAAGCCAGCGCCCTGTTACTGCGTCGCTGGCTGATTGTGGGTTGCGTTGCCAGTGCCGTGGCACTGATGGGTCTAGCCTGGGGCGGCCTCCACCCCGGCAACTGGCAGCTGTCTCTGAATGTCTTTGTTCTAGGGTTCGCCAATGGTGCGTTTGCAGTAGCGGCCATCGCCAGCATGATGATGCTGGCGAGCCAAGGTCGCTCGGGTAAAGAGGGCCTGCGCATGGGGCTCTGGGGCGCTGCGCAGGCTATTGCCTTTGCACTGGGTGGGTTCACCGGCACGGTAGCGGCCGATCTGGCGCGGCAATGGCTGACAGAGCCCGCTCTGGCCTACGGTGCTGTTTTTCTGTTTGAGGCGGCCTTGTTCATCGTATCAGCTCAGCTTGGGGCTGGTATTCGAGTACCTGCTACCACCGGCAGCGATGCCTCAAACCAACCCCGCTTTGGGGATATCGCCATGCACGAAATGATGGATGGGGGAGTGTCATGACCACAACCGACTTTGACGTTGTCGTCGTAGGGGGTGGGCCGTCCGGTGCCACTGCAGCCAATGAACTGGCCCTGGCGGGTGCTCGGGTACTGCTGCTCGAACGCAACTTCCGTATCAAGCCCTGTGGGGGCGCCATACCCCCTTGCCTGCTAGACGAGTTCGATATTCCCGAGTCATTACTGGTGGCACGGATTCGCGCCGCCCGCATGATTTCGCCGAGCTACCAAACGGTCGATATGCCGGTTGAGGGCACGTTCGTCGGCATGGTCAATCGCGATGAGTTCGACCCCTGGTTACGTGAGCGGGCACAACGTAATGGCGCCGACCTGCGTACAGGTGTGTTTAAACGGGCTGACTACCGGGACGATGGCAGCCTTGAGCTAACCTACGAGGGCAAAGGGGACGGTGCCGGCACCGTCACTGTGTCGACCCGGTATTTGATTGGTGCCGACGGCGCTCGCTCGAAGGTCGCCAAACAACGCATTGCCTGTGCCGATAAGCTGAAGTGGGTATTCGCCTATCACGAGATTATCGATGCACCTGCCCGTGCCAGTGAGCACTATGACGCAGAGCGCTGCGACGTTTGGTACCAAGGGGATTTATCACCGGATTTCTACGCTTGGGTATTCCCCCACGGCAAACACGCCAGCATCGGCGTAGGCAGCGAGAGCAAACAGTTTTCCGCCACCGACGCGGTGACCTTGCTGCGGCAACGTACCGGACTCCATACCGCAGACACGGTGCGTCGAGAAGGCGCCCCCATCCCTATGAAACCCCTGCCCCGCTGGGACGATGGTCGAGGTGTTCTGCTATCGGGGGATGCCGCTGGGGTTGTTGCTCCCGCTTCAGGGGAAGGTATTTACTACGCCATGCACTGCGGCCGCTTGTCAGCGCAAGCGGTGCTACAAAGCCTGGTTCACGGAGACTCGCGCCATTTACGCCAAGCGCGCAAACACTTTATGAAAGGTCACGGCAAAATCTTCTGGGCGCTGGGGCTGTTGCAGCGCTTCTGGTACGGCAATGACCGCCGGCGAGAGAAGTTCGTGGCCATGTGCCGAGACCCAGATGTGCAGTACCTCACTTGGCAGTCCTACACCACCAAAAAACCGGTGCGCCGACGCAAAGTGCAACACCTGCGGGTGGCCCTGAAAGACGTGGCGCAACTTATGGGTCTGGCACGAGCCTAAGCCGACGTGGAACAGTGGTTATTGTCGGGGCGTCTTATTGACGCCATTGTGCTGCTGATTGCCCTAGAAGTCCTGCTGTTTTGGGGGCTAAGACAAACAGCCAGTGGGCGGCGATGGCTTCCGGCACTGGGAAGGTTGCTACCGAACCTACTATCGGGCGCCGTGCTAATGGTCACCCTGCGCTTCGCCCTTACCGATTCACCCTGGTGGTGGATCGCCGCGGGTTTAAGCGCGGCGCTGGTATGTCATTGCTGGGATCTGTGGGTACGCCTCAGCCCCGTGACCGAACCCTACAGAAATTAGTCACTGCCCAAGCGCTGATAGCGGTGCACCAAACTGCGCAAATGGGCCATCGATGCTTTCATAAGGTACAAGGCTTCCAGCCAGCCTTTACTGTGCAACTCGCTGATAGTTGCCAAGTCCATGGCGCTGGATTTTTTCTGAGACACCGCAAACATGCCGGTAAGGGTCTTCTTTTCACCCTGGTGGTCGTTGAAGCTCACCCGAGTTTCCTCGAGCAGTTCCTTCTCCATCAAGTAATCAATGAACGCAGTTACCTGCGCCTCACCATCGGCGAGTAGCGATAACACCTCCCCTTGCCGGCGCAGATAATCAGAGGGGCTGCCAGCATCGTCGAACAACACCTCGCCTTGGTCTTGGGACAGTCGAGGACTATCGGCATCGACCATCACAAAGGGGTTGCTGTTGTTGGCATCGTCGGGGCGCCGCCCCATGCGGAACGGCCGCACCTGCAAGTTGAGGGGCACGTAGCTGGCATCCCACTTACTACCCTGCAAAAACAGATTCTGCGCCGGGAACAGGCCCAATAACGCGGTGAGTCGATAGCGCCCACTGTCCTTCGATTGGATGACCACCACCGGAAAATCGGCCACCAGATGGGTCAGCTCCGGCAAGATAACCGGCACCGACGACACACTGTCACCCAACTCAGCCCCATAGCTTTGGCGCACCCGCAGCTGGGTGTGCTTAGACTTATCAAGCGCTACATAACGACTCATCGATTCTCCCCGCCCCACATCGACGCTGTGCGCTGCCTATGCAACACACGCGAAGGGTTACTTCATTTTTATCACACAGGGAAAATCTCACAAGCGCAAGGAAGTTTCCAGCGCCAATCGCACAATAATGTATCTACCAAGCCGGTGCGACTCGGGTCTGCTCCGGCAATTCGTTGCTCTGAGTCGGTAATAAATACAGACCAGCAAAGGTCAGTGCGCTCTGCACCGCCACGGCGGCACGCCCCAAAGCCCCCATCACACCGCCTTTTGCCCGCAGCCGATCACTTTTTTGGCTCAGCTTCAACAGTCTATCCATACCCCGACGGAAGCGCGGATCATCGGTGTTGAGGGTGATTGGGAAGACCTGCCGGGATATTTCAGTGGTGATATCAAATACCTTGTAGTCATACTCGGTGATATCCATACCAAACCCTTCATACAGGGCAGGTCGACTGTGGTCGCGTACGTACATAGTGGAATACACGGCCAAGAGGAAAAACCGAATCCACAGTTTGTTATGACCACGCAGGAGCTCGGGATTGGCGCGCATCAGTAACGCAAAGGCCTCACCGTGGGCGTACTCATCGTTACACCATTCTTCGAACCAATTGAAAATGGGGTGGAACTGGTATTCGGGATGGCGCTGTAGATGTCGGAAAATCGTGATGTAGCGCGCGTAACCAATTTTTTCGGACAAGTAGGTTGCGTAATAAATGAACTTGGGACGGAAGTAGTGGTACTCCTTTTTCTGCTTGAGCACACTTAAATCCACAGCCACGCCCATTTGATTGAGCGCCAGGTTAATAAAGCCCGCATGACGGGACTCATCCCGCGCCATATAGCGCATAAGATCGGCGATGTCCTTGTTCTCAACGTGCTTCTCGATCTCCTGGTACAGCACACAGCCCGAATATTCAGAGGTAATCGAACTGACCAGTAGGTCAAGAAAATCCGCTTTTAACGCTGGGCGTTCATCGAGACTGGTCTCATCGAATTGGAAGCGGCGTTTAAAGTGCTCACGATTCTTATCGAGGGCGAAGTCCGCCATCATTTCGTCCCACTCGGCGCGCACCGGGGTCACATCGAGCTTATTCAATGCGTCGTAATTGGTGCGGTAGAAACGCGGCGCCAACAGGCGGTTCTCCAAGGCCTGTTCGGTTGAGTCATTCATACTGCTAACAGCTAATCCTGTCATGGTGCTTCCCCCCCGCCCGCGGGCGGTTAATCAAACCACTAATACGTTGGGTCACTTCCTCACCCAACACTGTAAATTTTACTTTATTCTGTTAATGTCCAGCTTAGTTGACTTGATTTTTAGGATCAAGAGGTTCGGAATAAACAAACATCGAAGCAGACCGCTGGGGGCGGGGTGTGCTGCGGTTGCCATAACGGCATAGCCATTCAAGAGAGCCACTCAAAGGAGCTCAGCGTGACCAATACACAAGCACCCGCCACTGATATTACCGACGACAGGCCCGCCAATACCCCAGAGGCGCTTTTGCATTTGGCCTATGTCAGCACCCAAACTCGACTGATGAGCGGTGCAGACCTGCTAGCGCTGTTAGATGAAGCCCGCAACAATAACGGGCAGCGGGGCGTCACGGGCCTGCTACTGCACAAGGAGGATGCTTTCTTCCAAGTGCTCGAAGGCCCCGAGACGGCGGTGCGCGGCACGTTCCAAAGCATCCTGGCAGACGAGCGCCACAAGAATATCGAGGTGCTGTTAGAAGAGCCTTTGGACACTCGACAGTTCCCCGATTGGCAGATGGGCTTTTCCGACTTGGACAACATCGATCCGTCGCTGATCCCCGGCTATAGCCACTTTATGAGCGAAGAGCGTTGCCCTCGGCGCTTTTTAGAGGAACTCAGTGCCAGCAAACGGCTCGCCGTCATGTTCCGCGACCTTCAGTAAACGATAACAACAGAGTAAGCTGGGGCCTCCTTGATTCGAGGCACCCGCCATGATTGAGCGTCGTTTTGTGCTAAAAGCCTCCGCCGTCGGAACAGCCATGATGGCGACGGGCGCTGCTAGAGCCTGGACCGGTACGACCGAACCACCGACCGCGCAACAGGGGGAGTCACTACTTGACTACCTGCAGCGCACAGGCGACGGCACCGACCAAGCCACCTATGCGCGGTGGCTTGGGGCGGCCAATGCCTTCAAAGAAGGGGATGACATCATTGGTGTTGCAGCCCCCAATGACACCGTGCGCCTACTGGCACGCACGCTCCTAAGTAATACCAGCCTCCGAGAAATCGATGATATGGCAGGCCATCGTGATCACGTCTGGCGGTTCGCCAACGAGGCACGGGATCCCACCTTAGCCACTGAATTGGCAGACACAACCCTTGGGGCGCTCAAAAGCCAGTTGCTGGGTTCACCGGGGGCGCAGTGCGCCACACTGGGCACAGGTCTATCAAGCGATGCCATTGCCGCAGTGGTACGACTGATGAGCAACGACGAGCTCGTGGCCGTGGCCGCCAAAGTCTTCAATCCACTGCCCGGCAGCAACATTGGCGCCAAAGGCTATATGGGGGCGCGGGTGCAGCCCAACTCCCCCACCGACAACCCCGACGACATTCGCTGGCAGGTATTTGATGCCTTCGCCTACGGTGTGGGCGATGTGGTGCTGGGTACCAACCCGGTCTCGAGCGAGGTCGAATCGGTAGCCGCCATCGAGGCAACCCTCGCGGATATCGCCACTACCTTCGGTGTACAGGAACATCTTCCCCACTGCGTGTTGGCCCATATCGATGTGCAAGCAGAAGCCGAGGCGCAAGCACCGAACACGACCGGCATTTGGTTTCAGAGCATCGCCGGCAATGATGAGGCCAACGCCACTTTTGATATCTCCGTGCAATCCATGCGCGACCATGCCGCAAAGCGCAGCGGTCCATGGGGCCTCTATTTCGAGACGGGACAGGGCGCCGACTTCACCAACGGCCACGGCTACGGCGTCGATATGGTGACCTGGGAAGCCCGCAAGTACGGGTTTGCCCGAGCCCTACAGCGGGATGTTGCCCAGGCAAAAGCCCAGACCGGTGATCCGCGGGAGCCCTGGGTACACCTGAATGATGTGGCAGGTTTCATTGGCCCAGAAGTCTTCAGAAGCAAAGAGCAGCTGGTGCGCTGCTGCTTGGAAGACATCGTCATGGGTAAACTGCACGGTCTCTGTATCGGTCTCGATATCTGCGCCACGCTGCATATGAGCGTGTCACTGGATGATTTGGATTGGTGCATCGATCAGGTAATGCCCGCGAATCCCGCCTATCTCATGGCCTTGCCCACAAAAATTGACCCCATGCTGGGTTATCTCACTACCGGCTATCAAGACCACGTACGCATACGCGAGCGCTTCGGCTACAGGGTGGAAGACCGAATGTGGCAGCTGTTCCAACGTCTTGAAGTCGTGAATGCCGATGGCAGCCCAGGCCCCAACTTTGGTGATCCCATTGCGGTATACATCGCCTACAGACGTGCTAAGGGCGACTTACGCAGCGCCGGGCAACTGCGGAACGAAGCTACCGAGCAGTTAGCGGGTGTTCGCGGCCGCGGTGTTTTCATTGCCGAGGGTTACGGGGCTGCACCTTCAGCGTTGGAGCCATCGCTGGCGGCACTGATCACCGGCATCACCGATGAGGCGCGCACCTGTATTTGGGAGCAATTCGACGATCGCTTTCTTAAGCAGTGGTCAACGGGGCTGCGTTTGACAACCCAATCAAAGGACCGGGAAGACTACATATTGCATCCAGACTCGGGGGAGCAACTCAGCACTGGGGCGCTGAAACGTCTGGGGCAGTGGCGGCAAACCGCAGCCGACTATAACGCCATCATTGTTATCTCAGACGGACTGAATGCGCGGGCGCTCAAACAGGGTGATCAGCTAGCGCGGCTCTATAGCAGCCTGCAGAAAGCGCTTACCGTGGATGGCTGGCGGGTGGCTGAGACGCCCCTCATCATTGAGTCTGGGCGGGTTCGGGCCGGTTATCAAACCGGCGAGCAGTTACTCAATCACCTAGCCGGCAACGGTTTGCTACTACACATTATCGGGGAACGGCCTGGCACAGGCCACAACACGCTATCGGTGTATATGACCCAAGCCAAAGGGGCGGTGTGGGCAAGCACTGGCACCGTCGATCATGACATCACTAAAGTGGTCTCGGGCATTGCCGACAGCGCCCTAAAACCCGAGCTGGCAGTGCAGCAGATTTCAAGGATCCTAGCCACGATTGCCTAGCGCGCCCAGCGTCCGCCTAGCGCCGGCGCTGGAACCGCGGGCGCCAAATGCCCACAGCAACATTCACCAGCGCCACGAAGCCAAGGACCAAAATACTGTTCCACTCGGCTGACAGGTTTGCGGCCAACTGCGCTGATGAGTCAGCCACGGCAGCAGGCGATGCCACACTCGCCGAAACATTCTCCGCCGACAAGGCAACCGCTAGTGCACGCTCAGCTTCCGCCTCCATGGGGCCCTGAATACCCAGCAGCGTTCCCTCGAACATGACAACCCCAGTGGCCAGCTTCAGCCACGCCCAGCCCGCGTTGTGAAAGCCTTTGACAAAGGCCATCGAAAACAAGCCCGCCACCAGGGTTAAGCCAAGGGACGGCAGCAACAACCACCGGGCAATATGGGCCATGGTCACCCGCTGGGCCACATAAATATCAAGCGCCTCGCCGGGCAGTGCCAAATCAGACAGCATCACCATTAGGGCCGCCATGGCACCGAGCAAACCAATGGCGCCCAGGGTGTGTAAAAACTTTAGTATGTAACGTGTGGTCATTAACAAATAGCCATTCTCAGCTAACCTTTATCAATTACGGAACGTTTAGGTGCACGGTTCTCAATTAACTGATTTCACATATCTATCCCGATCAAATGATTTTCGCGATGTTAACTGAGGGGGCCGACTGATTGCCTATTGATGACACGCAATATTCAACCACTCGAGCCACTAGCGAATGGCCATGGTATGTGCTGTTAGTCTAGTATTATTTATATCGCGAGCAGCCACTCTTGATAAGCGGAGCATCTTTCAATGCCACACTCTCGTCTGAATAGCACTGGGTTACGCTCTATTTACACCATCGCGGGGCTTTTTGTGCTGGCAGTGATGCTGGGGGGTTGCACCCTGAGTACCGATGAAACGATATCCGTTGAGCAACTACCATCGATTAGCAGCGATGATAAAGCCGAGATAGCACCTAAACTCGAGAGCGACGTGCCGAGGGTGATCGCTGTATTGCCGTTCACCAATGAAACAGATGACGCGGCGGCACCTGACATTCTCAGAACGACCATCCAAAACCACCTATCATCGAAAAATTTTCTTATTACCAGTTACTCGGAAGTAGAACAGCTCATCGACTCATCGCCATCAATGAGTCCAGGGCAAGCGGCTCGCAGCCTGGGGATTGACGCCGTCATCACCGGCAACATTACCGATGTCGAACTACTGCATGCCGGGGTTTACGCGCAAATAGAGCTAGGTGTCACCTTGGCAATGGTCGACCGCAATGATCGGGTCATCTGGCAAGAACAACGCTCTGTCACATCCCGTGCCGGGGGTGTATCCACGAGTCCCTGGGGGCTACTACTGAACGCCGCTTTCGCCACGCTGCATTTAACCGAGAAGAATCTGCTCGCCGCAGCCGATGAGCTGGGTCGCGACTTTGCCGCGGTCATCCCCAGTCCACCTGCAGCTCCGGGTACACGATCTAAACCCTACATCAGAAATGTGTTACACGATGGGGCCAACAAAGTGCTGAACTATGGTGACACCCTAACCGTTGGCGTCAAAGGTGATCCTGGTTTGAGTGCAATGGTTGCCATTGAGGGGCTTGGAAGTTTTTCATTGCGAGAGCAAGAACCCGGGGTTTACATCCAGGAAATACCCGTAGACCGCAGCTGGAATGCCCAGAATGTGTCAGTCACGGGTCGACTCATCAAACCGGAAGGTACCGCTGCCTCGTGGTTAAGTCCTGCCGGCCTGCTCACCTTTGATAACAGTGCGCCACCAGCACCGGCCAAGCTGCGCATAACCACCCTCAATAACAAATCCACGGTCGCCTGGGAGAGCAGCCAAGACGCCACCCACTATCGCATTGAGCTGTTGCAACGAGACGAGTCTAAGCTGTTAGGGGAGACCAACACCGACTCCCTCTCAATCAGTGATTTACCCCTGTTTTCACCCCTGACCCTTGCGGTGAGTGCATGCGATAATGCCGATAATTGGAGCGAGCCCGCGATACTGAAAACAACGCTGCTGCCTATTCCCGGGGCTAACGACGCGCCGCTGGCACCCAGTGTTATCAAATCGGACATCAGTGGTAGCCTTCTTTTCTCGAAACGCCACTCCCCCTTCAAAATTGAAGGCCGGGTTGTGATAGGTCCCGACGACATTCTGTTCGTGGAGCCGGGGGTAGATTTACAAATGGGGCCTCAAAGCGAGTTTGTGATTGAAGGGGAAACCTATTTCTGGGGCAACCCTGAACCCATCACTATATCTTCAGCGGTTGGGCAGGCCCCGGCCCAATACATCAGCCTAGCAACCACAAAGACCGCTGAGTTCAAAGGGGTTACCGTGCGCAACGGTAATCAGGCGGTGGTCATTACAAAGGGCCAGCCCACCTTCAACGACGTCCATTTCGAGCAAAATGCCTACAGCGCTGTCGTTGTAAAAGATTCCGCTGCAGCGGTTTTCTCTGGCTGTCAATTCAGTGGCTCTATGGCAGCAGCACTGGTTGCCTCGGACTATGCCAAAGTTCGCATTGATGGCGGTGCATTCACCAACAATAGCCCGTTCCATATCCAATCAAGCTCGGTCTACCCCATCAGTACCCGTAACACCCAATGGCTGCCTGACCATTCGCCCACCACCGTATTAGGAGATGTCACATATGATTAGATCTAAATTGGGATTCATGGCGGTGTGTGCCTGGCTATCTACGCCGGCCCTTGCCGCAGGTGAATACACCGAACTCACTGCCTCGGGTGGCGTCATCAACTGGACCAAAGCCGCTGTCGAAGCGGGCGGTTTCGGCGCGGCACCGGAGGACAAGAATCCCAGCTTGGCACCTATGTTGGCTTGTCGAGCTGCCATGGTTGATGCTCAGCGCAATTTGCTGGAAAGCACTAAAGGTGCCCGTGTTGATGCGGAGACAACCATTGATAACTATGTCCTGGTGAGTGATCGGGTGAAGAGTGTCGTTCAAGGCACCATCAAGCAGGCAAAGCTGATTAAGCGGGAACCCCAAAGCGACGGCAAAACCTGCAAAGTGGTTCTGCAAGCGGCCCTGGAGGGTCCTGTCGTCAAAAGTATCTACGATGACAAAGGACGCCAAATAAGCTGGCTTCCCAGCAATGTCATCGAATGGTTCAGTAACATCTCCGTGTCACTACTGCCGCAAGCCCATGCCCAATCTGAATCCGAGCCTGACAACTGGATGACGCGTATCGAGGTTAGACTTGATTCCCTAGAGAACATGCTTTATAGCGTAGGGTCACTCGATATCGTCGCTAGGGATCAGAAAGAACCCACTGGCTTGGTTATCGATGCTCGTGGCAGCCGATTCATACCATCCCTGTCACCCAGAGTTAGAGCGTCCGAGGGAGCCATTTTGTATCCCACAGCAAAGGACAATGGCGCGGAAAAAAGTAGTGGACGCTTGGTATCACTGTTTGCAAGTGACGTGGATTTTGCCCTGAAACACCCACGTGTCGGCGAGCGCCCTCTTTTAGTGAAAGCAACGGGTACCTACCAAAATGTACCCACCGATATCGTCATCAGCGACGTCGCGGTTGCCGCCACACAGAAATTGGTTGCGAACGATAACTTTGCGACTGCCGGCGTTATTATTGTGCTCGACTAGCGTCGGGCATCATCCTCCTCGGCGCTGTCATCCCCGAAGGGATCATCATCGACATCGTCGTCGAGGAAGTCCTCGTCCCCTGTTGAATCCGTATCCGCAGCGGTTCTGCCCGTCGCAATAGGACCAATTTCACCGTGCACACCCACATCATTGAGCGTCGCGATACCGTAAACGTATTCTTGATCGTCGAGTAACGCCAACTCATCAGACCCTTTGTCGAGGTACTCGTCCGCATCAACGTCATCGAGACGGGCCACTTCTTTCAAGACCCAATTGGTATCTCCTGGGCTGCGCAAAGCACGCATGATCACGTAGCCACTGGCCAGTGGATCGGTTGATGGTTCCCATTTGATTTTAATGGCACGGGTTAAGTTCGTTGACACTTGGCTGATGACAGGACCATCGAGGCTTTTCTTGGTGATAACGCGTTCGGTTTGGGAGGGACCAGATTCACCCCGATCGTCGAATAGTGTCAGCCGATAGGCAACGGGTACGCCATCTTCATCAAAATCATCATCGACATAAGTGCCTTCGTCGATATCATCAAGCTCGGCGATCTGACGCCAAGAGGTGCCGGAAAAACGTCGGTAAACCCGTACACCCGTCACGTCAATGTCGTCTGGCATGTCCCAGGAGAGTGCCACTTGGCGGCTCTTATCAATACGGGCCTCGGTGATTGCCGGCCCCTTCACGATAGCCAGTTTAACAGGGGCTGATGATACCGATGGCAGATTGGCCGACCGGATATGTGACACCGCATAGGAGACGTATTCGGCGCGACGGGGGAGGTCCTCGTCGGTAAAACTAGAGGTTAGCCCCTTCTCGTCCGCATCCGCTTTTGCGAGTAACGTATGTTTTTCATCATCCACCGCCCGGTACACGTAACAGCCCTCATCGCGGTTCTCCGCCCCCAAGCTAGGCACGCAGGTGAAAGTAATGCCCCCCACCGAGCGCTTGACACGAATAATG
>CAJXNM010000016.1 GCA_913057135.1 uncultured Halieaceae bacterium
CTCGAGCAGATACCCGGCCGCGTCAGTACCGAAGTCGACGCGCGCTTATCCTTCGACACCGCAAAGACGGTAGCGAAGGCCCGCAAGCTGATCGCCATGTATGCGAATGAGGGCGTCGCCGCAGAGCGGATCCTCATCAAAATTGCGGCCACCTGGGAGGGTATCCGTGCGGGGGAAATTCTGGAGCGCGAGGGTATTAACTGCAACTTGACCCTTCTGTTTGGCTTTGCGCAAGCCCAGGCCTGCGCCGATGCCGGTGTCTACCTGATATCGCCTTTTGTTGGACGCATACTGGACTGGTACAAAACCAACACCGATCGGATCATTTCCGGGCCCAGCGATGACCCCGGGGTGCAGTCGGTCACCCACATTTACAACCACTACAAGCGCCACGGCTACAACACGGTGGTCATGGGCGCAAGCTTCCGTAATGCTGGGCAAATCGAGGCGCTTGCGGGCTGCGATCGACTCACCATTAGCCCAGATCTACTGGAAACACTGGCGGCAGATACCGGCCCACTGCCGCGCTATCTGCACCCGGCTACCGACAAACAGCCTGCGCCCACAGCACTCTCAGAAGCGTCTTTTCGTTATCAACTCAACGATGACCCCATGGCCAGTGACAAGTTAGCCGATGGTATTCGGCGGTTTGCGGCAGACCAGGAAGCGCTGGAGAGTTTATTAAGGGGTCAATAAACGTCAGTGGGATTCAAGGGTTTGCACCAAGCCTTCGAAGGCGCTGCGGTTGTCATCGCTTAGGGCCATCAAGGTCCGGTGGGCCTCTATGACTTTCTGCCTCACCTCATCCTCCGTCGCTGCCCGCATGGGTATCTCGTGCGCCGACTCGCCGGCACAACAACTCTCGGTACGTACGTCGAATAGCTGAGCAAACCCCATGGTGGCGAGTAGGCGATTAATGCCCGGGTTACAGCTGAAAATAGCGGGTTTGAAGTCAAAGCGCTCCTGGGTAGTAATGGCCAACTTCGCCAGCATACCCAGGGTCGTGCTATCAAGCCCGGTGGCGTCGGTCACATCAACCCAAACGGATACAAACGACGGGTCGTTGAACATTCGCTCAAAATGCTCATCGAGGGCGGTACACATCACCAGCCGGACATCCCCTTCAAGCCGCAATACGTGCGCACCTTCATCGCTGGCGGCACTGATACGGCACTCGCTCACGCCAGTCCTCGGCTGATAAATAGCGCAGCAACGTCATCGGGCAAGGCATCTCGATCGACATGTTCAATACCCAGACGATCTGACAGCGCCGATGGGCGCACTACCGGACCGCTGAGCCGCGCCAGCAAGCTTTGCTCTTTGGCAATAAGATCATCGTCGTCAAGCAACTCGAGAATACCGTCTGAAAACAGGGACAAAATAAAGGTATCCGGCAGCTTCAGCTGTTGCTCGTTGAATTGTGCGTTGGGTAGTAGCCCCACGGGCGAGCCCTCACCAGTCAAATAGACCGCACCCTCGTCGGACAACAACAGGGGCAACGGTAAGTGGCCAGCAATGCTATAGCGAAGTGAGTGGAGACGGAAGTCCAAAACACCTACCACCATAGTGGCATATTTATTTAGATCCAGTTCGAGTAACTCGCGGTTCGCAAGGGTCAACATGCTCACCGGTGAACTAATGGCAAGATCCCGGCGACGGAGATAGTCCGAGCGCTTTCTGGCAAACAAATTCTTCAGTAAGACAGTGGCAAACGCCGACGAACTGCCATGACCCGACACGTCTGCCAAGAAAAACACCACCTCGTGATCACCCACTTGGAAGTAATCGACAAAATCACCACTGAGATACAGCGAGGTATAAATCGTTTGGCTGAACCAGTAATCCTCTACCTTCAAGGCTGCACTGGGCAGCAGCGCCATCTGCACTTGCCGACCCGCCTGCTGATCCTGCTCTAATATCCGTAATGAATGGCGCAGTCGCGCATTGGTTCGCTCTAGTCGCTGTTTACTGGCCTGCAATTGACGCTGCAGGCGCCTGTGGTGAACACAGCGCTCAATCGATCGTTTGAGCAAACCCGGGCGCTCTTTGGGGCGCACGAAAAAATCGGTGGCCCCCAGGCCCAAGGCCGTCGACATGCTGTCGAGATCGCGGTCGTCCGCAATCACAATCACCGGCACCTGCACATCGAAATTACGCATGGCACGGCGCACCCCGGCCCAACTGACATGCATTAAATCACTGGTACAGAGCACGCAATCCCAGGGACTCTCGGGGCCGAGTGTGGCCTCAAGGTCATCCACCTCTGCACAGCAATCAAATTGAAAATTGGCGTCTTGAAGGACAGTGATCAGATTGCGCGCTCGCTCCCCTTGATCATCGATCAGTAGCACTCTGCCATCTACGAAATCGGAACTCATGCCCTGCACTTATCCATAGACCTAGAGGGGGTCAGATTCCCAGTCATCATCGAAGGTGGAAAAGTCATCGATGATCACGCCATCACCCAACTGTTGGGCACGGGTTTGCAAATAGGCGTCCCGGAAGAAAATATATCTATCACCCGACATCAGTTGATCTGCTCCGAGCAAGCTGGCCCTGAAATTAATCACATCTGCCGAACGCAAACCCCATTCGGTGAACTCATTATCCACTTGGCCCATAGGTGATACCCAGCCATCGACGAAAACACCAACCCCAGCGCGAGCCGTGCGCGGGCCCAGCAACGGTAAAACCACGTAAGGTCCTTGGGGAATGCCCCAGTGGGCCATGGTCTGACCAAAATCGGTGGCATAACGAGGTATGCCCATATCTGACGCCACATCGAACAAACCAAAGATACCCAGGGTACTGTTTACGACCACTCTCAAACTGGTCTCTGCAGTGCCCTTGATTTGACCCTGCAACATGGCGTTCAAGGCGTTGTTAACATCAAGCAAATTGGAAAAAAAGTTATTGACGCCAATGCGTCCCGGAGTGGGCATGACGGCATCATAAGCCTTTGCCACCGGCCGCAAGATATAGCGATCAGCTCGGTCATTAAAGGCAAAAACAACACGATTGACCGGCTGCAGCGGGTCTTCGGTGGCTTTGACAGTGACGCTACCGACCAGCAGCGACGGCAGAATAATGAGGGCAAGGAGCCAGTGGCGTGCTCTCGCATGTGCAGGCGAGACAACCCAATGGCTGCAGACAGACTTGAGCGATCTGACAGCAACAGAGCCAGAAAACGTAGAGAACACGGATAATATGGACGTTAGGGTCAAGGTAATGGCCACCACCATGCTATTTAGAATATGTATACGTTAACAAACGCCGATCCGATGGGCGATAATCAGTTTGGCTCAGCTTGTTACTGCCAAGGTGCCTCTTACAAAGAGCCTCTGCCCAAGTGAATCTGCCAAAGTCACTCTCCCAAAGAGTCTCTGCCCAAGTACCTCTGCCAATGTCCCTAGCGTGGGTTTGCTAACAACCACTGTTCCACTGAAAGCCACTGCTCGTCGAGACGTTTTGCTGACACCGGGGTTTTCGTTCCCAACTGCTGGGCAAACAGCGATACCCGAAACTCTTCGAGCATCCAGCGATAGTGCTGCGCCGGGGCTGACAACGCAAGCAAACCGGGGTAAGCCGAGGCTTTTTTTCCTAGCCGCTCCAAATGGGGCGCCAACAACTGCAAGCTTTTTTGGTCTTTGCCGTACTGGCCGCTGAGACGCTCAGCTCGATGGGCTAACGCACGGCCATAGCGTGGGTATTGGGCCAACCAATTAGCCGGTGCATCCAGCAGTGCGCCCGGGCCCGCAAGCTGGCGTATTTGCTGCTGAATATCCTGACGACTATCACTGTATTGATTGGCGGAGTACTGACTCAACCGTTTGAGGGTATCAGCGACACCCGTCAGAAAAGTCATTAATTGACGCTCCAATGTCATCGCTGTGGGCACCCATGTACCCCTAGCCTGCTCCAACAGGCTCTCAAACGCCGCTTGATCCCTGGGTAATGGCGAGCCATCGGCAGTGGCCAGCAAGGCTACCAAGATCACCTCTTGCGCCCATTGCACACGATCAATACCCGAGGCTGCAAATGCCAGGGCCGCGGCGTTATCGGCAAATAAATTCTTGCGTAAATACTTTGCGGTTTGGGCACTGGCCTTGGCAGCCAACGCCGCCACCCCCCGCCGGTGGCTATGCATCGCCTCAGCGGGATAATCAAATAAATCCACCGCAACGCTGTCGCCACGATCGACCAGCGCCGGGTAAGAGACCACTTCAAGCCCCGCCGAGCGGCTGCTCACCTCCGCGGGCAGATCACCAAAATCCCAACGGGTCACCCGTTCACGAATAAGATCAGAGCGCTGCACCTTCGCTGTCACTGGTGTGCTGTCGCGGAATTGGGCCACCAACGCCGCCATATCACGACCTTGCGCCAACAGCTTTCCTCGATCGTCTACCACGCGAATATTCATGCGGTAGAAATCTTCTAGGCGCTCGAGTCCCCAATCGGCGGGCTGAATAACAATGCCCCGTTGCTGTTTTAACACCCGCGCCATTGCGACAGCCAAATCCGTATCGTCGGGCTCAAGTACGGCCAATACCCCATCCACCACATCGGGCACCGGTACCAGCTGTTTGCGCAGACCCTTGGGCAAGCCCTTGAGCATGGCAATGCATTTGTCCCGAAGAAGACCGGGCACCAACCAATCGAAGCGGTAGCGGGGTGCGCGATTGAGGAGCGGCAAGGGGATGGTGACCGATACGCCATCATTGCTGCGCCCAGGCTCAAACTGATAGCGCAAGCGGTAATCAACCCCCTGCCAGTGCAGTGTGGAGGGGAAGTGGGCTTGAACATCGGCGCCCGGATCTCGGGTAAGAATTTGCTCTCGGGACAGGCGTAGGTAGCGATCTCGATCGGGCTGATTGCGCAGCCATTTATCCAAGGCCGTCGCACTCATGCAGTCACTAGGTAAGCGTTCATCATAAAACGCGAACAGTGCCTCCTCATCGACCAGCAAATCGCGACGACGAACCCGCGACTCCAGGTCTTGGACTTCGCGCACCAATCCCATGTTGTGTTTTAAAAAAGCGGGAGGCGATGAAAACTGACCTGTCACCAGGCCTTCTCGGATCATCAGAATGCGCGCTTCTTCGGGGGCCACCTCCCCGTAATGAACCCGTTTACCGTCACTGACGGTCAGGCCGAACAGGGACACCCGCTCGCTGGCCATGACGCGTCCCGAGCGCATCTGCCAGGCGGGTTCATAATGGTGCCGTTTCAGCAGTCGCGGGTTAACAGTGAGCAACCACTGGGGTTCAATGGCAGCGCACTGTCGTGCGAATACCTGACTGGTTTCAACAATCTCCCCCGCCACTATCCATTTGGGCGGTTTTCGATACTGTCCGGAGCCAGGAAAAATGTGGAGTTTGCGGTTTCTGGCGCCATTGAATACACGCCCCTCATCCTGCTGGGCTATCTGTCCGAGCAAGCCCGCGAGTAGCGCCCGATGCACAAACTCATAATGGGGTTCGTCCGACAATTGGGGCTTGGGCTTAAAACCCAACTGCCGACAAGCAATGGTCAGCTGACTGTGTATATCGCGCCACTCCCGCAGCCGCACAAAAGACAAATAATCGGCCTTACACTGCTTGCGCAGCTGATTCTGACTCAATTGCTGACGTTGCTCTTCGTAATGGCGCCACAGGTTCAGCCAACTGAAGAAATCCGAGTTGGGATGATTAAATCGCGCATGGGCCTGATCGGCTTGGGCTCGCTTGTCACTAGGGCGCTCTCTGGGATCTTGCACCGATAGCGCACTGACTATGACTAATATCTCGGGCAAAACCCCCAACTCGGCAGCTGACAGCACCATACGTGCCAAACGCGGATCGATCGGTAGAGCAGCCATCTTATGGCCGATAGCGGTCAAGCGTCCTCGATGAGAGACAGCACCCAACTCCTCGAGCAGCTTGTAGCCATCGCGAACCATCTTTGGCTCTGGCGGATCGACAAAAGGGAAATCCTTGACCGATCCCAAACCCAATTTGAGCATTTGCAGAATGACCGCCGCCAAATTGGTGCGCACAATCTCGGGGTCGGTAAATGCCGGTCGCTGCTCGAAATCCTGCTCAGAGTAAAGCCGCAAACACACCCCTTCAGCAACGCGCCCACAACGCCCCTTGCGCTGATTAGCGCTGGCCTGGGAGATCTTTTCGATGGGCAGTCGCTGCAGGCGGGAGCGATGGCTGTAGCGGCTGATGCGCGCATCACCGGGGTCAATGACGTAACGGATACCCGGCACCGTCAGGGAGGTCTCTGCCACGTTCGTGGCCAGTACCACCCGCATACCACTCCCCGAGGGGTTAAAAACACGGTTCTGTTCAGCGGCGCTTAAGCGCGCATAGAGGGGTAAAATTTGGCGCCGATCATTGCCTTTTAACCGCTTCGACAATTCTCGAATTTCCCGCTCGCCGGGCAGAAACACCAGCACGTCACCACGCGCCCCAAATACCTGAGCCTCGATATCGTCAATGACCTGGGCAATCTGCTCCGATAGCCCCTCTTCCCGATCCTCTAAATCCCCTAAGTAATGAACACTAACGGGGTAGGTGCGACCAGAGACTTCGATAATAGGCGCATCGTTGAAATGCCGAGCGAAGCGCTCGACATCGATGGTGGCAGAGGTAATGACCACTTTAAGGTCGGGGCGCCGGGGCAGCAGTTGCTTCAGGTAACCCAAAATAAAATCGATGTTAAGGCTGCGCTCGTGGGCCTCATCGATGATGAGTGTGTCGTACTGGCGCAAATCCCGATCGCGCTGCAGCTCCGACAGTAAAATACCGTCGGTCATGAGCTTAATGGCAGTGGCGTCGGAGACAAAGTCGTTGAATCGGACCTGGTAACCCACCAGCTCGCCCAGGGGGGATGACAGCTCGGATGCAATGCGTTGAGCGACTGTGCGCGCCGCCAGTCGGCGAGGCTGGGTATGACCAATTCGGCCATAACGCCCACGCCCAAGTTCAAGACAGATCTTAGGCAGTTGGGTGGTTTTCCCGGATCCGGTCTCGCCAGCGACGACCACAACCTGATGTTTGGCTATAGCGTCCGCAATGTCCTGCCGGCGCTCGGCGATGGGTAGGGATTCGGGGTAATCAATAACAGCGGGGACAGCCCGAGGGGGCGTCCCCGTTTCAGTGTGCGTCATGTTGTGTCAGGGTCAAAACCCAGCTTTGAGGCCTCAGGCGCTGTCGCGCAGCTCCCGACGCAGAATTTTACCGACGTTTGTTTTCGGCAGCTCGTCGCGGAATTCTACCTGTTTTGGCACCTTGTAGGCGGTCAGGTGCTCACGGCAAAACGCGATCACCGCCTCCTCCGTGAGCGCTGGATCTTTGCGAACCACAAACATCTTCACCGCTTCGCCGGTACTGGCATGGGGTACGCCCACAGCCGCGCATTCGAGTACGCCGGGATGCCGGGTTAACACGTCCTCGAGCTCGTTGGGATAGACGTTAAAGCCGGACACCACAATCATGTCTTTTTTACGATCGACAATGCGCAAATAGGCATCAGGCTGAATCACCGCCACATCACCGGTAGCGAACCACCCGTCTTTTAGTACTTCCGCTGTGGCCTCGGGTCGCTGCCAATAGCCCATCATGACCTGAGGCCCTCGAATACAGAGTTCACCGGCCTGCTCAAGCCCGAGGGTATTGCCCTCTTCGTCGATGACTTTTACGTCGGTTAGCGGCAGCGGTACGCCAATGGTGCCAATCTGCTGGCCATGGCCCGGATTGGTGGTGGCGACCGGGGATGTCTCGGTTAGCCCATAACCCTCGGAGATCGTACATCCAGTTACGCTCCGCCACTCGTTGGCAGCCGCTTCGGTCAACGCCATACCCCCGGATAAGGTGACGGCCAGTTTAGAGAAATCGAGAGCCCGAAACCCCGCATGATTGCACAGGGCAACAAACAACGTATTCAGCCCGCAGAATAAGCTGGGCTGGTAATCCTTGAAGGCTTTCACCACGCTATCGAGGTCCCGTGGGTTGGGGATGTAAACCGTGTGGGCGCCGACAAATAGCCCATACATCGACGCCGTGAACGCATAGATGTGGTACACCGGCAGGGGCTGCATGAACACATCCCCGGCTCCGTTCAGCCCATGGGTTGCAAACACCGCCTCACACTGGAGCACATTCGCCACTAAATTTCGGTGAGATAGCATGGCACCCTTGGCGACACCGGTGGTGCCACCGGTGTATTGCAGCATAGCCAGCTGCTCGGGCTGAGCCTGCACCGGTGTCAAGGGTTGCTTGGCCCCCTCTTTGAGCACGCCCCGCAGTGTCAGCGCACCGGGAATGTGGAACGGCGGCACCATCTTTTTAATGTATTTAGCCACATTGTTGATCAGCTGCCGTTTCGGGGTTGGGTGCAAATCCGCCAACTCGGTAACGACCACCCGGGTGACGCCGGTGCGGGGCAACACGGTGGCTGCGGTTTGGGCCACGTTTGCCTGTACCACTAACAATTTGACGTCCGCATCGTTGAATTGATGCTCCAGCTCCCGCTCGGTATAGAGCGGATTGGTATTCACAACCACCATGCCCGCACGCAGCGTGCCCAATACCGCAACCAAATATTGCACGAGGTTGGGCATTTGAATGGCTACACGGTCACCGACCGCCAAGCCCGACTGATGCTGCAACCAAGAACCGAACTGGGCGGAATAGCTGTCGAGCTCTGCAAAGGTCAGGCTATGGCCCAAACTACTGCAGGCTTTAAGGGTTGCGTGGCGGCGAAAGGCATCCTCAAACAGCGCCACGATATTGGGGTATCGATCGATGTCCAGCTCGGTGGCGATATTTAATTCGTGAAGCCTGTTTGTAATAAGGGTGTGAATAGCGTCGGTTGTCATAGGTCTCGTCTTATTTGTTGTGGTTAACGACGTTTCTTAGGGTGAATGACAGGAGCTGTCGTATCATCCTGTGCCACGAACGAGCGGTCAATTGTCCACACTTGTAACGGTTGACACGCTCTACTCAGAAACAGCACAAAACTGCGTCACAAACGAGGAGCCACAGGATGACGTCCACCGATCAGGCACAAACCGTTACCAACAAAACCTTTGATGAGATCAATGTTGGCGATACCGCTAGTTACGCGCGGTTGGTAACCCATCGTGAGGTACAGCTATTTGCCGCTGTATCGGGAGATCACAACCCGGTTCATCTTGATCCCAGCTACGCCGAGGGCACCCAATTTGGCGAGTGCATAGCCCACGGTATGTTGACCGGTGCATTTATCTCCGCCGCTATTGCCATGGAACTACCCGGTCCTGGCACTATCTACCTGGGGCAAACATTGAAGTTCCGAGCACCGGTCACCCTCGGTGACACCTTAACGGTGGCCCTTGAAGTCACTGAAAAGCATCCCAGCAAGCCCTGGGTAACGATCGATTGCCGCGTACTTAATCAGAACGATAAGACCGTGGCCCTGGGTGAAGCGCAGGTCATGGCACCCACCAAAAAAGAGACGGTCACCGTGGTACCGCCGCCGGCGATTCAGCTTGTCGATGACGACTCGACAACAAACTGCTGAGGATCGACGTAGAGCAGGTGCAGTGCCACTACCGGCTGCACTGGATCTGGCTCTACCCCCAGCATAAGAGCGTTTACCATGCCGTCGTGGTTGGTGATACCGGGTACACCGAAGATACGCGTGCTGGCATAACTGTCGCTAGTGCTATCTTGGTCTTTGATAGGATCAAAAACAGTGATGGCAGCTCCGGCTCGCAGTGTGTCTGACAGGTTGGCAACCAGTGCCAGTAGGCCGTCGCGGAAAGCGGAGAAATTCAATACCCCATTAAACCCGTCGGCATCCATACTCAGATCGAAGCGTAGCTCACCGCCATCTTCCATCCTGAGGCGGGTCAAAGAGACTCTACGCCCCTCTTCCAGTTCGCGAAAAATACGCTTAGCGGTGGTACGCTGGGTTTCTAGTACCCCCTGATGCAGCAGGTTTGCGGCGATGGTGGCAAACTGTTGGGTGTCGATGGTTTTGCTTTCACGCATGGTCACTGCCCTTCGGAAAAGGCAGCAGTGTAGCCGCTAATAGGGCCAATGCTCTAGCGCCCCGCTTACACCCCGCCCTTTGCTAAGCTCTGGGTGTGACAACAGAGACCCATACGCTTGATACAGCACGACAACCAACCCTGGACACTGGCCCCTGCACCGACCCTTGAATGGTTGGACGCCACACCGCGCTCGACGACCTTCGACGACATCTATTTTTCGCCCCAAGACGGTCTCGCCGAGAGCAACTATGTCTTTATTGAGGGTGCTGGGGTTGAAGCGCGCATCCGTGAACTATCGAGCAGGCAAACGCTCACCATCACAGAGACCGGATTTGGTACCGGATTGAATTTTCTGCTGACCTTATCGCTCTGGTTACGTTACCGACCCCCAGGCAGTCGTCTGCACTATATTGGCATCGACGCCTACCCTCTGCGCCATTCAGATGTCAGCAGAGCACTGACTGCCTTTCCTGAGCTTCACAACTGCAGTCAGTGGCTATTGAACCGCTGGCCTCATCCTGTAAAGGGCTGTCATCCCTTCATTGATGATGAAGCGGGCGTACGTCTGGATTTGTGGTGGGAGGACGCCACCGAGACCTTAAGGGACTTAGCATCCTCCGAAAGGCGCTGGGTCGATATTTGGTATCTCGATGGCTTCGCGCCCGCCCGCGAGCCGGCGCTATGGTCACCAGCGCTGCTCGGCGCCGTTGCCGCCCTGAGTAAGCCAGAAGCCAGCTTTACTACCTTTACCGCCGCCGGTGACGTCAAGCGCCAGTTACAGGCGCTGGGCTTTGAGGTCACTAAGCGGCCGGGGTTTGGGCGCAAACGCGACTGCTTGCAGGGCCAGTTTCGATTGTATGAAAAGGACTGCACTTATGAAGAGCACCGCCCTCATGAAGAGCACCATCCTGCCCATTCCGCCCCTGTCCATTCCGCCCCTGTCACGAACACACTGACGCCCTGGGATATGCCGTCTACCACATCGCCACCCAACACCGCTTTGGTCATCGGTGCCGGCTTGGCCGGCGCCTGTGTAGCAAGGCGCTTGGCCGAGCGAGGCATCCGTGTCACCGTGCTTGAGGCAAAAACCATTGCCAGTGGCGGTTCAAGTAATTTACAGGGCATCACCTACACGCGCTTATCGCGCAAACACAACCCACTCAGTGACTTCTCAATTCTCAGCTATTTGTTCGCCACACGTCATTATCAGCAGCTGGTAGCCGCTGGACGCCTGGGTGAGAGCGACGGCAGGCGCTGCGGTTTTGCTCAGCTGGGTATCGACGCAGCGACCGCCCGCTACCTTGAGCAAACCCTGGGGGATGCGCCTGAGTTCGCACAGTGGCTCACCCCCGATACAAGCGCCGAGCACCTGGGCATTGCGCTTGAGACACCGGCACTGCTTTTTCCGGATGCTTTTTGGCTAAATCCCCCGGCTGTGTGTGAAGAGCGGCTAGATCACCCTCTCATCGAGGTCATCGAAAACACCGGTCAAGTCGCCCTTAGCAACGTACAACAGCTCGGCGAGAGGGGATTCGCGGCCAATGCCACCCCCCCATGGCAGGCAACCCATCTCAGCACCGGCAAAACCTATGCTGCCGACATTGCCCTATTAGCCAACGCAGGCGCTGCACTGGACCACGCAGGTCTCGACTGGCTGCCTTTGCAGCAAATTCGCGGCCAAACAAGCCACATGGCTGCAAGCCCGGTTAGTGAAAAACTGAAAGTAGCCTTGTGCCACGAAGGCTATTTTCCGCCGGCGCGCCACGGTTTGCATTGCATGGGTGCCAGCTATGGCCCCAATGACACCGCACTCGATGAACGGGGCGCTGATCACGCCCACAACTTGGCGACTTTGGCTGCGGCGGTTCCCGCCCTGCGCCGGGGCCTAGCCGATGAACCCCAGGGCGGGCATGTGGCGCTACGCTGTACCAGCACCGATTACTTACCACTGGCGGGCAGTGCCCCCGATCGGGAGCGTTTCAATACCTGCTATGCGGCACTGGGGCAGCGTAAAACCCAGCTGATAGCTGAAAACCAACCCGCGCTCACGGGGCTTTGGTTACTCATTGGGCTGGGCTCACGAGGTCTGTGCTCTGCGCCCTTATTAGCCGAGCACGTGGCCAGCCAAATCTGCAATGACCCACCACCGCTTCCGCGAGCACTTGCAAGGGCGTTGAGTCCAGCGCGCTTTTTGGCTCGGGCGCTCATCCGAGGAAATCCATTGTGAGCTGGTATGTACATCTGACAGCTGACCGAGCCAAGCGCTCAAAGAGTTCGCATGTCCATACAGGGCCCTACTTCAAATACGCTGTCAGCCTGTTGTTGATGCTGCTCTGGGCCACCCTTGCTCACCCTAAGGAATCCTCCAATAGCAATAGCACCGCTGAAAGCATTGTGAGTCCCGTGCGTTACCGCGTGCGGGTACTGGAGCGCAAACCCTTTGATACCCGTAACTTTGTACAGGGACTCGAGTTCCACAACAATCACCTATATGTGAGCTCAGGCCTCTACGGCCAATCCGCGGTACGGCGTTATACCTGGCCTGAGCTCGAGTTAGACGCCGACAAATCCCTCCCAGACAATCTCTTTGCCGAGGGCATTACTCGCCTCGGCGAGCGGCTACTGGTACTCACCTGGCGAGCACGGCAGCTGCTGATACTCGACCGCCACACTCTCGATATTCTGGGCAAAGTTGAATTACCCGGCGAGGGCTGGGGCATCACCCACCACAAGGATACGGTTTATTTTAGTGACGGCTCCCACCGGCTTTTTCATTTCAACGTGAACGGCAAGGGCTCGCTGGGGGTTATCAATGTGACGTTAGCGGGAAAGCCCGTTAATCGACTCAACGAGCTCGAATGGATTGACGGGGAAATTTGGGCCAATGTTTGGCAAACCGACACCATCGTACGTATAGACCCGGGCTCTGGGCAGGTAACAGGGGCCATCGATTTAGCAGGCCTGTTATCTGAGGAGGATCGTTCACCCGGCACCGATGTTCTCAATGGCATAGCAAAACACCCAATTACCGGCGATATCTGGGTGACCGGGAAACGCTGGCCAGCATTATTCCGGATAAGCCTTGAAGCGGTGGACTGACACCCTCATCTCTAACCCAACAAACGGTTACAATACGCGTTTAATCCTCAGCAGCGCCCTACCGGTCGCTGACAAACAACGGGAGCCCCATGGAAGCCAAAAGCGAGCAGACCGCCACCGTTAACACCTTCGTGCAGCAACGTGCAGTCGTCATCGATGCACTGAAACTCACCGTCGAAGAGTACCTGCACCCAGCAACCGGTGCCGTGCACCTGCACCTGGCGGCGGATAATCCCGAAAACGTGTTTATGGTGGCCCTGCGCACGGTACCCGAGGATTCCTCTGGGGTAGCACATATTTTGGAGCATACGGTGCTCTGTGGCAGCGAACGGTTCCCGGTGCGCGATCCCTTCTTCATGATGCTGCGTCGCTCACTTAACACCTTCATGAATGCATTCACCAGCTCCGACTGGACCGCTTATCCGTTTGCCACCCAAAACCGAAAGGACTTCGACAACCTGTTATCGGTATATCTGGACGCGGTGTTTTTCTCCCGCCTCGACCCGCTCGATTTCGCACAAGAGGGCCACAGGGTTGAATTTGAAACCCGTGATGACGGCGAGCAGCAGCTGGTGTTCAAAGGGGTCGTCTTCAATGAAATGAAAGGCGCCATGTCATCAACGCCATCAGTACTGTGGGATCGGCTGAGTCATGAACTATTCCCGACCAACACCTATCACTTCAACAGCGGGGGCGATCCCGAAGCAATCCCTGATCTGAGCTATCAACAGTTGCGCGAGTTCTACAACTCCCATTACCACCCGAGCAACGCCATTTTCCTAACCTTCGGAGACATTCCTGCAGAGCACCATCAACAGACTTTTGAGTCACTGGTGTTACATCGATTTGAGCGCTCTACAGACACCATTGAGGTGGCACTGGAGCAACCCTTTAAAGAACCCAAGCGCGTCCAGCACCGTTATGCCCTTGATGGTGACGACTGCACTGCCGGAAAAACACACCACGTCCTGGGTTGGAAGCTGGGCGAGAGTGCCGATTTAGTCAGTATGCTAGAAGCGCAATTGTTATCGGCTGTGCTCATGGAAAACAGCGCCTCTCCGCTCATGCACTACCTTGAAACCAACACCTTAGGCTCAGCGCCCTCCCCGCTTTGCGGCGTGGAGGAGTCCATGCGGGAAATGGTGTTCTGCTGCGGCATTGAAGGCAGCGAACCGGAGTGCGCAGAGCAATTCGAGCAAGAGGTACTCAAGCTACTTGAGCAGGTGGCAACCACCGGCATCGAGGCTGAGCGACTCGAGGCCATCTTGCACCAGATTGAGCTGCATCAGCGGGAAATCACCGGTGACGGCATGCCCTACGGTTTGAACCTGATGCTGCGTGCACTTGGAGCAGCCACACACTATGGCGACCCGGTGGCGGCACTAGACCTAGACCCGGTTTTAGCTAGCATCCGAGCGCGCTGTGCGGACAGCAACTACATCCCAGAATTGGTGCAAAAACTGTTGCTCAACAACCCCCATCGCGTATTACTCACGGTACAACCCGATACCGAACTATCAGCACAACGTCGCCAGGCGGAAAGGGCAAAACTCGATGCCCTTGAACAGTCCCTGGCAGATCAGGAACGCAGCCATATCCTCGATCTCACAGAAAAATTAAAAGCGCGACAAGCCGCCGAAGATGATCCTAATTTATTACCGCGCGTTGAGCTCAGTGATATTCCCGCTCAGATTCCGGAACCACAGCCAGCCATTCATACCGAAGGCAGCAAGCAGCACTATAGCTACTCGGCGGGAACCAATGGTCTGGTCTATCAGCAGATCGCGCGTCCCCTACCGCCACTCACAGCCGAGCAATACGCACGGCTACCCCTGCTTTCAGGCTTGATGGGTGAAGTGGGGCTGGGTACTTCCAGTTACCTCGATGTGCAAGATCGACACTCGGCCACGGTGGGCTCGCTGGGTGCCGCTACCTTAACCCGCAGCAGCCGCGACGATGTTCAAGACTGTAAGGCCTACTTCATTGTGTCATCAAAGGCCCTTGCCAACCGTGCCGATGAGCAGATGGCGCTCATGCTGGACACCCTCAAGGACACCCGCTTTGATGAACGCAGTCGCATTAGGGAGCTGATCACACAGCTGCGATCCCGCAAAGACCAGTCCATCACCGGCAGTGGCCATAGTCTGGCCATGAACGCCGCCACAGCAGGCATGAATCCACTTGCTCGCTTCAGCCACGAGCAGGGGGGCCTGGAGGGAATCCGCCGCTTGCGAGCGCTCGATGAGGCGATTAAACACGATGGTGCACTCGACGAACTGCTAAGCCAATTGCAATCGCTGCACGAACAGTTGCAGACCGCTAGTGGCACAGCCGTGGCAACCATTGGTGACACGGAACATCTAGCCCGCGCCCAGCAACTGGCGAGGACTGCCGCTTCACAGTTAACCATCGATGCCAATGCCCAGACTTGGCAGCCTGATGCTATTCGAGAATCGCGACGCGAGTATTGGGTAGCGAATACCCAGGTTAATTTCTGCGCAAAGGCTTTCCCGACAGTAGCGGCAGGGCATCCGGACGCACCGGTACTAACGGTACTCGCGGCCTTTTTGCGTAACGGCTTTTTGCACCGCGCTATTCGGGAGCAGGGGGGCGCTTATGGGGGTGGTGCCAGCCACGATGCCAATATCGGTGCCTTTAGGTTCTTCTCTTACCGAGATCCACGACTCAAGGGCACCTTGGACGATTTCGATCATGCCATTCGCTGGCTGCTCGATCATCAACACGAACAACTCGCCCTTGAAGAAGCTATCTTGGGCATCATTGGCAGTATCGATAAGCCCGGATCTCCCGCCGGAGAGGCGAAGAAGCATTTCCATGAGTCACTTTTCGATCGCACAGCGGAGCATCGGGGGGCATTCAGACAAGGTGTCATTAACACCTCACTCGACGATTTGCGGCGAGTGGCTGACACCTATTTGTTAAATCCGGACAGCAGCATCGCCGTCATTACCAGTGTCGAGCAGGCGCGGCAAGAACAGGCCTATCTCGAGAGCGCGCAGCTCATCCGTCGGGAGTTACTCTAGAACCCTAGGCGCCACCCATAGGCCTAGTAACTAAGTAATTGTGACTATGTAGGCGGTGGGGAATCGACGATCAGGGCACTCAATTTATCGTTAGTGCCCTTGTCATTATTAGCGCTCTGATTGCGCGCTAGGAGGCTTGATAGCGCTAGCCAGTGGTTGCCCACAGCCGGATCAAATACCTGGGCCATCTGACCTTGAACCTGCCATAACACCACAAAGTGTGGCAGGGGTTCCCTTAAGAGACGGATAATAGCGGGCGTTGGCAGCGACCGTAGAGCGGTAGCCGGCACCCTTACGCCCTTGGTGCTAATGCCCGCCCGATGACTTAAGCGCTTCAAGTCAGCCAAACTCAAACCGCCATGGGGGATACCCAACGGCATCTGCCGGTAGTCCTGTTGTGCCCATTGCCAAAGGGCATGCTCGTCGATCGACCCGTGACCCAACGACTGCAGCACCGCTGCCAGCGCTGCTGCGCCACAGCTATTGATGCGCGACTGTAGCGCATAGTGTGGCAGTTGTCCCCAACTTGGCGGACTGCAAACAAACATGATGGACCACAGCAACCCGAGCACAGCGGTGTGCCTAAGAAAGCCCCTTAAGCGCGAGCGCCTACCACAACAGACAAGCGCCACCCCTTCAACCCCTAAGACTTATCCCACAAACCGCTGCGGTGTGCTGTCACCGCGACCAGCACGCCACTGCCGCCAAAAAAGATGGTAGCCATGACGGCCAGTGACACAGGTTTGAGCAACAGAAAGACACCCCCCATAAGCAATGACCACACTGCCATGGCCAGCAGATATTGCTCCAACCACCGACGCCCCACATCGCGCTCGTGTTGGTCATCCGCTAATTTGCGTTTTAACTGCTGAATTGCATTCATGCCATCGCTCCTCGGGGGCTGTGTTGTGGGCCTTAGGGCAGATTTGTATTGAAGCTGGGTCCCTTAGGCGCATAGTGCGGTACGTAAATACCCCAATAAACACCCATCAAAGCCAAATCAATAGACGCTACACCCAGCGCCAACGCCAAAGGTGCAAAACCACCACGCTGACTTTCCATGGTGATTGGATCCAGATGTTCAACGGTGGGCATATGCGGCTCACTGGCTGGTGGCGTACTAGTAGTTGCCCCATTGGCTGTGAGCGTAGTGGCAGTGATGAGTCCTGCGACGATTACAGTTGGTATATTCATTTTCATAAGCAATCCCTGTCAGTTGTGTGCCCATCCATGGGCAATCATGAGTTGGTAACTGATGTCAGCGGCATGGCTGACCCCTTTAGACTAGTCACCCACCGGGAGAGACACCAGCACAAACACAAGCAGAATCCTGCGGCGACATACCAGGGACAAGGACTGGCTTGCGATGAGACGTTTTGGCCGCCTTTCATTAGAGGGCAAATATTGGGCGTCAAGGGTTTTAGGGCGTCAAAGGAAACACCACTGTCAGTAAGCTGAGCACCACCGCCGAGTAGACCAATGACACAGGGGCCCCCATGCGCAGATAGTCAATACGCCGGTAGCCACCCAAGTTTTGCACCATCAAGTTGGTGGTGTAACCGAACGGCGTGACAAACGAGGCACTGGCACCAAAAGCCACCGCCATAACAAACGCCATCGGGTCTGCCCCTGAGCTTAACGCCAGAGAATAGGCAAGAGGAAATACCATTGCTGCGGCGGCGTTATTGGTCATCAGCTCAGTGAGCACTAGCGTCAGTAAATACACCGCAACAAGCGCCCATATTGGCGAGATACCCGCCAGCAATGGAGCCGCGTGGGCAATAAAACTCTCAATAAGACCACTGTCATTGAGTGCCTGAGAAACCACCAGAGCAGAGCTAATGATGAGCCACATCTCAAAGGGAAAGCGGCGTCGCAAATCGCCCCCCGATACCACCCGCAGTGCCAGCATAGCGGCTAATAGAAACGCCAGTCCTTTAATCAGCGGTAGTAACCCCGCCGCCGCGCCGGCCACTACCGCAATCAAGGTGCCCGACACAAACAGGCTTTGAAACAGAGGCAAGCTGGCGCTGTCGATGCTGTCATCGACCACCAAAAAATTCTTACGGAGGTTGCCACGGTATTGAAAGTCTGGGCCCACGGCCAGCATGAGCGAATCACCGGGGCGAAGTACAATACTTCCCAGCTTACCGCTAAGACGCTCACCATCGCGCTTAAGCCCCACGACAGCCGCATCGAAACGCGCTCGGAAGCTGGTTTGCTTGATGGTCTGCCCCGCAATAGCCGCGTTTGGCATGATGACCACTTCGGTCATGTTAGTGCTCAGTAACCCCTCTTCCACCGCGAAGAGTTTCAAGCCGTGAAACCGGTCGAGGGTGCCGACACGGGTAATATCACCCGAGAAAATCAGACGGTCCCCCGCCTCCAGCCGCTGGGTTGGTGCCACGGGCGACAGTAGCTCACTACCGCGTACCACCTCGACCAGAAACAAATCCCCCAGATCCCTCAGACCATTAGCTTGAATGGTTTTGCCAACCATTTTAGAGCTAGGCAGCACTTCAGCTTCAATCAGGTATTCGTCAATGTGCACCTGAGCGCGACCTCGCTCTGGTAACCAGTGCCGCAGCAGGACAAGGGTGCCTATACCGGCAATTGCGGCGGGAACGGCCACCGGGAGGAAGGCAAAAAATTCAATCCCTTTGCCGGTAGTATCCTGCAGAAAACCACTCACGATGAGATTGGTGGAGGTACCAATCAGGGTAAGTGTTCCCCCGAGAATCGCGCTATAGGATAACGGCAGCAGTAATTTACTGGGGCGATGGTGCCTGTTGCGGCGCACCGCACCGGCTAAGGTGGCCACAACCGCCGTGTTATTGACGAAGCCAGAAAATAGCGCCGTCACGCTGGTTAATCGCAGCAGCGACCCGGGTAGCGATGGCCCTACCAGACGCTGAGAAACCGTGCCCAGCCAAGGCAAGCGCTCGAGCCCGACCGACACGAGCAGCAACAACACAAGTGTGATCAGACCCTCATTACTGGCTTTCGCCAACAGCGTGTCTGTGGAGACTAAGCCGAACAGGTAACAGGCCAACATCGCCGCGGTGAAGACGAGTGGCGGCGGCCGCTTGGTCAATACCAAACCGCCGAGCAGCCCCAGCACAACCAATCCCGCGAGTACCTGTGTCACGTTCCGCTCGACGCCTCTACTGTTACAAAACCCAGAGCATACGTGGACTCAACACGGGATAACACGCCGTTTATGCAATCTGTGATGACTGTCTCAAGCACAGGAAAACCGATGAATCGGCAGCAAGCGATATCAATCGACATTGAGATTTTTTATGGCAACGTCAGGGGTAGCACCCTCGTAATAATGGTGTACATCACGCTGGGGGAACGGAATACAAATACCCTCCGCGTCGAACCGCAACTTAACCTCCCGTTGCAGACGCCAGTAGACATCCCAGTAATGCTCTGTCGCCACCCACGGTCTAACAATAAAGTCGACCGAACTTTCCCCCAAGCGATGCACCCGGATATTTGGTGGCGGGTCGGGCAACACCTCGGGCGTATTGGCAATGATGTCGCTCAAAATAGCCTCAACATGCTCAATACTGTCGCCGTAGCTAACCCCAAACTCTAAGTCGACACGCCGCATCCGTTGTCCGGTGTAATTACGAATCACATCTCCCCATATCTTACTGTTTGGGATGATTAGCGACTGATTATCGGGCGTGGTAATCGTTGTCGACACCAAGTTCATGCGTTTGACAGTGCCCTGCACGCCCGCCACATCAATGTAATCGTCGGTATCAAAGGGCCGATAAGCTAAAATCATGGCACCTGCAGCGAAATTACCTAACACGTCTTGTAGCGCAAAGCCCACGATAAAACCGGCCACCCCTAAGCCTGCGAGCATGGGCGCCACGGAAATACCCAGTTGCGACAAAGCAACGAGAAAACCTAAGGCCATGACCACAGCGCCAGCCATACGGGTGAGGACATCTTGCAGCAATACGCCCATGCGATTTCCTCGGCTCGCCAAGACCCGCGCCACACCGCGACGAGTCAATCGCGCCAAGAGCCTCGCCAGCAGCACAATACCGATGAACATCAACAGACTGAAAATCAGATCAAACGCCTCTTGCTGCCACCAAGCAACGGCTGTTGTGGTCACATCGTCCAGCAGCGCCGACAACACCGTGGCATCGACCAGGGAGACAGAGACCGCACTGGATTGCCTGAGCAAAACACGGCGCTCGGCACTGGTATCAACCCCTAATCGCTCGAGTAGATCGACCACTTGAGCAAGTTGCTCACCGGCGCGCTCGATGCGCAAAACTTGCAAATCTAAGGCAGCCTTTAACTCTGCATTATCGGGGTTATCAGCCAACTGTCGAACGAGCATTGCCCGTGCACTTTCACTGTAACCAATGGTGCCCAGCAACGCTTCGCTAGAGTGATGCAGGCGCTCGCGCAGCATCGACAGCAACACCGCATCGGACAGACCGGTTGCGGCTCGTGCTTCAATGACATCGACCAAGGTCACCAAATACTGCATGCGCAGCTGAATCAGCCCCTCGGTGTAAGCCTCAGCGGTGATTTGCTCAACCCCCGACAAGGTCTCAGCCAACAAGCTCCGCTCTTCAATACGCGTCTCCAGACCCGTTAGGCGACGGGCAATTAGGCTGTCTAGGGGCTCGTCGAGTTGCACCAGAGCCGACACTACAATGCCCTCAGATGCGGCGTCAGCGCTATTTGATGCCTCAGATAGCACCCGAACATAGCGCTTCAAAAACTGAAGTAAGCGCTGATCCTGTTGATAGGCAAAGGCGTCACTTTGATCATTACGTGCCCCCACTGGGGACTGAACGCTTTCCGATAGCGACGCGAACGCCTGTTGCAATTGGTCGACGGGGACTGCGGGACTTTCGTTGGCGGTCTCGGCAACAGTGGCTGAAGGACTGCCGATCCACATGAAGAACAGCAATAGACCGAGGCAAGCCAGCTGATACGCTCCTGAAGTGGCCAAGCCGGCTCCTTTACGGGGCTGATAACCGGCATCGCTCAGGTGCGACTGTCTTTCAGAGCAAACCATAGATTGCCTCAAGAGCCCATTGCCAACTTAAGCCCGTAAGCGGCGGGCACTGACAGCACTCGCCAAGTTTTCCAGTACCAGCTCGGTCTGGTCCCAAGCCATGCAGGGATCAGTAATACTCTGACCATAACGCAGGGCAACCCCCGGCTCGACATTTTGTCGACCCGCCTCAATAAAACTTTCGAGCATAATGCCCACAATCGCGGTATTGCCGCGCCGGATTTGGGTGGCAATATCATCGGCCACGTCGACCTGTCGCGCGGGAATTTTTCGGCTATTAGCGTGACTGGCGTCAATCATCAATCGCTGGGGCAACCCGACCTTGGCCAGTAGTGCACAAGTGTCATCCACCGAGAACATATCGTAATTGGGTGAGCGTCCACCCCGTAAAATGACATGGCAATCTTCGTTGCCAGTGGTCTCAAAAATAGCCGACTGCCCCTCTTTCGTCACCGATAGAAAATGATGGGAACGCTGTGCAGCGCCGATAGCATCGACCGCCACTTGCACATCACCGTCGGTGGCGTTTTTAAAGCCCACCGGGCACGACAAACCCGATGCCAGTTCCCGATGGGTTTGGCTTTCGGTGGTACGGGCACCAATAGCTCCCCAGGCGACCAAATCGGCAATGTATTGGGGTGAGATTAAATCGAGGTACTCGGTACCCGTGGGCAGGCCCATCCTGTTGAGGTCGACAAGCAGCTGTCGGGCCAAATGCAGACCTTTATTGATTTGAAACGAGTTATCGAGATCGGGGTCGTTGATCAGCCCCTTCCAACCCACCGTTGTTCTGGGTTTCTCAAAATAGACACGCATAACGATGAACAAATCATCTTGTAAACGGGCGGCGGCACCGCGTAATCGCTCTGCATAATCAATAGCCGCTTGGGTATCGTGAATACTACAGGGGCCCACCACCACCACGAGCCGATCATCATCGCCGTGAAGCACGTGGTGAATAGCCTGTCGAGATGCCGCCACATGCTCCGCAAGATCTGTATCAATGGGAATATCAGTCAGCAATTGCTGGGGTGACACCAACTCTTTCAATGAGTGGATTCGGGTGTCATCGGTAAGTGCGGGCATACAGGCATAACTCCAAGTATCAGAGGGCTAATGTGTTGAAAGAGGGCTGGCTCAATTAGTGGTGGTCATCGGGTCTGGTTGGCTCATCCTGTTCTCTGGCGAGCCCGCTAATAGGGCGTCGGTCAGCTTTCCAATCGTATTAGGCTGAACCAAATGGGCGGCATACCAGGTGTGCAAGCAGCGCACCCGAGAGGGCTCGCTAATGCCGCCAATACCGCGTTCGGTTAGGGCTGTCATCATACCGTTGCGCTCCAGCAGCTCACGCTCCCCAGCGCTGAGAAAGGAAGCACGCAGCGCACGATGGCGCTGATGATCGCAGCTCATTGACTGACGCAAGCTGTCACTGCTGTCGATCAGAGACTGTAATTGTGCTATCCAGCCCGCCGCTTCCAATCGATCGAGGCGCAGGCAAAGATCAGCGTCAATCAACCAAAATAAGGTCGGAAACGGCTTGCCATCGACCACCGATGCTACCCGGATGACCGCCGGCTCACCCATCGGATTCCAGGCTGCAATGGCCCTTAACCCTCTGGGTGTCCGACCAAGACGATGGCTTATCCAATCAAGCCACTGATTCAAGGCCCGGGGATCACTGTCGGTTTTAGTGCTGTTCACGTGCGTCATTGCGCCAGTTTAACACGACCCTTGGTTTGACCGAGTTATGTCCAAGGCGTAAAGTTCACGCCGTTGGGTGCCTGCCGGTCGTCGATCTGGGTAGGTTAAAAGGGAAGTCTGGTGCGTCTAGGACAAGACCAGCGCTGCCCCCGCAACGGTAACAGTAGGGCCGTAACAGCCCGCTACTGAAGCCCGATACCTGCCCAACATAACGATAACCGCGGAGCGGAGGGCTCTGTCAGGTGCGAACCTCCCTTATGGGAGAGCCCCGCCTGCGTCATAACGACGATCCTTCCTCCCGCCTCCCTACCGGAGTGCAGGATGAACAACACCACCAATGCAAGAAATCAGCGAGCGACTTTCCGTTTAGCCAGCTGCGGCTTTGCCGCATTCAGCCTAGGTTTAGCAGGGTCGGTTCTAGCTGATAGCAAAGCAGCGACTAACGAACCACAAGAAGAGATCATTATCGTGGCATCACGGGTTGCCACACCCCTAGCCGACACGGGACTGTCGGTGAGCACCTTGTCTGCGGATGACATTGAGCTCTTGGGATACAACGATTTAGCCCCTCTGCTCGATATTCAGCCGGGGGTCAGTGTCAGCCAGGACGGCGGCCTCGGCAAAGCCGCTGCGGTTCGCATTCGGGGTGAGGATGGATTTCGTACCCGTATTCTGCTCGATGGCATCGATATTGCCGATCCGTCGTCGCCGCAGGTCAGTCCGCGTATCGAGCAGTTACTGAGTGCCCCTCTACAGCGCATCGAAATTCTTCGTGGCCCCCAGGGTCTGTTGTATGGGGCTGATGCGGGCGGTGTCATTGCCATCAGTACCCTGCAACCGGAAGACGGTATCAACGGCCAGCTAGGCATGGAAACCGGCGCCAATGGCTTCAATCGGGTGAGCGGTCAAATAGCCGGCGGCAATGAGCGACTGCAGGGAAGTATTAACGTGGCGGATTTGAGCACCGATGGCTTCAATGCACGCAGCGATGACCAAGCCCTGTCGGACCAAGATGGCTATAGCAATCAAACCATCCACGCCACCGCCACCGCGACGCTTAACCCCCACTGGCAGATCGGCGCCAGCATTCACGACGTGGAGGGTAACAACGATTACGACAATTGTTTTGATGCAGTCACCTCTGCGACCCTAAATACCTGCAACGACGATTATGAGCAGCGCGCCTGGCGAACCTGGGCACGGTGGGAGGACGATAACCTCGTCTCCGAGTTAAGCCTCGCCGATAGCCGTATCGACCGGACATTATTCAGCGCCACAATCCCGACCTTTGACACGCGAGGAGAGCAGCGGGAACTATCTTGGTTAGGTAGTGCGGCCCTGGGTGACGCACAGTTCACTGTGGGCATCGATCTACTGGAACAGGCATTCACCGACGGCGGTGAGCGCAAACAACGGGATAATCAAGGTGTTTACGGTGAATACCGCCGGAATCTGCTGAGCGGCAACATCAGCCTGGGCGTACGCCACGACGACAATGATGATTTTGGCCAACACACCTCTTGGCGTATCAGTACGCTGCAACCGATCGCTAACGAGACAATGCCTATGGCGTTACACGCCGCTATTGGCACCGGGTTTCGAGCACCCAGCCCCTACGAGATTGCTTATAACGCCGGACCCTTTGCCAGTGCCCCCGCCACAGACCAAGCACTGCGGGAAGAAAATAGCCGTGGCTGGGAGTTGGGCTTACGACTGGGTAATGCTGACAACTGGACGCGCATCACGTGGTTTGATCAACGCATCGACAACGCCATTGACTTCGATCTGGCAGGATTTTCCGGATACATTCAACAGCCGGGAGCATCGACCTCTGAGGGGCTAGAATTCGAGGCGCAATCACGCATCCATAACCAGTTACGTCTGGTCGCCAATGCCACCTGGAATAAAGCGGAAAATCCCGAGGGCAATCGACGAGCTTACCGCCCACGTCTGAGTGGTGCCGCTTCACTGCAATGGCAGCAAGATGCGTGGCAATCGGCCCTAACCGCCCGTATCAGCCGCGACAGCGTCGATAACAGCGGTCTGGCCATGGATGACTATGTGGTGGTCGATTGGTCACTACAGCGGGCAGTCACAAACGGGATCACGGCCACGCTGCGACTGGAGAATGCCTTCGACCGGGACTATCAGCAAATTCGAAACTTCAACACCAGCGGCCGGCTTTGGTACCTTGGCCTGCGTTACAGCCTCTGACGGTACCTGAATGCATCAACGACCTTGCAAAACCGCTTATTGCCCCCCGCTTACGGAGTCGCCACACCCATGACCTCAACCACAGCACGTGACCAAAAACACCAACGCGCCATGGCGAAACAAAAGTCCGCGGTCGATGCGGGTATTGCCGCGGCCACGGAAGAACGCGGCGTGGCGGTACTGCTAACAGGCGATGGCAAAGGTAAAACCAGCTCCGCCTTTGGCATGGTGCTGCGCGCGTTGGGTTACGGCCAACAAGTTGCCGTCATTCAGTTCATCAAGGGCGTGCAATTGTCAGGTGAGGAGATGTACCTGCGTGATCAGTGCCCTCAGGTACGCTTTTACCAAATGGGTACCGGCTTCACTTGGGATACCCAAGACCGGCAGGGGGATATCGCCGCCGCGCGAACCACCTGGGAAGTCGCCAAGGAAGCGCTCCAGAATACATCCATCGATCTGGTGGTCCTCGACGAGATCACCTATATGCTGGCGTTCGACTATTTACCCGAGGCCGAGGTATTAGATGCGATTGCGAACCGTCCAGAGCAGCAGAGTGTTGTCGTGACCGGGCGCGGGGGTGGTACAGCGCTCCGAGACATCATGGACACCGTGTCGGAGGTCAAAGAGATAAAGCACGCCTACCGCGCAGGTATCAGCGCAAGGCGGGGTGTTGATTATTAAGGTGCCCCGCCCTTTGCAAGACAGCTCATTGCAGAACAGCACTACGATGGGCGGCGCCATCGCCCTACCCTGGTTTTTGGCTTATAAGTTTACCAACTCCCTGTTTCTAGGGCTGTCGATAGGGTCGGTGTTTGCCCTCTACAGCCCATTGCCGCCATCGGTATTTTCAGCTGGGGGAATTGGTTTAGCACTGGCGACCCTTGTCATAGCCACCCAATACCACCGACTCTTCAATGTCTTGTGGTTTTTTAGGCTGTCACTACTGGTGGAGCTTGTGGTGTTGGCCGGTGTTATCGCGGTGTTGCTGTACCCGGTCGACCAGCCTTTGGCGCTGTTTATCTACCTGGGCTATCAAATCACCTTTGCCCTTGGCAGTTACTTGGTACGCTGCGAGACGCTGCTCATTACCGAAGATCGGCGTCTCGCCCAACTCGATATCAGCAAGCAGGCGGGTTACCTCGGGGGCATGGGCCTGTCATGGGCGCTCTACACACTCTTTGAAAATCATTGGGGTATAGCAGAAAACATTGACCAGGTAGTGGCGCTGCATTGGCCGCTGTTAGTGGTCGAAATAGCCACCGTGGTGCTGCTACTGGCGGCCTTTGCACCCGCGTTGCGCAGGCGATCATCCTAGTCAGAGGACCCCGGGCTCGGGGTGTCACGGCTAGGTAGCGCTGGCTGAATTGAGCCTCCGCTTCAGCGAGTGATCTCGCTCAATCGAGCAAGTCGGGCTGTTCTTTCAAAATCACATTGAACAGGGGTTGCCCACTGAACCAACCAGCAAACGGCGTACCAATTTCAGAGCAGGCATGGCGCGCCACTTCCTGGGAAATGGGCTTGGGTTTACCTGCAGCCTCGGCCAACAATTGTGCTTGGCAACTTCGCTCCATGGTCACATACCACCAAACAGCCTCTTCCACCGAGTGACCGACCGTCAAATGGCCATGATTCTGCAGGATGATCGCTTTTTTCTGACCCAGAGTAGTTGCCAGCGCTTCTCCCTCGCCCATGTCGAGCACAACACCGCTATAGGTATCGAGAAGAGCGTGATCCTCGAAAAAAGCGCACGCATCTTGGGTTAGAGGGTCGAGTAAACGCCCCAGACTGGACCAACTTTTGCCGTACAGGGAGTGGGCATGGGCGGCAGCAATGACCTCGGGCCGAGCTTGGTGTATGTGGCCGTGAATGGTGAATGCCGCACCGTTTAGCAGACCGCTGCCCTCGACAACCTCCCCGTCGTGATTCACCCGAATCAGGTCAGAGACCCGTACGAGTTTAAACGAACAACCCATGGGATTTACCCAAAACGTCTCGGGGTCTAGGGGATCCCGGACGGTAATGTGCCCTGCGATACCCTCATCGAAGCCAAAACGGCCAAAAATGCGTAACGCAGCAGCCAAGCGTTGCTTGCGAAATAACTGCTCCTGCTCTGGGGTACGAGCTGTTCTCGATAAGTCTTCGATGTCACCAGAGGTATTCATGACCAGTGGGTTAGTGGCCTGATTCATGTGGAGAACTCCTTTTCTGTGGCTGCTAGGCCTTTATCTGACTGAGTATACCCGCGATTAAATTCGGCGGCTGCCAGGGGTAAAGCGGCATCATCGGGTACACCGATACCCGTTTTGAGACAGTGATCGATGTAATCCGCTAATACCTGGCCGTGGCGGGTAGAGACCTCTTCGGGGCGCAGCGGGTCACCACATTCTCGACAGGTCAGCACCGGCTCAGTGGGCTTGCCACAGCGGCTATGCCAATAAATAAGCGGCTGCCCTGCGTCATCAGCCAACCACTGATCGCCCCAGTGACTCAAACTGACCAACACCGGATACAAGCCCAAACCCTTGCGGGTCAAGCGGTATTCATAGCGCACCGGGCGTTCACGGTAGGGTACTTTGGTAAAGACACCCGCTTCCACCAAGGCCTTCAAGCGCTCGGCCAAACGGTGCCGAGAGACACCTAAATTGCGCTGAAAATCATCGAAACGACGGGTACCCTTGAAAGCATCGCGCACCAATAGCAGTGTCCAGCGCTCCCCAACAATCGCTAACGCGCGAGCCACGCTACATACCTGCTGATCGACGTCATCCCATTTCATGGACGTAGTTTACATCGCAATGAAATACGAGGGACATAACCCTAAAGTCGCGGATGAACAGAGACGAAAAAGCCCGCGGGTCTCAGACCGGCGGGCTTTAGCTATCGAACCGTGGATTAACCGAACTGGTTCATCGTGTTGTCGTCGCCAGCCGCTTTCAGTGCTGCATCACCCGAGAAGTACTCTTTGTGATCATCACCCATATCAGAACCGGCCATATTTTGGTGCTTCACACAGGCAATGCTTTGACGGATCTCTTTGCGTTGAACCCCCGCAACATAACCCAACATACCCGCATCACCGAAGTACTCTTTGGCCAGATTGTCAGTAGACAATGCTGCAGTGTGGTAAGTCGGCAGGGTAATCAGGTGATGGAAAATACCCGCTTCACGTGCTGCGTCTGCCTGGAATGACTGAATCCACTGATCCGCCAACTGTGCCAATTCGGTGCTGTCGTACTCTTCGCTCATCAGCGCCGCACGATCATAGGCAGACACATCTTTGCCCTCTTCTGTCCACGCATCGAATACCTGCTGACGGAAGTTGAGGGTCCAGTTGAATGACGGACTGTTGTTGTACACCAACTTGGCATTGGGCACTGCTTCGCGAATACGATTCACCATCGCAGCAATTTGACCGACATGGGGCTTCTCGGTTTCGATCCATAGCAGATCGGCGCCGTTTTGCAGTGAGGTGATGCAGTCAAGGACAACACGGTCTTCGCCCGAACCCTTCTTGAATTGGAACAGACCCGATGCCAAACGCTTAGGCTTGAGTAACTTACCGTCAGCCTTAACAACCACGTCACCGTTGTCGATATCCGCTGCGCTCTCAATGTAATCCCCATCGAGGAAGCTGTTGTACTTGTCGCCCAAGTCCCCTGGCGCGTTAGTGACGGCGATCTGCTTGGTCAAACCAGCACCCAGTGAATCGGTACGGGCAACGATGACGCCGTTCTCAACACCGAGCTCGAGGAAGGCGTAGCGGATGGCGCGAATTTTCGCCAAAAAGTCCGAGTGAGGTACGGTGACCTTGCCATCTTGGTGGCCGCACTGCTTCTCGTCCGATACCTGATTCTCGATTTGGATGGCGCAGGCACCCGCTTCAATCATCTTCTTCGCCAGCAAGTAGGTGGCTTCTTCGTTACCAAAGCCCGCATCAATGTCAGCAATGATGGGCACGACGTGGGTTTGGAAATTGTCGATCTTGTTCATCAGATCGCGCTCTTCAACCTGGTTGCCCGCTTTACGTGCCGCATCGAGAGCACGGAATAGGCCACCTAGCTCACGGGCATCGGCTTGGCGCAAGAAGGTGTAAAGCTCTTCAATCAACGAGGGCACAGAGGTTTTTTCGTGCATCGATTGATCGGGCAGTGGGCCGAACTCTGAACGCAGAGCAGCAATCATCCAACCCGACAGATAGAGGTACTTTTTGTCAGTGGTGCCAAAGTGCTTCTTAATGGAAATCAATTTCTGCTGACCAATAA
The DNA here is from genome assembly GCA_913057135.1 of uncultured Halieaceae bacterium. Lineage (GTDB taxonomy): Bacteria > Pseudomonadota > Gammaproteobacteria > Pseudomonadales > Halieaceae > Luminiphilus. The sequence continues at coordinate 29,401 of CAJXNM010000016.1, forward strand.
AACCATGCCAGCAACCCAGCGACTGGGTGTACTTGGCGCTGTCCGCGTCATACTCAGCCATATCATTGCGCATCAGATCGGCGGTGTAGCGCGCGATATCCAGGCCCGTTTGGAAACGGTTTTGCACTTTCATACGCGCCGCGTACTCGGGGTTTATGTCGGCCCAAGTACTACCTTGCTGGCTGCAAAGACCTTCAAATTCTTTAATGGTGTCGAGATAAATACCCATAGAAACTCTCCTCGCTGGGGTCAGCTTTTGTTCTGCACTGATCTAGACAATCAGCATGGCGAGATACTAGGGGGCACAGCTATATTTTTGAAATATATAGATGGGATTATAGGCATTCACGGCGGGAATACTTGGTCAAAACACGAGGCACACGCAGCCCGGGGGTGGCACGAGCGGGCAGCAACTTACCGGATCTTATTATTTTTTTTCTTCTTTTCGGCTTTTTTGATATGCGATACCAGTCGACGGCGGCGCTGAACTTGACGCTGGGTCAATTTGTTACGTTTACCCGCGTAGGGGTTGTCACCGGTACGCAACTCGATGCGCACCGGCGTGCCAAATAAATCTAAAGCCTGACGAAATGTTTTCTCCAGATAGCGCACGTAGCTCTGGGACAACTGGTCGGTTTGGCTGCCGTGGATAACCACCAGAGGCGGATTTTGACCACCGGCGTGGGCATAGCGCAGCTTTACGCGTCGACCATTGACCATCGGTGGCGGATGGGCAGCAACGGCATCTTCCAAAATACGTGTTAAGCGCGGTGTACTTAAAGAGGCTGTCGCCGCAGCGTGGGCTCTGTGCACAGAGGTGTAAAGGTGACCAACACCAGTGCCGTGCAGCGCTGAGATGAAGTGGATGTCCGCATAATCAACAAATTGCAGCCGCCGATTAAGCTCCGTACGAATCCAATCACGTTCGTCAGACTCAATACCATCCCATTTATTCAGTGCAATGACCAAGCCCCTACCCGCTTCGATACACTGCCCCAACAGGTGCAGATCTTGCTCTACGATACCCTCGTGGGCATCCATGAGCAGAATCACCACATGCGCATCGGCGATCGCCTTTAAGGTTTTAACGATCGAGAACTTCTCGACCATCTCACGCACATTCTTTCGGCGACGCACTCCGGCGGTATCAATAAGGGTGTACTGCTGCCCCCGGCGCTCGTAATCAATATAAATACTGTCGCGGGTGGTACCGGGTTGGTCGTAAACAACCACTCGATCATCCCCCAACAGGCGATTGACCAACGTCGACTTGCCGACATTCGGGCGCCCCACAACCGCCATGCGAATCGTGTCGCTGCCAAAGGTATCGGCTAAACCGTCGGCGTGCTGATCGTCATAGGCAATGGGGGCCAGCACCTCTTCAATCATGCCGCGCACACCCCGGTTGTGGGAGGCGGCAATCGTGTGCAGGTTGTTGGTGCCCAATCGATAAAAATCACTGGCCGCCACTTCTTCGCCGACACCGTCGATCTTGTTAACGACCAGGTGGAATGGCTTGCTCTGCTGGCGCAAATGTTGGACGAGCACCTCATCACCCGGGTGCAAGCCCGCGCGACCATCGACCAAAAGCAGGACGACGTCCGCCTCGTCGATCGCGGCCATGGATTGCTGTGCCATAGCGGCGTCGATACCGTGTTCGTCGCCGCTGATGCCACCGGTATCAATCACCATGTAGGGCCTGTCGCCCAACTTGCCGGCGCCGTATTTGCGGTCTCGGGTTAAACCCGATAGATCGGCAACCAGTGCGTCACGGCTGCGAGTTAACTGGTTAAAGAGGGTTGATTTACCCACATTCGGGCGCCCAACAAGGGCGATAACCGGTGGCATCAGTCGCTCAATGCTCGCACATCGTACGCTGTCAGCTTACCGCTGTTGCCATAAACCCATAATCGGTTACCGCTAGCAATCATGTCGGCGCGAGCACCGTCACTGTCGGGACGGCTGCGACCCACAAGCATACCGTCAACTTGGGATAACAAATGCAGATATCCCTCGAAATCCACCACAGCTACGTAACTACTGACCGGTGTCGGCCGCGACAGCTCGCGATAACCCAAATCGATATTTTGCCAGCGCACACCCTGACCGTTGCGCAAAAATGCGCTCAGTGTGCCGTCTTCGTCGGCGACATAGACATTGCCAAACCCCAGTGATACGCCGGATACTGAGGACACATTGCGTTGCCACAGTTTGCGCCCAGCCCGTGTTTCAAGGGCAGCGAGCCGCCCATGATAGCTCGCGACATACAGCTCAGCCCCTTGCATAGCCATGGTGCCGTCAATATCAACTATGCGGTCTATCTCGGAGCGTCCCTGGGCAATGGCCACCCGTGCCTCCCAGACCACATTGCCTGAACTTAACGAAACGGCCACCACTTTGCCGTCGGCAAAGCCAGCGATTGCAATATCGTTGGTCACAATCGGTGTCGATGTTCCGCGCAGGGTGAGCACGGGCACATCACTGGTATACGTCCACAGTTTGTTACCGGTGACTTGATCGAATCCAATGAGCTTGCCGTCATAGGTTTGAGCAACCACCGTTTTACCATTGCCCTGGGGTGCGGCCAGTACCTCACCGGATACAGGGGTGCGCCATAGTTCGCTGCCATCGGTGGCGTTCAAAGCCATCACGAGGCCATCGGCACCCCCCAAAAACAGATGGTTGCCCTGCTTGCCAACACCGCCAGAGATGGGCAATTCCAAATCGACCTGCCAGCGCACATCGCCATCGCTGGCATCGACAGCAGCGACCTCGCCATCGGCTGATGCTACATAAATGACACCTGCATCGAGCAAGGGGTTGATGTGATATAACCCTTTACCCTGCCCATCGCCGATGGAGCGCGACCAGCGACGATCAAGCTTTACCGTCTCGTCGATGTCACTCAGCTCAACTGGCGCACGGGGGTCGTAGTCCTCATCTTCAAACCAACCGCTGACCGTCTCGCAGCCCGATAACAGCAACAGGGGAACGAGCAACAAAACACCTGCCCTCATGAGGCGTTCTCAGTTCCAGCTAAACGTGTTTCAAGGCTAGTAATTTTTGCGTCGAGTAAACCAGGGGGGGCACCTAGCTCAAGCCCAGCCTGGCGCGCTGTTCGATACGCGGTCAGCGCCTGCGTTTCTCGCCCAGCGGCCAAGTGGATATCCCCAAGTGCTGCGGCATAGGCGACCGGATAGGCGACACTGCCGGCCTCTAGAATGGCAAGTGCCCCTTGCTCATCGCCTTTAGCGGCCAATACCCGGGCCAAGCGCAGCTCAATAAGCTCACCTAGCACTGAATCGCTAGGTCCCGATGTTAAGGCCTGTCGTAGATGAGCCTCTGCGCTGCCAAAGTCACGCTCAGCTACCGCTAATGCAGCGAGTTTCATCGCCGCGTACCGGGCATAACTGCTGCCCGAGTACTCACCAATCAACAACTCCGCCTGCACCATCGCCTGGGTGCGCGACTCGGGGTCGGTACTATCAAGGGCTATACTGACCGCATCCCAAGCCTCTGAAGCCGCTTCGGTGCGGGCTGCATCCCAGCCCTGATACTGCTGCCACCCTACTGTGCCGGCAATGGCCAGCACCACGGCGGCAACCGTGCTGCGACCATTCTCCTGCCACCAACGCTTGAGCGCCTCTACCTGTTCATCGTCTTCTAAATGATCGCTCATCGGTTCAATCCTGTGAGTTTATTGAGAGTGCTTGTTGCAGGGACCCGCAAAGGTCTGCATCTGACAAGGTTTGCTGATCGACCCCGGTGCCTTGTCGCAGGGGCTTTAGGGTCACCTGCTGCGCTGCCACTTCAGATGCCCCGTAAATTAATGCCACCGCAGCACCGCTTTTATCCGCGCGTTTAAACTGACTTTTGAAACTACCCCCGCCCAAATGGCATTGAATGCGCAGTTGCGGCATAGCGCGACGCAGTGACTCTATTCGGGGTAGCGCATGGCGCTGGGCGGCTTCATCGGCGGTTACCACATAGACATCCGCAGTAGCCGGAGGTTCCTCGGCCAGGGACTGCAATAACAAGACCAGACGTTCAAGGCCAATGGCGAAACCAGCACCGGGAGTGTCTTTGCCACCGAACTGGGCCACAAGGCCGTCATATCGGCCACCACCACAGACAGTCCCCTGAGCTCCCAATGCGGAGGTTGTCCACTCAAAGACGGTCTTGTTGTAGTAATCAAGGCCGCGCACCAAACGATGGTTGATTCGGTAGGGCTGCCCTGCCGCATCAAGCAGGGCTTGTAGTTGCTGGAAATCGGCCCGTGCGTCGTCGTCAAGGTAATCGACCATGACGGGTGCCTCTGCGAGCAGTGCTTGGGTATGGGGATCCTTGCTATCGAGAATGCGCAACGGATTGGTTTCTAGCCGCCGCTGGCTATCGGCATCTAACTGCTCGCGATGGGGCGACAAGTAAGTCACCAATGCCTGTCGATAGTTGGCCCGGGCCTCGGGGGAGCCAATAGAGTTGAGTTCCAGCGTCAGGGCATCGGCGACACCTAACTGTTGCCACAAGGCTCTGCACAACAGCAAGAGTTCAGCATCAAGATCGGGGGTAGAGACACCGAAAGCCTCTACGCCCAACTGATGAAATTGGCGTTGCCGTCCCTTTTGGGGCCGCTCGTACCGGAACATAGGTCCCGTGTACCAAAGTTTTTGAGGCGTTGCGATGAGATTGTGCTGAACCGCGGCACGCACGCATCCCGCGGTGCCCTCGGGACGCAGGGACAAACTGTTATCGCTGCGATCGGTGAAGGTGTACATCTCCTTCTCGACAATATCTGTCACCTCGCCGATAGAGCGGGCAAACAAATGGGTCGACTCGATAATAGGTAATCGAATTTCACTGTAGCCATAACTGTGCAGGACAGCACTAGCTACACGCTCAACCCGCTGCCAAGCGGCACTGGTGTCGGGCAGGATATCCACCATGCCCCTGATCGCACGATAATCGGTCATGTTGTGGGATTCACTCGCTGCGGGCAATCAGATCCCGCTCACTGGCTTCTCGCTCAGCCTGTAACGCGGCGGCTCGCTGGCGGATGACCTGCTCCAAGTGATCAACAAAGTCTTTGTTACTCACTTTGTGATCGGGCTCCCCATTGAGGTAAATAAGGTTGTTAGGATCGGCACCCGTGAGTCCCACATCCGCTTCACGGGCTTCACCGGGCCCGTTCACGATACAGCCAATCACGGCCACATCCATGGGTGTACGAATATCCTCGAGCCGCTGCTCCAACTGATTCATGGTGCCTATAACATCGAAGTTTTGCCGTGAACAACTGGGGCAGGCAATGAAATTAATGCCGTTAGTGCGCAGCTTTAAGCTCTTTAAAATTTCGAAACCGACCTTCACTTCTTCGACGGGGTCGGCGGCCAACGAGATCCGAATGGTGTCGCCAATCCCCTCCATAAGCAGCATGCCAAGCCCCACCGCTGACTTCACGGTACCGCCACGTAAACCACCCGCCTCGGTAATACCCAAATGCAGTGGCTGGTCTATTTTCGAGGCCAACATTCGGTAGGCATCGACCGCCATGAATACTTCGGATGCTTTCACGCTGACTTTAAAATCGGGGAAGTCATAGCGGTCGAGAAAATCCACATTTTTCATGGCCGACTCCACCAGCGCCTCGGCGGTGGGCTCGGGATATTTGCGCAACAATTCTTTCCCCAATGAGCCGGCATTGACCCCTATGCGGATGGGGATACCGCGATCTTTGCAGGCGGCGACCACTTCCCGAACCTTTTCTTCGCGGCCAATGTTGCCCGGATTGATACGCAGACAATCGACGCCGTACTCGGCGACCTTAAGGGCAATATTGTGATCAAAGTGGATGTCCGCCACCAAGGGCACTGACACCGCAGACCGTATCGCCTTGAATGCATCCGCCGCCTCGAGACTCGGTACTGAAACCCGCACAATATCGGCACCGGCATCAGCAATGGCCTGAACCTGCGCAACGGTGGCCGCAACGTCACAGGTTTCGGTATTGGTCATGCTCTGCACACTAATGGGTGCATCCCCTCCGACGGGGACATTTCCCACCATAATTTGGCGGCTTTGTCGGCGTTTTATCGGCGATTCCATTGTCATGGCGTTGATCCAGTGAGGTGGTGCGACATTGTAACGCCACAGACGGCAAGACTCACGATTAAGCGTCAGGCTTTTGTTGTTGGGCGTAACGCTTGGCTTCTGGGGAGTCAGGGTAGAGATTACGCAGCGCCAGTGCATAACTACTCTGCGCGTCTTTATCGCCCTTGGCTGCCGATAATTCGATACCCAACACCAAGCCCCTCGGTGGTTGTCGGTTCATGACCGTGCGGTATACGTTGTAATAGCTCTCAGCGGCGGTAATGTCACCACGCCCCAGGGCTAAAAACCCCATTTCCAGTAGCGCGATGGGATTGCGTCGGTCCATACGCAGTGCACGCCCAAAAGCGGCCTCTGCACCGTCGGCATCATTGAGACGCAAGCGGGCCGTCCCCAGATTAATAAACGCCCGGGGGCGCCCAGGGTATAGGGTGTCTTCGGTTACACGCTCTAGCTCTCGCTCTGCCTCGGCGTAGCGATTTTGAGACATAAGAAAAACCGCAAAGTTGTTTCTAGCCCGAGAAAACTTTGGGTCGACCTTTAAAGCCCGTCGGAAGCTGCTCTCGGCCTGCTCGAGCTCACCGGTGCTCTGATATAGCAAACCAAAGGCCTCGTACACCTCGGCATTGTCGGCATCCAGATCGACAGCAAGATCAAGGTTGCGCTCTGCATTCTCCCAATCACCGCGCGCAATATATTGACGAGCCAAACCAATGCGGCGCTCAAAAGCTGCTTTAGGATCGGGGGTTAAATCGGTGCCGCCAATTGTTTCCGTGACACAGCCCGTCAGTGCCAATACTAGAGTGATAATGATCGACAAGGGGACCAAGCTACTCATCAGCGGGGTAGCTCCGATACCGACTGCTGGCGTTGATACTGCTGACGATAGCGCTCTGCCCGACGCGTCCTATCAACCACTTCACCCACGAGCTGGCCGCACGCCGCATCGATGTCGTCGCCACGGGTGGTGCGCACCGTCACGACATAGCCCGCATCAATCAACACTTTCCAAAAGCGGCTCACTGCATTACCACTGGGGCGCTGGAATCCGGAATGGGGGAAGTCGTTAAAGGGAATAAGGTTGATCTTACAGGGAAAGTCTCGCAACAAATCCCGCAGCTCACGGGCGTGCTCCGGCTGGTCATTCACCCCCGCAAGCAAGGTGTACTCAACTGTCACAACGCGCTTGCGATCGGACTGGGCATCGAGATAGCGTCGCGCACTCGCCAACAAATCGGCAATGGGGTAGCGTTTGTTAATGGGTACGATTTGGTTGCGTATCGCATCGTTGGGCGCATGCAGCGAAATTGCCAAACTGACATCGGTGTAATCCGCAAGCTTATCGAGTGCCGGCACCACACCCGAGGTGCTTAATGTGACCTTACGCTTCGACAAACCGTAACCTAGATCATCGGTCATGAGACTCATGGCAGCCACCACATTATCGAAATTGAGCAGGGGTTCACCCATACCCATCATGACGACATTGGTGACCACTCGTCCCTTACCCGACTGCCAACCGTCGTAGGAATTGATCGCCAACCACACCTGACCGATGATCTCAGCACTGGTCAGATCGCGCTGGAATCCCTGTTTACCAGTGGAGCAAAATTTACAGTCAAGGCTGCAACCCACCTGGGACGACACGCACAAGGTTGCGCGATCCCCATCGGGGATAAGTACGGTTTCAACCAGCGCACCGCCAGTAACTCTGATCGCCCATTTGCGCGTGCCATCACTGGAATCATGCTGTTCAACAACGTCAGGTGGCGTAATTTCGGCAACGGACTCGAGCTTATCGCGGAGCGCCTTGCCGAGATTGGTCATCTGCTGAAAATCACGCACACCCTGATGATGGATCCATTTCATCACCTGCTGGGCACGGAATTTTTTGTCACCCAGATCGAGGAAGAATGCCTCCATCTGGGCGCGGTCAAGACCCAGCAGATTGGTCTTGCTGGCCGGTTCGGAGCTGGCAATCAGCATATCCGGCGTCGTCATGGACCGAATCGGGCGCTTAGCGCTCGCACAACTCGCTGGCGGCGAAGAAGTAAGCGATCTCTCTCGCTGCCGACTCAGGGGAGTCGGAGCCGTGTACCGCGTTGGCGTCGATGGTTTCAGCGAAGTCAGCGCGAATGGTGCCAGCGGCAGCTTCCTGGGGGTTCGTGGCACCCATCAACTCGCGGTTTTTGGCAATGGCACCCTCGCCTTCCAAGACCTGAACCACAACAGGACCAGAGGTCATAAAACCAACCAGATCTTTAAAGAAAGGGCGCTCGCGATGCTCGGCGTAAAAGCCACCGGCCACATCATCGGACAAACGCAACATCTTGGCGGCGACAATCTTCAAACCGGCCTGCTCAAAGCGTGTGTAAATCTCGCCAATGACATTCTTGGCAACGGCGTCGGGTTTGACGATAGAGAGCGTGCGTTCAACAGCCATGGAAATCTCCAATTAAAAAAGTAGCGCCACCGCTGGGTTGCGGCGATTTCAAGGGCGCGCAGTATACGGATTTCCACCGCTGCTGTCACAACAGCCCAGAGGCAAATTTTCCCAGCTTTTGGGCCCACAGCGCACCCACCGCAAGCCTTGGGTAAACAACCTCAGTGGCGCTCCGAGGCGTGGTTAATCGTGTATCGGGGAATCTCAACCACAAGGTCCTCATCGGCAACCAGCGCCTGACAAGACAAGCGCGACTCGGGCTCTAGCCCCCATGCCTTGTCGAGATAGTCCTCTTCCAACTCATCGGCTTCGCTCAGTGAATCGAAACCCTCTCGCACAATCACGTGGCACGTAGTGCACGCGCATGACATTTCACAGGCGTGCTCGATCTCGATATCACTGCGCAACAAAGCCTCGCAAATGCTCTCTCCGGGCTTGGCCTCGATAGCGGCGCCCTCGGGGCAAAGCTCATGATGGGGCAAGATAACTATCTGGGTCATGGGTTCAATTCCTCATCGAAGTCAGCTACCGACAGACCACCCAATGCCTCTTGAATGCTGCGATCCATTCGTTTCGCCGCAAACCCCTCGGTGGCCTTCGCCGTTTGATCAAAGGTCTGTCGCAGCGCATCCACATCGTTGCTGGCAAGCTGATCACGCAATGCCCCCAAGGCGGCATCCAACGCTGCTCGCTCTGACGGATCAAGCAGATCGCCATCAGCCTCGAGGGCAGCAGTGGTAGCCTCAAGCAGCTGCTGTGCCTCTATTTGCGCCTCGGTGAGCTGCCTTGCTTGCATATCGGCGGCTGCATGCTCGTAACTGGCGCGCAGCATCTCCGCTACCTGATCGTCGGCCAAGCCATAGGCGGGCTTAACCACCACATGGGCACTGGTGCCCGTGGTTTCCTCGCGGGCAGACACCTCTAATAATCCGTCAGCATCGACCTGAAAGGTCACCAGGATCCGCGCGGCGCCGGCGACCATGGGTGGAATGCCTTTTAATTCGAATCGAGCTAAAGAGCGGCAATCGACCACCTGCTCACGCTCACCCTGAACCACATGCACCACCAGACCTGTTTGCCCGTCTCGAGCGGTGGTGAATTCTTGAGCGCGGGTCACCGGTATCGTGGTGTTGCGCGGCACCAGGCGCTCGACGAGCCCGCCGTACGTCTCCACCCCCAAAGACAATGGCGTGACATCAAGCAATACCATCTCATCGCCAGTCCGATTGCCAACCAGCACATCCGCCTGGCGAGCAGCACCCATAGCTACCACCAGATCGGGATCGATGCTGTTCAGGGGTTCTCTGCCAAAGAGCGCGGCCACAACCTCGCTAATGATGGGCATCCGGGTCGACCCGCCCACCAAAACGACACGATCAACCGCTGTTACCTGTGCATCGATCACGCACTGTCGACAGGCATCGAGAGATCGATTCACCAAATCGGCTGTAAGACTATTAAATGCGCTGCGATTGAGCTCAACCGGAGGGGCGTCGGAAACCACCGTCGACATTGACACACGGATAGCCTCGTTGTGGGTGAGCGCTTCTTTCGCCTGTCTAGCCACCGCAAGAAGTTGACGCCGCTGGGACGCCGTCAGCTGATTCAGGCCTGCGTGGTGTTGCAGGAAGTTGGCCAACGCCAAATCAAAATCATCACCGCCTAAGGCGCTGTCACCACCCGTGGCCAACACCTCAAAGACGCCCCGATGCAGCCGCAAAATAGAAACATCGAAGGTGCCTCCGCCCAAGTCGTAAACCGCAATAACGCCCTCTTCATCACTATCGAGACCGTAGGCAATGGCCGCTGCAGTGGGCTCATTGAGCAGTCGCAATACACGCAGCCCAGCGAGTTCCGCAGCTTGCCGGGTGGCTTGGCGCTGAGCATCATCAAAGTAGGCCGGCACCGTGATAACCACACCATCGGCTTCTTGAGCAAGAGCGGTGCGCGCACGATCCGCAAGAGCTCCCAAGATCGCCGATGAAACCTCAACCGGGGTCTTCGGCCCTTGGGAAGTCGCAAACGCCAGCGTGTCGCCCTCGGCAAAGAGAAGATGCCCCCCATCGCTGACATCATCGCGGGCCCGTCCCATGAAACGCTTCGCAGACGCAATAGTGTCATGGTGGGCGCCGTCAACAGCGGCCAAGGCTGACGAACCTACAGTGACCCCATCGGGGTGATAATGCACGACCGAGGGCACAATACTGTGCCCGCTCTCGTCCGCAAGTACCTGGGTGTCTTGGCCATCAAAATGCGCGACGAGACTATTGGTCGTGCCCAAATCAATACCGAGACCCACTTTGCGCCGCGCGTGGGCGGCTGGGGCCGCTCCGGGCTCCGCTATCTGGAGTAAAACCATGAAAATCCTTGGTCAGTGCTGAGCTGTCGCTAGCTCGATCTCCTGCCGAAGTTTGTCGACAAACAAAAGGCGCTGCCACACGGATCCTGCCACGTCAAAATCGCCGGCCTGCAGCGCCACTTGAAAGGCCTCGATATGCTGCTCATACAGCTCTGCAACCTGCTGGTGTAAGGTCGTACGTTCGCTGTCATTACCTTGTTTGAGCTGTGTAACCGCCTCTCTGAGCTCCATTTGCTGTAGCAGAAAATCCCCAGGCATGGGCTGGCGCTCGACCTTCTCCAGGTTCATTCCCGCCCGCTCGAGCATAAACCGGGCGCGACTCACGGGATTACTCAGCACACGGTAACCTGTGTTGATATCGGCAGATATCTGCGCCGCCACCCGCTGCTCCACAGCGCCGGCGGAGACAAATTTATCGGGATGGAAACGCATTTGTAACTTGCGAAAACGCACCGCCAAATCGTCGATGTTGATATCGAATTGCGCGGGCAAGCCGAACAGCTCGAAATAATCGCGACTGCGCTGCGGCGGCGCCTCAGCGGCCAAGGTCGGGTCAGACAGTGAAGCTTTCACCACAACCGCACTCGCCATTGACATTCGGATTTCGGAATTCAAGCCCCTCGTTCAACCCCTCCTTGGCGAAATCGACGACGGTTCCGTCGAGATACACCAAGCTCTTGGGATCGACAAATAGCTTGACGCCGAAGTCTTCAAATACCTGATCGTCCTCGGTGGGCTCGTCGACAAACTCGAGCACATAGGCTAAGCCTGAGCACCCTGATGTCTTCACACCAATACGGATGCCCTCCCCTCGGCCTCGGGCCGTGAGCTGCCGAGTCACATGTTGTGCCGCCGATTCAGTGACACTAATAGCCATTACTGACCCTGCTTCTCACGGTAGTTCTTAACCGCAGCCTTGATGGCATCCTCGGCCAGTACCGAGCAATGGATTTTTACCGGGGGCAAGGACAACTCCTTTGCGATCTCGGTATTTTTGATCTGCTCGGCCTCATCCACCCGCTTGCCTTTAACCCATTCGGTCAATAGCGAGCTTGATGCAATGGCACTGCCACAGCCGTAAGTTTTGAACTTGGCATCCTCAATAACACCATCGGCGTTGACCTTGATTTGTAAACGCATGACGTCACCACAGGCCGGTGCACCGACCATGCCCGTACCGATCCCCTGATCATCATCGTCAAATTTGCCGACGTTGCGGGGGTTCTCATAGTGATCGATCACTTTTTCGCTGTATGCCATGTTGATACCTCCTCAGCACGCGCCCCATAGCGCGTCAATGTGGGTTCAGGGGAGCCGCTTAATGGGCTGCCCACTCGATACTGTTCAAATCGATACCGTCTTGGTACATGTCCCAAAGCGGCGATAACTCACGCAACTTGTCGACGGCGTGACGCAGCTGGGCGATGGCGTGATCCACCTCGTCATCGGTGGTAAAACGTCCAAAACTGAATCGTAGGGAACTGTGCGCCAACTCATCATTCAAACCAAGAGCGCGCAACACGTACGAGGGCTCGAGGCTCGCCGATGTACAGGCTGAACCGCTAGAGATCGCCAGGTCCTTGAGCGCCATAATGAGAGACTCACCCTCAACAAAGGCGAAGCTCACGTTGAGCGCCCCGGGCAACCGCTGCTCAACATCGCCATTTATGTGCACTTCAGGGATATCTTTGATCCCATCCCAAAACCGGTGTCGCAGAGTGCTTAAGCGGACCGCTTCACTTGCCATTTCTTCCTTCGCAATCCGTGCTGCCTCGCCCATACCAACAATTTGGTGGGTAGGTAGGGTGCCTGAGCGCATGCCTCGCTCGTGCCCACCACCATGCATCTGGGACTCGATGCGAACCCGCGGTTTGCGCCGAACATACAACGCGCCAATGCCTTTGGGTCCGTACATCTTGTGACCCGACATGGACAGCAGATCAATTTTCATGGTCTCCATATCGATGATGACCTTACCTGCACTTTGAGCCGCATCGACATGGTAAAGCACACCGCGCGCGCGGCAGACCTCACCGATACCGGCGACGTCGTTGACAACACCAATCTCATTGTTAGCGTGCATGACACTGACCAAAATGGTGTCGTCTCGCAGGGCCGCTTCCACCATCGCCGGGGTTGTTAAACCGCGCTCGTCGGGCTCAAGGTAGGTCACTTCATATCCCTCCCGCTCTAATTGACGGCAGGTATCGAGCACGGCTTTGTGCTCGATTTTTGAGGTGACAATATGCTTGCCTTTCTTTTGATAAAAGTGGGCCACGCCCTTGATGGCGAGGTTATCGGATTCAGTGGCACCCGACGTCCAAACGATCTCACGGGGATCGGCGTTGATTAGCTCTGCCACCTGAATACGTGCATTCTCAACCGCCTCCTCGGCTTTCCAACCGAACAGGTGAGAGCGCGACGCGGGATTGCCAAAGGTGCCGTCCATCGACAAGCACTGGGTCATCGCATCGACTACCCGCGGGTCGACCGGTGTGGTGGACAAGTAATCGAAATAAATCGGTGTTTTCAACGGCGCGTTCATGATTGAGCTACCTCCAAATAACGGTCGTTAGCGCAGTACCAATTGCTGCACTTGCGGCGACGTGAGTCCATACAGTGCCTGTCGAGCGCTAACCGCCTGTACTTCACGTCGTCCTACTAAATCGCCCAGGCTAATTTGACTGAGAAATGCGTGAATCTGCTCGCTTAAATCCAGCCAAAGGTGATGGGTTAAACACACCTCCCCTTGCTGACAATTACCTTTGCCATGGCAGTTGGTGACATCCACCGACTCGTCAACCGCATCAATAATTTCAGCCACAAAGATGGCGCTTTCAGCCCTGGCCAAATGATAGCCGCCACCCGGACCACGGACGCTGTGCACCAGTCCATTTCGACGCAGCTTTGAAAACAGCTGCTCCAAATAGGACAGTGATATTTCCTGTCGACCGGAGATGTCGGCAAGAGACACTGGCCGCTCACTACCGTGAATGGCTAAGTCCAGCATAGCGGTTACCGCGTAGCGGCCACGGGTTGTCAATTTCATGGGCATCCCCCTCCACGACTGAAGACAAATTAGCAAAACCCACTAATTTACTCAAGTAAAAAACCCAGCTTTTTAGTCGGTTTTTATGTCCCGATCGTTCGGTTTAATCGCCCGTTGGGTCTCTTTGAGGATGCCTCGCAGAATGTTCAGCTCCATCTCATCGAGACGTACTCGGTTGTACAAACGTCGCAGACGGCGCATGAGTTGCCGTGGGGCCTTGGGATCCAGGAATCCTATGTCAATGAGTGTCTGTTCCAGATGAGTGTAGAACCGGGCCATATTGTCGGCGGTTGCAAACGGCGTATCCCATTGGGCATCCTCGGGCTCGGGCTCAGACTGGGATGCATTCAACGCATGCATGCGAATCTCATAGGCCACAATTTGTACTGCCATGGCCAAATTAAGAGACGGATACCCAACGTGGGTGGGTATGTGACAGTGTAAATTGCACAACTCCAGTTCCTCGTTCAACAAACCCCGGTCTTCCCTACCAAACAGTATAGCCACCCGCTCGCCCCGCCCGCTGTTGTTCAGCACTCGCGCAGCGCACTGGCGGGCGTCCTGAATCGGCCATGGAATGGTGCGACCGCGGGCGCTCGTACCCACAATAAATTGTGCATCGGCAACCGCCTCTTGCACCGTCTCGACAATTCGCGCCCCATCGAGCACATCACTTGCGGATGCAGCGCGCCAGATGGCTTCGGGAGCGGGATATTCCAACGGCTTGACGAGGGTTAAGCGGCTCAAGCCCATGTTTTTCATCGCACGGGCAACACCACCGATGTTCCCGGAGTGCAGGCTGTTAACGAGCACAATGTCGATATTCTCAAGCGCCATAAAGCGTAGACCTCACATCGCCACATCCAAGAAGCGGTGTTTGTAGGGGAAAAAGGCTGCGGAGTGTAACAAAGCCCGTGAATCTACGACCACAGCCCTGCTATGATGCGCGCCCGCGGTTCCTGCGACCGCCGTTCTTTGCCAACCGATGCGTTTAACCAACCGACCAGGGAGTCAGCCATGGAACCGATGACCACTATCGCACTGCGTGCCGCGCGCAAAGCGGGCGATATGATCGTGCGCGCCTCAGACGACCTAGACTCGGTTCGACGACACGCAAAAGGCGCCGCCGATTTCGTGACGGAAATCGATATCGCTGCCGAGAAAGAAATTCTTTACCAATTGCGCAAAGCCTATCCTGATCACGGCTTTTTATGTGAAGAAAGCGGACGCACGGGTGCGGAGCAGGCGGAATATGTCTGGGTTATCGACCCCCTCGATGGCACTACTAACTTCATGCGTGGCATCCCCCACTACTGCATATCTATCGCCTGTCTCAAAGGCGGCAAGATAGAGCATGCGGTGATTGTGGACCCAGTGCGTCGTGAGGAATTCATTGCTTCGCGGGGACGAGGCGCTCAGCTCAATGGCCGACGTATTCGCGTGAGTAGCCAAACCGATCTACAGCGCTCTTTATTGGGCACCGGCATTCCGTTCATGGGTCACATGGCCGATAAATTGCCCGCCTATGCCCAATCGATGGCGGCACTGGCAGGACAATCGATGGGTATTCGGCGCGCAGGTGCCGCAGCACTGGATCTTGCCTATGTCGCTGCAGGGCGCCTGGACGCCTTTTGGGAGATTGGCTTGAAGCCGTGGGACATGGCAGCCGGTGCTCTGCTTATTCGCGAAGCGGGTGGCCTAGTCGGCGATATTGACGGCTCCGAGAACTATCTGAGCAGTGGCAATATTGTGTGTGGCGCACCCAAGATTTTCAAACAGGTGCTCCAAGTGGTCGCACCTGCACTGCGCTAGTCAGTCAGACCTGACTGCCATCCTCCTCTAAACCCTCTTTTATGGGGATGGCCACATCGTCCTTCGAGACGCCCATGGCAAGTAACGTGGTGGCAGATACGTAGATAGACGAGTAAGTACCAATAGCAACACCCACCAAGAGAGCAAGGGCAAAGCCGTGAATCATGTCGCCACCAAACACGGCAAGTGCAACCAACACCAGCAACGTTGTTAAGGATGTTACTAACGTCCGCCCAAGGGTCTCGGTCAGCGAAACGTTAATCACATCGAGCGGTGCAGTACGACGCAGTTTTCGCAAGTTTTCCCGAATACGATCGGCAACCACAATAGTGTCGTTGAGGGAGTAACCGATGACCGCCAAAATGGCGGCCAGTACGGTGAGGTCAAATTCGATGCCGGTCAGGGAAAAGAAACCCAACACAAACAGCACGTCGTGGGCCAGGGCAACCACAGCCCCTACCGCGAACTTCACCTGAAATCGAAAGCCCACATAGAGCATCACAAGCCCGAGGGCCAGTAACATGGCCAAACCACCTTGCTCACGGAGTTCGTCACCGACCTGGGGCCCTACAAACTCGATACGGCGCAGCTCGACCTCCAAATCGGTTACCGATCGCAGCACATCAACCATGGCAACCCCTTCGTCATCGGAGTAACCCTGGGGCAAGCGCACCAAGACATCGCGATCGGTACCAAAGCTCACCACAACAGCACCCTCATAGCCCTGGGTATCGAGGGTGCCGCGAATCTTGTCGAGATCAGCACTGTCACTGTATTCAATCTCTACCAGTGTGCCGCCCGTGAAATCCAGTCCCCAGTTGAGCTGATTGACAGCAAGGGAACCAACAGCAATCAGCATAGCAACAAGCGAGAAACCGGCGGCGAGCATGCGCCACTTCATGAAAGGCAACACGTTCATGCGTCATCCCCCTGGGCAATTTGCTGGGGTATTCGACCGATCGATAGGGTATCGACCCTACGGCCCCCATAAATAACGTTAATGAGCGCGCGGGTGCCCAAAATGGCAGTGAACATCGATGTCATGATGCCCAGAGACAGGGTCACCGCAAATCCTTTAACAGGTCCAGTGCCCACGGCGTAGAGAATGATCGCAACAATAAGCGTTGTGATGTTGGCGTCTAAAATGGTGGCAACAGCTCGCTCAAACCCCGCGTGAATCGCCATTTGCGGCGACATGCGATTAGCCAACTCCTCGCGAATGCGCGCAAATATCAACACATTGGCGTCGACCGCCATACCGACGGTTAACACGATACCGGCAATACCCGGCAGGGTCAGGGTGGCCCCAAGGAGCGACATACACGCGAGCAGCAATACCAGGTTGCAGGACAGGGCAATAACCGCTGCGATACCAAACACCCGGTAGTACAAGAGCATGAAGACCACTACCAGCGCCAGGCCAATCTGTACTGATTTCACCCCGAGGGCGATATTCTCAGCCCCTAAGCTCGGACCAACAGTTCGCTCCTCAACAAAGCTAATGGGCGCTGCGAGGGCACCAGCGCGCAACATAAGCGCAAGTTCAGACGCTTCACCGGGGCTGTCGAGTCCCGTTATTTGAAACGAAGCCCCCAGAGCCGATTGGATGACCGGTGCAGTCAGCAATTTTTTCTCATCGTAGGGCACGCGAATCGCTACTTCGTTGCCGTCCTCATCCCGCTCGTAACGGGTCCGGTACTTGCGCTCAATAAACAGCACGCCCATACGCCGCTTGATGTTATTGCGGGTTGCCCGTGACATCAGCATGCCGCCTTCGCTGTCGAGATTAATCAAGACATTAGGCTGGCCGTTCTGGTCGAACCCTGAGCTGGCTCCCGACACGCGCTCACCACTGATAACCAGGTCACGCTCAAGCCACTCGGTCATACCAGCGCGGTCGTCACTGCGATATTCAAATCGCTGCCGCTCGGTGACCGGGGCATTGGTTTCTGCCACTAAACGGAATTCAAGATTCGCGACTTTACCCAAAATCCGTTTAGCTTCAGCGGTATCCTGAATACCCGGGAGCTCAACGACGATGCGATTGCTGCCTTGGCGTTGTACCAAAGGTTCAGAGACACCTAATTCATTAACGCGATTGCGAATGGTGGTGAGGTTCTGGGACACCGCATAATCGACCACGTCTTTAATGGTTTGCTCGGTCACTTGAGCGAACAGATTCCAGCTGTCTTCCTCATCCACACGATCGAGGAGTAGCTCAGGGTAAAGCTCGGCGGTTATGCGACGGGCAGCCTCCCTCGACTCTTCATCCCGGAACCGCATGGCGACCTGACGGTTGTCCAAGGTCACCAAACCACGCACTCGCGCTTCTCGCAGGCCACGTTTAATACCGTTCTCGTACATTTCCAAGCGTCGGGCGGTGGCCGCCTCGGCATCGACCTCAAGCTTGAAGTGAACACCACCGCTTAAATCGAGCCCTAATTTCATGGGCTGGGCACCACCAGCGGTGAGCCAGGCGGGGGTTGTGGGGGCCAAATTCAGAGCCACAATATAGGCATCGCCCAGTGCTCTGGCGAGCAGCGCCTGGGCACGCAATTGCTGGTCACGATCTTTCAGCCGTATCAGAGCCGTCTTGCCACCCTGCTGTAGCTCTTCACCGAAATAAGCGATACCCGCATCATCGAGGGCCTGCTCCGCCTGCGCTAGCAGCGCCGCATCGAGGGTTTGCGAACCATTAGCCCCACCTATCTGCAAAGCGGGATCGGGGGTGTACAGGTTTGGCGCCGCATAGTAAAAGCCAAACACCACCACGGCGATGATGAGCAAATTCTTCCAAAGTGGATAACGATTCAGCATGGATGACCTGACAAGGTTAGCGATGACCCATGGACTCGACCACAGGCTCTACGTAAAGACGCGCGGCAGTTTAGCGGCTGACGCGCGGGATTGACAGGCCTCAGAGGGCCACGGGAAATCCTAGCCCAACCAGACACGGGCGTTACGGAACAATCGCATCCAGCCCGAGTCCTGCTGCCATCCCGGTGGCACCCAAGACAATTGCGAGGCTCGGTAGACCCGCTCAGGATGGGGCATCATGATGGTGACACGTCCATCATCGCTGCATAAACCGGCAATACCCCCCGGCGACCCATTGGGATTAGCCGGATAGCGCTCGGTTACCTGTAAATGGTTGTCGAGGTAGCGCAGTGTAATCGTACCGGAGCGCTCCGCTTGGGCCTGCACCGCTTCGCTGGGGAACTGTGCCCGCCCTTCACCATGGGCGACCACGATAGGCAGATGGGATCCCCCCATACCCGCGGTGAGTATCGATGGGCTCGGTTCCACCCTCACCAGCGCCAGGCGCGCCTCGTACTGTTCAGAGCGATTGGGTGCAAAGCGTGGCCAGTGATCGGTGCCTGGAATCAGTGGCTGCAGTGCTGAGAGCATTTGGCAGCCGTTACAAACCCCGAGGGTAAAAGTATCGGGGCGCAAAAAGAAATCGGCGAACTCGGCTCGCACATCATCATGGAACAAGATGCTTTTTGCCCACCCCTCCCCGGCACCTAAGACATCCCCATAAGAGAAACCGCCACAGGCGGCCAAACCATGAAAATCCTTGAGCGAAACAGCACCGCTCAGCAGGTCGCTCATATGAACATCCACCGCTGAGAAACCCGCCCGATCAAAGGCAGCCGCCATCTCCAATTGACCATTCACCCCCTGCTCCCTGAGCACCGCGAGCTTGGGTCGATAACCGGTTGCAATATAAGGCGCGGACACATCGTCATCGACGCCAAAGGTTAAGGCGGCGGATAAGCCCGGATCATCGGCATCGATGGCCGCAAACTCATCGTCAGCGCACGCCGCGTTGTCCCGCAATCGCTGAATCTGGTAGCTAGTGCGCGACCACAATTTTTGCAGTGCTGCTCGTCGGCTATCAACGAGCTCAAATTTGGGGGTCGTCACTACAATCCGCTCGTCTAAGCGAGGCTGGGCCATGTCGATAATTGCATCCTCAAGACCGACACTCGCTGCCAGCGCTCGAACCCTTGCCACTTGCACTGTGTCGACTTGAATCAGCACACCAATTTCCTCGCTGAAAAGTCGAGCAATAGCAGCCTGACCTTCCAAGCCAACATCGATATCGAGGCCTACACGAGCGGCAAAGGCCATCTCAAGTAGTGCTACCAGGGCACCACCATCGGAGCGATCGTGGTAGGCAAGTATTAACTGCTCTTGTTTTAGCGCAGTCATCAGTGAAAAAAGGGCGCGCACATCGGCGGCGTCGACATCGGGTACCGCGCCACCCAACTGACCCCAACATTGGGCCAACACTGAACCGCCCAGTCGGTCACGCCCGCGACCCAAATCGATCAGCAGTAAGCGGGTATCTTCACGCCGCTCAAGCTCCGGTGTCAGGGTATGACGCACATCGCCCACCGGCGCAAACGCGGACACGATAAGTGATACCGGTGCAGTCACCGCCTTCTCGTGGCCAGACTCGTTCCAAACCGTTCGCATGGACATAGAGTCCTTGCCAACGGGTATGGTGATACCTAGATCGGGGCAAAACGACAGTCCCACCGCCTGCACTGTGTCGTAGAGCACTGCGTCGTTGCCACCTGAGCCCGCCGCACACATCCAGTTCGCCGACAGTTTAATGTCTGACAGGGCTGCCACCGGCGCCGCCAGCAAATTGGTAATGGCTTCAGCGACAGCAAGCCGTCCAGACGCCGGGCCATCGAGAACGGCAACGGGGGTGCGTTCACCCATAGCCATCGCCTCACCCAAATGGGTGTCGAGGGCGACGGTCGTCACCGCGCAATCGGCAACGGGAACCTGCCACGGTCCCACCATTTGATCCCGAGCTACCATGCCCGTCACCGAGCGATCACCGATAGTGATCAAAAAGCTTTTACTGCCCACCGCGGGAAACTGAAGCACCCGCTCCAAAGCGTCGGCCACCGAGACCTGTCCATCGAAACTGTCACCGTCAACCTGCACGCGCTGAACGCTGCGATGCATTTTCGGGGGTTTCCCAAATAGCACGGACATGGGTAAGTCGACGGGTTTGTTGTCAAATTGGCTATCGGACAGCTCGAGATGGTGCTCTTGTGTCGCTGCGCCCACAACCGCATAGGGGCAGCGCTCCCGTTTACAGATAGCCGCAAAGGTATGGAGCTGCGCCGGCTCGACGGCGAGTACGTAGCGCTCTTGGGACTCGTTACACCACAATTCAAGGGGCGACATACCGGGCTCATCACTGGGAATGCTGCGCAGTGCAAACCGACCACCTCGGCCACCGTCTTTGACCAGCTCGGGTAAGGCATTGCTCAAACCGCCGGCCCCGACATCATGGATGAACGCTATGGGATTGTCGCTGCCCAGGGCCCAACACCGGTCGATGACTTCCTGACAGCGCCGCTCTAATTCTGGGTTCTGTCGCTGCACCGAGGCAAAATCGAGCTGCTCGTCACTATCACCACTGGCCATCGACGAAGCTGCACCACCCCCCAAACCAATCAACATGGCTGGCCCACCCAATACCACCAAGTGGGCGCCGGGTTGGAAGTCACCTTTCTGTACATGTTCGCTGCGAATGTTACCAAAGCCACCCGCAATCATGATGGGCTTGTGATAACCCCAAACACCGTCGGCTGTTGCCACTTCGAAAGACCGGAAGTAACCCGACAGATTCGGTCGACCAAATTCATTGTTAAAGGCGGCGGCCCCAATGGGTCCGTCGAGCATAATTTGGAGCGGCGACACAATGCGATTAGGGCGGCCATAGTCAATTTCCCAGGGCTGCTCCAAACCGGGAATCGACAAATGGGATACCGTGAAACCGACCAGACCCGCCTTTGGCCGAGAGCCGCGTCCGACGGCACCCTCGTCTCGAATCTCACCACCCGAACCGGTACCAGCACCGGCAAAGGGGGCTATGGCCGTGGGATGGTTGTGGGTTTCGACCTTCATCAGCAGATGGATGGGCTCCTGGTGGTATCGGTACTCACCCGTTGCAGGATCGGCAAAAAATCGCCCCGCCGTATGGCCTCGGACCACAGCTGCATTGTCGGCATAAGCGGACAGCACACCTTCGCCACCCCGCTCAAAGGTGTTGCGAATCATGCCAAATAGCGAGTACTCGCAGTCAATGCCGTCGATAGTCCAGCTGGCATTAAAAATTTTGTGCCGGCAATGCTCAGAGTTAGCCTGGGCAAACATCATCAACTCGACATCGGTTGGATTGCGCTCAAGTGACGTGAACGCCTCAACCAAGTAGTCGATTTCATCGTCCGCCAAGGCCAAGCCAAGGCTCAGATTGGCCGACGCAAGGGCACCCCGGCCACCCGAGAGAATATCAACCGATGTGTAAGAAGAGGCTGTGGCTTGCTCGAGTAATCCCGCTGCCGCCGCGGGCTCGGGCAGCACGGTTTCCACCATGCGGTCATGCAAAAGGGCATCGATGGCACGCTGCTCGGACGCGGTGCAACCATCGAACCCCGCAATACCGTACACAATCCCACGCTCAATCCTTTTAACCTGTTTAAAACCGCAGTTTTTTGCAATGTCGGTAGCTTTACTGGACCAAGGGGAGATGGTGCCCAAGCGAGGTGTTACCACGCGACAGGGTCGCACTTCGAGGATGCTGGCATCGAGAGCCGTAACCGTACCGGGCAACAGTAACCGCTGCAATGGCGCAATATCGACACTCGGATCGGCATCAATCACATAAAAATAAGCGGCAAGCGTAAGCGATAGCGAGGGCGAGATGGCACACAGCTGAGTATTGAGTGCATCAAAGCGTGGCGCCGAAAGCGCGACGTGGCCGGGCAAGAGCAACATGAGCGGGATCCGTACTGATTAGCCCCCTAGTATACCGGTGGTGATGGATTGTCTGAATGCCGCAGAGCAGTGAATTCGTCGCTACAATGCCACCATGGTTCAACATCTTGCCCATTTACTCTCGATCCTCTGTTTGTCACTGCTGGCCGGCTGTGTCGAGCGGCCATTATTTGATGATCTCAAAGCCGGCGATGAGCTTGTCGTTCTCACCCGCAACAGCCCAACCACGTACTACTTCGACAACGATAGAGAAACGGGCTTCGACTACGAGCTGATCAAAGCCTTCGCTGACGCAGCGGGCTACAAAGTTCGTATCAAAGTTGCCTTTACCCTCGAAGAGCTAATCCACTCACTAGCGGCAGGCGAGGCGCATATTGCAGCAGCAGGACTCACGGCGACCCCCGAGCGACTTGAACGTTTTCACGCTAGCAAGCCCTACCTGACCCAAAGACCATTGGTGGTCTATAAAAGCGGCTTATCACGCCCCAGAACCGCTACGGACTTAATTGATCGGGACATCATTGTTCTGGCTGGCAGCAGTCACAGCGAAGCCCTCGCGGGCATTGCCCGGGACTTGCCCAAATTGCGCTGGCGAGAGATTCGTGCGGCGGACACCCTAGAGCTCATGCAGTTGGTTGCCGAGGAAAAAGCTGACTTGGCCATCGTCGATTCGGTGGAGTTTCGCATGCAACAACGGCTGTATCCGCGCCTAGTTGCCGGCATGGAGCTCGATGACGAGGCGGGAATGGTTTGGTACCTACCGAAGCTACCCGGGGCCGAGGCACTGACCGATCGGGTTAACGATTTCTTCGACACATTCAAGGAATCGGGAGCCTTGAAAGCACTACAAGATCAACACTTTGGACACACGCGCGGAGCATCCCGCATCGGCTCTTTAACGTTTCAGCAAAAGATTCACAGCGACCTGCCCAAATGGCAGTCACTCATCGAGACCGTGGCCAAAGACTATCGCCTGGACTGGCGATTACTGGCAGCGGTGGCCTATCAGGAGTCCCACTGGAATCCCAGAGCTCGCTCACCAACTGGGGTGCGCGGTCTGATGATGATCACCCGTGCGACCGCGCAGGATCTTGGGGTTGATAACCGGCTGGATCCCGAGCAGAGCCTACGAGGAGGCGCTCGATTTTTAAAAGATCTAGTGCGGCGGCTGCCCGATGACATTGCCGAACCCGATCGGACCTGGATGGCGCTAGCCGCTTATAACATTGGGATGGGGCATTTAGAGGACGCAAGGATTCTGACCGAACGAGCGGGCCTTGATCCCCATCGCTGGCAGGATGTGCGCAGCCAGTTGCCGGCACTGCAGGATCCCGATGTCTACCCTGGCACCCGCTTTGGTTTTGCGCGGGGCAGGGAGGCTATGACCTATGTGGACAACATACGTCATTACTACGCTGCGCTACGCCTGCGGGAGCTGCCCAACAATCGCATCCAACCACCCATCGACATGGGTGAACTTCTGTCCTCAGAACATACGCGTGTGTTGCCGAGAGCCCTTTGAGCGTCTGTTAATTAACGACGACGTCGAGCAAAAAATGTCTTTAGGAGCTGGGCGGATGCATCAGCCATGATGCCCTCATGCCAGATCACTTTGTGGTTGAGCGCTGGGTTGTCGAGGGCCTGACAGGTGCTTACCACCGCCCCCGCTTTGGGTTCTCGTGCTCCAAATACCAGTCGGGCAACTCTGGCGTGTATCAATGCACCACAGCACATGGTGCAAGGCTCAAGGGTGACGTACAAGGTTGTGCCGGGCAATCGATAATTACTTAACGCCTGTCCTGCTGCGCGCAGCACAGCAATTTCAGCATGTGACGTCGGGTCATGGCTCGCTACCTGACGGTTGCCCGCACCCGCAATGACCACACCCTGAGCATCCACTAATAGTGCGCCAACGGGTACCTCATCAGCCTCGGCCGCAGCGGCCGCAAATTCAAGCGCCCTCGCCATATGCGCTTGATCGATCGTATGGGTGTTAGAGGAGTCCACTACAGCGGCGCCTCGCTGTAAAACTTCCAGCACAACAGCGCCAGTGCACTGCGATAAGGACGATAGGGTTCCGCCAGCACGTCGGTTTGCTTGGGGGTTGGGCGTTCGGTAAGCCCCAAGAGACGCCCAAAGCCGGCGCGGATTGCCAAATCGCCGACTGGCCATATATCGGGACGCCCCAGGGAAAACATCAAATACATATGGGCCGACCACACACCAAAGCCTTTCACCGCCGTAATCCGCGCGATCGCATCCGCATCCGTAAGTGCGGGAAGAGCATCAAGGGGCAACTGCCCGCTTTCAACCGCCTCGGTGAGTGCTCGTAGGTAGCTGAGTTTCTGTGCAGATAAACCCGCCCCTCGTAGGCTGGCATCGTCGGTTGACGCGATGGCGTCTGGGGTTACCGAGCCACCCAATGCAGCCTCGAGTCGAGTCGCAATCGCCGCCGCAGCCTTTGTCGATACCTGCTGACCCACCGCGATGCGCACCAGCGCGCCAAAACCCGCTTCCTGTCGTCGCTCAGACGGATAACCCACGGCCGCCAATGCAGCTGCCACCGAGGGGCATCGTGCTGCCAACTCATCAAGGGCCTGCTGAATGGCGCCCGTGTCAAGCTGATCATTGTTGAGATGTGGCACTGGATCGGCAGTCGCTTTAGAAACGTGTGGGAAACAAGAGTACACGGCGAGCACCGCTCAACGCTATGCTTGGAATCAGGGAAAACCCCACACCATTGAACTCGAATTGTAGGTATTCTGCTCACCCCCAAGCTGTGGTGTCACCGATCGTGTTAAATCGTAATCTTATAGTGCTGTTACTGGCACAAATGGTGTTTGTCTCGGCGTCAGCGCTCAACGTGACCTTAGGCGGTATTGTGGGAAGTGAACTGGCACCCACAGCGGCACTGAGTACGCTGCCGGTATCGCTTACTATTTTGGGAACAGCACTGGGCACCGTACCCGCAACCTTACTGATGCAGCGCATTGGCCGCCGCCGGGGCTTCATGATGGCAGCGTTAATGGGGGTGGCAGCGAGTCTGGTGTCACGTGCCGGCGTCACCAGCAATAGCTTCATGCTGTTCTGCACTGGCACAGCCTTAACCGGCGTTTGCTTGGCGTTTGGCCAACAGTTTCGATTTGCCGCCGCTGAAAGCGTGGTGCTGGCAAAAGCTGGCAAAGCCATTTCCATCGTGCTGCTTGGCAGTATAGGTGGAGCTATAGTCGGACCAGAGCTAATGGCCAGCGGCACTGTCTTGGATACTAGCAATCCGGTGACCGGAGCCTTGTGGGGCGCTGCAGGCTTATTCTTGATCGGTGCGTTGCTGCTTGCGGGTTATCGAGATGCACCCATCAAAGACACAACAAAAAGTGCTGATAACCCTGCGGATTCGCCCATTTCAAGCCTATTCAGGGAGCCGCTTTTTTTACTTGCGGTAGCAGGCGGAGTCATTGGACAGGGCATTATGGCATTCATCATGACGGCCACGCCGGTCTCTATGCATGTCATGGATGGACACTCTTTACCTCACACCGCCGCGGTCATTCGCGCCCATGTGCTCGCCATGTACATACCGTCGCTGGCATCTGGCTGGTTGATTAGCCGATTCGGAGAGCGCCCATTAATGCTTGCCGGGCTATGCATCTACGGCGCCACTTTGTTAGTGGGGTTGGCGGGACAAGAAGTGATGCACTACACCGGCTCCATGGTGCTATTGGGCGTGGGTTGGAACTTCCTGTTCGTCGGTGGCACGACCCTGTTGGTGCGGACCTATCCGGAACATTTACGCTTCCGTGCCCAAAGCATTAACGAGGCCGCTGTCTTTGGCACCTCGGCGCTGGGCAGCTTATTGGCTGGCACTGTGCTCAGCGCTATCGGTTGGCAAGCGGTGCTGCTGGCCACACTTCCGGCTATTTTTGCCATGACTGCAGCCGTCTCGCTATTGCTGCGACGCCCGCTGCCGGTGTTCAACAAGAACGAGCAATAAAAAACCCCGGGGCGCTGCGCTCACCGGGGTCTGGGTGTGTCCCAATGACTTGGACTTAACCGTTGGCTTTCGCCGCCTTGCGCTCTTTCTCAGCGGCGATAACTTTCTCAGCCACTTGCGCAGGACAAGGTAAGTAATGGGAGAATTCCATCGAGAACTGGCCGCGACCTGACGTAATCGTGCGCAGGTGCCCGATGTAACCGAACATCTCTGACAGAGGAACGTCGGCCTTGATACGAATACCCGTAGGACCGGGTTCCTGATCTTTGATCATGCCACGACGACGGTTGAGATCACCGATAACATCACCGACGTTATCTTCAGGAGTGAAGACGTCGACCTTCATGATGGGCTCAATCAGTTGAGGACCCGCTTTGGGCATGGATTGACGGAAGGCGCCCTTCGCTGCAAGCTCAAAGGCGATCGCCGATGAGTCCACCGCGTGGAATGCGCCATCGTACAGCTCTACAGCAACGTCGAGCACGGGGAAGCCAGCCAAGGGGCCTTCCTCCATCATCACCTTGAAACCCTTCTCAATAGCGGGGAAGAATTCCTTCGGTACATTACCGCCCACAACAGAGGACGTGAACTGGAAGCCACTACCGGGCTCGCCGGGGTTAATACGGTAATCGATTTTACCGAACTGACCAGAACCACCCGACTGCTTCTTGTGGGTATAGCTGTCTTCGACAGGCATAGTGATGGTTTCACGGTAAGCCACCTGAGGCTGTCCAACGGTGAGTTCCACGCCGTAGGTTCGCTTGAGGATGTCGACCTTGATATCGAGGTGCAGCTCACCCATACCCTTGAGGATGGTCTCGCCGGAGTCTTCGTCGGTTTCAACACGGAATGACGGATCCTCAGCCACCATCTTACCGATGGCGATACCCATTTTTTCGACGCCCGCTTTGTCTTTGGGCGCGACCGCAATCGAGATAACCGGGTCGGGGAATACCATCGCTTCTAGGGTACAGGGGTGGTTAGGATCACACAGGGTGTGACCGGTCTGGACCGCTTTCATACCTACGCAAGCAAAGATGTCGCCCGCCTGGGCTGTTTCAATCTCATTGCGGTCGTTGGCGTGCATTTCCACCATGCGACCGACGCGCTCGGTTTTACCAGTAGCAGCGTTAAGGATGGTGTCGCCCTTCTTGATTTTGCCCGAGTAAACCCGGATGAAGGTGAGAGCGCCAAAGCGGTCGTCCATGATTTTGAACGCCAATGCTCGGAAAGGCTCGTCAACCGACACAATGGCTTTCTCACCAGTCGGGTTACCTTCCTCGTCGGTGATTTCCTGTGGGTCGACTTCTTGGGGGGCAGGCAGGTAATCGATAACCGCATCGAGTACTAGCTGGATACCTTTGTTCTTGAACGCGGATCCACAGTACGTGGGGAAGAACTTCAAGGTACGTGTGCCCTCGCGAATACAACGCTTGATCTCGTCAATGGATGGCTCCTCGCCCTCCATATAGGCCATCATGAGGTCATCATCCATTTCAACGGCGGCTTCAACCAACTGCTCACGATAGGCGGCAGCATCATCGACCATATCCGCAGGAATATCGGTCACCTCGTAGTTCTCAGGGAGACCAGAGTCATCCCAGATATAGGCTTTTTGAGTCAACACGTCGACCACACCGCAGAATTCATCTTCGCGACCAATTGGCAAGGTCATCACAAGGGGGTTGGCTGCCAATACTTTCTTAACCTGCTCTACAACGCGATAAAAATCCGCGCCCATACGATCGAGCTTATTAACGAAAATAATACGGCTGACTTCCGATTCATTAGCGTAGCGCCAGTTGGTCTCTGACTGGGGCTCTACACCGCCAGAACCACAGAAAACACCGACACCGCCATCAAGCACCTTCAGCGATCGGTACACCTCTACCGTGAAGTCCACGTGCCCGGGGGTGTCGATGATGTTCATGCGGTGGTCTTTCCAGAAACAAGTCGTTGCCGCAGACTGAATCGTGATACCGCGCTCCTGCTCCTGCTCCATGAAGTCGGTGGTGGCAGCGCCGTCGTGAACCTCACCGGTTTTATGGATTTTCCCGGTCAGTTTAAGAATACGCTCGGTGGTGGTGGTTTTACCCGCGTCTACGTGGGCGAAAATACCGATGTTGCGGTAATGGGATAGATCTGACATTGCTGCACTCGTCTCGTAAGGTTGCTCTGAACGGAAATGACTCGTGCTCGGACGCTCTACAACGCCAAAACCATAGTGTGAACTACAGTGCGTATTACTGTGCAGCTGCCTTGCAGCAACACGGGAACAAGCAGAAGTCGACGGTGCGGAACGCCGGCTCTAAAGCCTCGGTGTAACCGCACCTAATTTTGGGTGGCGATTGGACCACATCCTCGGCCATCTAAGAAGGGCTTTCGAGACAAAAGCGCCATATTTCGCCAAAAATTCAAGAATGGCCCTGTACTATTTTCCCTCTACCCCACTGTAGAGCACGGTGAGGCCTTATAGGTATACCCAGTCGTCAAATGGCCTTTGAGAAACGGGGCTGGCCACTGCCCGTATCTGAGCGCAAGTATCGGTCGAAGACCATGCAGATGTTGCGAATAAGTAATCGCCCCTTGGGGGTGACAATTAAGCGCCCGTCATTGAGCGTCACCAAGCCATCATCGGCCATAGACTTAAGGGCTAATAGCTCATCCGCAAAGTACGTATCAAACCCAACACCGCAATCTTGCTCACAACGCGCTATGTCCAGCTCAAAATGGCAGATCAGCTGCATGATGACGTAACGCCTAACGCGGTCGTCGTTATTGAACTCGATACCGCGCCATACCGGTAGCAAGCCAGCGTCGATGCGAGCGTAGTAATCGCTGAGGGTTTTGACGTTCTGAACGAAACTGTTGCCGACCGTGCCAATAGCGGTAATACCTAATCCCACCAGATCGCAATCCGCATGGGTGGCGTATCCCTGAAAGTTCCGATACAGCTTGCCCGCACGTTGTGCCTTAGCGAGTTCATCATCTGGCTTAGCGAAGTGATCCATACCAATAAACACGTAACCCGACTCGGTGAGTGTTTCGATACTCAAACGCAGAATGTCTAGCTTCGTCTCTGGGCTGGGTAAATCGCCCTCTCGGATACCGCGCTGGGTCTTGAACATGTCGGGCATGTGAGCGTAATTGAATAGTGAAATCCTATCGGGTGACAGTGCCACTATTCGCTCCAAGGTCCGGGCAAAGCTCTCGGGGGTTTGCAAGGGCAGCCCGTAAATAAGGTCGACGCTTACCGATTTAAAACCCTCATCCCGTGCAGCGTCGACCACAGAGACGGTCAGTGCTTCGCTCTGCAAGCGGTTCACCGCTTTTTGCACTGCGGGGTCGAAGTCTTGCACACCCAGGCTCAACCGATTGAAGCCAATATCGCGCAGTACTTTGACCCCCTGGCGGTCGATCTCTCGGGGATCTATTTCAATAGAATACTCACCTGAATCGTCGTCAAGGAGACTGAAATGACGCCTGGTCACTGCCATCAATTCGATCATTTGCTGATGGCTAATGAATGTAGGTGTACCGCCACCCCAGTGCAGCTGATTGACCGGTTTGGTGCGATCGAATAATTCGGCCTGCAAGGCGATCTCTTTATGCAGACGCTGCAGGTACGAAACGGCGCGACTTCGGTCCCGGGTCACAATTTTATTGCAGGCGCAGTAGTAACAGATGGTGCTGCAAAACGGCAGATGAAAATACAAGGATAGCGCTCTATCTGAGCCATTACTCATTGCTGCGTGGGCCCGATAATCCGTCTCTTTATACCCCTCTGAAAATTGCACAGCGGTGGGGTATGACGTGTAACGGGGACCGGCCTTGTCGTAGCGGCGTAAAAGCTCGGCGTCGAACTCTGGTGACTTGTTCATGAACGACTGATTCACAAGCGATTGGTCCATGACGATTTCCCTGTCCGATACATTTTGTAATATTTTATATGACTGTTTTATAAAGGCCAGCACTTTTTCAAGGCCGTTTCATCTGCGATGATCCGAGGTGTTCATCGCTGTCTACAGTGAAACACCTATTACAAAGACCGTGAAATCAGCTGTGGCATCACGACCCTGGGAAGCGCTCGCAAAGCGCCCCCCCCTTGCAGGATTGCGCACTATGACAGACAGAGCACCGATCGCTATCAGTTACCGGCCTAAAGACCCCGATTACCTACCGATAGTAGTGGCAGCCATTAGGGAACACTTGGGGGATTGGCCCATCACTCTATTGACGGAAACCGCTCATCTGCCCCCCAAGGCTTGGCTGGATTACCACCAGATTCACTGTTTAACCGACTGGGTACACACTACAGGCGCTAATAAGGTCAAACGCCTGTGGGAGCATCAGTATGTCTTTGCTCAGCACTACGAGCGATGGATTTGGTGGCACGACGACATGCTGCTATTGCGACCCGTTGACAATCCAGAAGAGGAATTTGCAGTGCCCCGCGTTCGCTTCAAAGAGCGCAATCGGCCCAATAAAGAGTTGAACAACTGGCATACCTGGCTATGGGATACCCTGAACTTTTTTAAGTGTCAGTCCATCGCAGCACCGAACCCGGTGCTGCATATCCCACGACTCATCAAACGAGACGCTCTATTCAGTATTCCGCACAACTGGGATCGGAGCAGACTACTATTCGAGCCCACCTATTTACTGTGGCACTGGCACCGCGAAGGGCTGACACCCACAGTGGACAGTGTTTTTCGGTGTGCTGTCTTTGATGGCGCCCTACCCGATACAGCAGCGCTCCGAGAGGCGGGGCACACGATCCTAACGTGGGGTAAAAAGATCGATCACGAAACCTCCGAGCAGAATCTGAATAATGCCGGGCAAACATCATTCAATATCACCACCTAGCGCGAATGGGTACGCTGATGACTGACTATTATTCGCTGATGACCGACTATTAGTTGTCCCACCACTAGTTGTCCCACCACGCGCTCAGCACATGACAGTCCACACAGGGCTTGGTACACAATGTGCGCTGAGCCTACTAAAACACGCGCCACATAAAACTTGACGCATATCATCAATTGGGATTATTTTCCCAATAATGGGCGAAAAGTCTTCACTACAACAGGTACTACTCAAAACCACGGAGCGATTACTGCGTCCGGTTGTCCGTGTGCTTCTCACCCATGGCTTAGGTCACTCAGCATTGACGGACCTGTGTAGGCGTATCTTTGTGGAAGAGGGCCATGGGATATTACAGGCTAAAGGTCAAAAACCGACCGTATCGGCCATTTCAGGCATGACCGGGCTCAGTCGCAAAGAGGTGACCAGACTTCAAAGCCTGCAATCCGAGGCACTGGCCGAGGCCAGTACGCGACGGCATCGGGTGGTTCAAGTCCTCAGTGGCTGGGCCAATGACCCGCAGTTTTCTTCGCCTGGGCAAGTGAGAACATTACCCATGCAAGGGGCTGAGCGTAGCTTTTCAGCACTCGTCAAAAAATACAGCGGTGATGTAACCCCGGTTGCCATGCTGCGCTTATTGCTGGACAGCGGCAATTTGCGACTGGAAGACGAGACCGTTGAACTTCTCTCTGAAGCCTACCTACCCATGCAGACATCTACGGAAAAGCTGGAAATTTTTGGCACCGATGGGGCAGAGCTATTAGCCACAATTGAACACAATATG
>CAJXNM010000017.1 GCA_913057135.1 uncultured Halieaceae bacterium
CCCCAGCAGTTGGAAGAGGTACTACAGGCTGGCGCCCAGAGGTTACGTCCCAGAGCCGCCGATCTGTTGGCACAAG
The DNA here is from genome assembly GCA_913057135.1 of uncultured Halieaceae bacterium. Classification (GTDB taxonomy): domain Bacteria; phylum Pseudomonadota; class Gammaproteobacteria; order Pseudomonadales; family Halieaceae; genus Luminiphilus. The sequence continues at coordinate 77 of CAJXNM010000017.1, forward strand.
TGCGCGACGCCGTGGGCCTGCGCGCCTATCGCTAGGCGGCAGCATCCTGTAATCGCCGTGGACTTGGTCCACGGCGGACTTACCCAAAGGTAGCCGTACTCAGTCCAGCTGCCAGCTCAGCCCCAGTACGACGCTTCGAGGCTCGCCCACGAAGTAGCGGTATTGGCCAAAGCCGAAGTCGGCCCGCTCTGCATAGGCGGTATCGAGCAGATTGGTGGCGATAACGCTCAGTTTTATCGTCGGTCGCACCTGCATATCGGCGCGCAAATTGACCAGCCGGTGGCCCGCGTATCGGTGCTCGTTATCCGGATCCACGTAATATCCCCCGACCCAAACATATTCGAGCTCGGCTTTTATCGGGTGAATGCCAATCACCGTGTCAGCGCCAAGTCGTGCGCTGCCAAAACTATCCGGTGCGGTATCGATGCGATTGCCATTAATGTCACCGCTGGAGCCCAACAGCGCGGTGGCGCTGTCGTAGCGGTGTTTTTGCAATGTGGCTGCCAGCTCCGCATACCAGACCGATGAGATCTGCCAATTGAGCTCGATTTCAATGCCCTCGTGACGGGTCTTCGCATTGTCGACATTCTGCCGATCGCGATCCTGAAAGATCACATTGTCCTTGCGCATTTGATAGGCGTTGAGGGCATAGCCGAGGGCATCGAACAGCTCACCGCGAATACCCAACTCAATACTGTGTATTTGCTCGGAATCAATATTGGCAACCGTTTGGCCCGCCTGTAATCGATAGAGTTCCGCTGTTTGTGGTGCGCGAAACCCCGACGCTGCTCGGGTATAAACCCGCGCGTTATCGAAGCCGTAACTCAGCGCTAGATTGGCAGACAGGTTGTTGAAGTCGTCACTGCGATCTGCCGGTCGGAAAAAGCGACAAGCGCTGGCATCCGGTGCACAGGCAGACCCGGCGCTGACAAGGTTGTCGTAGTCGTACTGGGTACTCTCGAGGCGGACACCGCCGTCGATACGCCATCGATCCGACAGGGCGGTGTCGCCCTGGGCAAACAAACCACCGACCAAGGCATCGACCTCGTAATCATAGTGAATGCCAGCGGGTTGATTCGGGCTAAAGGGCTCCGCTTGTACCTCTTCAAGCCAACCTTGGGTGTAATCGAGATCAGCTCCGATCACCCATTGGCTATTGTCACTATCGCCGGCCAGGCTGGTCTGCAGCCCCACACTGCTGTGCCCATTGCGCTCGGTCGGTTGCCAAGGCACGAAGTGCTGTAAAAACGTCATGGCGTTGCGTCGCACATAGGGGGTGATGGTCAGCGTCTGGTCAGACCCAAGATTGCGGCTGGCGCTGACATGGGCGCGCATGGACCATGCATCGCGGTAGGCCTCAGGGTTGGGGTTGTCCCTGCGAGCCGCGTCATCTTTGTAGGCCTCAAACCCCTGAATGTAGCCTGCTGTTTCCTGGTTAAGGTTGCTACCCGACAGCACAGAGGCCAGGCGCCAAGCACCCCATTCGCTGTCATTTCGTACATTGAGTTTTTGCTGCCCATACCCCGATTCTGCTTGGTAGCCGCCGTATTCGCTTGCCTGGAAGGCTATAGCAGTGCCGTTATTGGGCAGCGCCATATTGCCCAAGATCCGATAAAAGTCCCGGGATCCACCCTCTATGCGCAAGGTGTTGGGCTGGGATTCAACCGAGGGTGTGATGACATTGATGACCCCATGCATGCCGTTGGAACCATACACGGCGGTCGCAGGACCGCGCACCACTTCTACGGCTCCAGCCTGGGCCAAGTTGGCATCAAACAACTGATTAACGTTGCAGAAGCCCGGTGCCCGCAGGGGAATGCCATCTTCTGCGGTCATGAAGGCACCGCAGCTACCAGCGCCGGTGAGCACGGGGGAGCGCAGGGCGATAAGGGACTCTTGGCCGTTGCCGCGACTGATCCATGTGCCCGCCGAGCGATTGAGCAGTTGATTGGCATGTTGTGGTGAGGTAAAGCCAATAGTGTCCTGATCGATGGCGCTCCAGGCCACGGGTAGCTCCCCGCCAGAGACACCTTGGCGTGTGGCGGTGACCAAAACGGTTTCTAGCAAATCGTTGCCGGTTGAAGGGGCGGACTGAGCGAAGCTGGGTAGACTTGCAAGAGTTGCTATCGCGCTAGCTAATAGGCGTTGGGTCGACGAAAACATGGGTACACTACCTTGTTGCTGACTTTTCGAATGTGCGCGGATGCTACTTGGCTCATGTCTAGAGTCCAAGTGCCCGGTCGGCTTAAAATGCCTAATTACTTAGGAGTGACTACATGTTAAGGGTTCTTTCGACGAATGATGACTTTCCCATCAAGACGGCGGAGCCCGTGCACTCGGGTAAGGTGCGGTCGGTCTATTGGCTGAGTGCCGAGGATAGTCGTCGCTTGATTGAGCAGCGAGGTTATCCCGTGGCGCCCGATGCTCCCCTTGCCATTATGGTGGTGTCCGATCGAATCTCGGCCTTTGATTGCATCTGGCACGGCGAGGGCGGTCTCAATGGTGTGCCCGGTAAAGGGGCGGCGCTTAATGCGATCTCGCAGCATTGGTTTGATGTTTTCCGTGAAGCCGGCCTGGCCCGCAGTCACATTCTAGAAGCGCCGCACCCCCTGTGCTGGGTGGTGCAGCGAGCGCAGCCCGTGCGTATCGAGGCGATCGCGCGACGCTACATTACCGGGTCCATGTGGCGCAGTTATGCCGAGGGCGAGCGCATTTTTTGTGGCGTGCAGCTCCCCGAAGGGCTCGGGAAGGATCAGCGTCTGCCCGAGCTGCTCATTACCCCGTCGACCAAAGGTGTCCTTGAGGGTCTAGAGGGTATTCCCGAGGCCGACGATGTGAACATTAGCCGCGAATCGATCCTTAAACACTGGTCGGCGCTTGGGTTTATGGCACCGAGTGATGTGGATGTGTACGAGCAATTGTTGCGCAGGGGCTTTCATCTTATTGCCGAAAAGCTCTCTGGCGTTGATCAATTATTCGTCGATACTAAATTCGAGTTCGGCTACGCAGAAAACGCTCAAGGGCAGCAGGAACTGATTTACATGGATGAAGTGGGAACCCCTGATTCCTCGCGGTTTTGGGATGCGCAGGCATACAGCCAAGGTGTCGTTCGGGAAAACAGTAAGGAAGAGTTCCGCCAAGCGTTGTTGGCGCTAGCACCGGATCCATCGCTGCTGTTGGATAAGAGCCGAATGGTGCAGCGGCAGCAATTTGCGGCTGCCACAGACCTGCCTGAGGCGTTGTTGATGTCAGTATCGGATACCTACAGAGCCATGGCGGAGCGTATTACGGGACGATCCGTGCCGATCATGGAACGCCCCCGAGAGTCCATCGAGAGCACCTTATTCGATGACTTGGGATTGGCCAGACGCTAGGTTAGTGTTGGGTATGTTCCGAGTGATTTTGCTCAGCGTGTTTTGCCAGCTCTTGGCCGGGTGCCAGGCTCACCGTTCAATGGCGCCCGAAAAACTGGCTGACGGGATAGGGCGCAATGAATCTCACGAGCCTTTCACTGCTGAGCATGTCGATTTCGGGCGCTATGACCAGGTCCTGTTGGCGTCTTGTACCGTGGCATTCCGACCCGATTGGTTGAGCCAACAAAACGATACGCGCAGGCAGTTGAGTCGCCGGCTGAGTGAACAAACCCGTGAAGCATTAAGCTCAGAGACCCAGGCTCTATGCCAGGCTGCCGTAACAGCAAGTCTGCAGTCGGCGCCGAGTTATCGGGTCGTGCCCCAGCCTGATGCCAAGACGCTCGTTTTGAAACCACGTATCATGAACCTGCAGGTGGCGGCGCCAGATACCCAAAGCACGGTGGGCTGGTCGCGCAGTTTTACCAACGAGTCCAGTGCCATGACGTTGGTGCTAGAGGTCACTGATCCCGAGTCGGATGCAACCGTGTTGCGGTTTGTTGAGCCGATGAGAAGTCCCGATACCCCAGGTCTTGAGTGGTCGAATCGGGTTACCAACCGTGCTGATATACAGCGCATGCTCAATCGTGGGGCGGTGCGCATCCGTGAACAGTTGGACCAATACTTAACCGTCGCAACAAACGTTGTGCCACGCTAGCTAGCAGAGGAGTTGTTCAGTGCTTAACCCCATTATTGTGAGTGATACCCTTACCGTTGCGCCGCAACCCGAGCCTTCAGACATGGCTGTATTGGCGGAGCAGGGCTTTACCACCGTGGTATGCAATCGACCTGACGGCGAAGCGCCAGATCAGCCCACCATGGCGTCCATGGCCCAGGCGGCCGAGGCGGCAGGGCTCAAATTTGTCGCGTATCCGGTGAACCCCAATACGTTTCCGGGCGAGGATTTAGAGGGGCTTGGGCAAATTTTTAACAGCGGCGAGAAAGTGTTCGCTTACTGCCGCACTGGCACCCGCTGCACGAATCTTTGGGTGGCCAGTCAATCCGGCACCGATCGTGAAGCCGCTGTCGCTCAAGCGCGCGCACTGGGGTTTGATTTGTCCCTGGCGCAGCGTCTGGGTCTGTAAACCTCCCGGGCCTGTAAACGTCAGAGTGCCGCTAATAGGCCCCGCAGGGCCTCTTTGGCGGCACCGGTTAATTCGGTTTCTAGTTTTTGGGCCGGTAGCGGCTTGGCAATGGCTACATGGTCGGGGTGATAGGCTTCTGCGATAGCCGCGTAGGGCAGCCGTAGGGATTCGTTAGCGGCTAACAGCGTGTAAACCTGCAGCGCCATTGGTGTACCGGCTGTGCAGCTGTGTCGACTCATAGCTTCGAATGCTGTCCCCGCAGAAGCAGTGGCCTGTGCTGCATCGGAGCGGATGACGCGCCATCCTGCAGCGCGCAGTGTCGCGCCCAAACTGGCACCGGCTCGAATAGTGGTATCGACGTCTTGTAAGGCGTCGTGCACAGGGAGATGAAAAACCGTAACCGCTAAGGTGCGGCAGATGTGCTCAGGTGCTGTACCACTGTGCAGATTTGCGATTCGGTGGCGCTGGCTTTGTTGCAAGAGCTCTACGCCGTAGCTGCCAAACCGCGCTGTAATGCGATCGCTATTCAAAAGTTCAGGAGTCCTTGACTTGGGCGGGTGTGCCAAAAGGCGTAGTCTACACCAAGGGACTGTGACAGACTGCCCCGGGGCGTGTGTCATTCACAACGCCGCCCGAGTTTAGAGGGATCCCAATGGGGATCCGCACCGATGGGAGATGAGTTCGTGCTTCGACGTTTTGTGTCACCACTTGTACTGGGCTGCCTGCTGGCCTTACCTGCAACCGCTTCCGATTTGAAGGAGCGCGTGCAAAATCTCTACGATGAGCAGCTTGGCTCATTGTTCGTTTGGTTCCATCAACATCCTGAGCTGTCCATGATGGAGCACCAAACAGCGCAGCGTCTAGCGGATGAGTTGGCCGAGCTTGGTTATGAAGTGCATACCGGTGTCGGCGGTACCGGATTAGTGGCGCTGTTGCGCAACGGCGAGGGACCCCTAGCCATGTTCCGCGCCGATATGGATGGCCTGCCAGTAGAGGAAAAATCTGGGCTGTCCTACGCGTCCAAGGCCAAGCAAAAAGACTGGGACGGCAATGATGTCTCGGTGATGCACGCCTGTGGTCACGATGTTCACATTACCAGCCTAGTGGGTACCGCACGCATCATGGCCGAGCGCCGGGATGAATGGTCTGGCACCCTCATGCTGGTGGGTCAGCCCGCTGAGGAGCGGGTGGGCGGAGCGGCTGCCATGCGCGCAGATAACATCTGGGAGCGTTTTGGCACGCCCGATTACGCCATGGCATTTCATGTCGCCTCAGCGGTCCCTACCGGCAAGTTGGTAGCCACCCAAGCACCTTATTCGGGGGCGGACACGGTCGATATTTACATCAAGGGAATCGGTGCCCACGGTGCGAGTCCTCACCGTGGTGTTGACCCCGTCGTATTGGGATCTCAGATCGTACTGGCGCTGCAGACGGTGGTCACTCGCGACCTGGCACCACGACGCCCTGGCGTTATTACCGTGGGTGCATTCCACGCGGGCACCAAACACAACATTATCTCGGATGCGGCACGCCTGCAGCTCACTGTGCGCAATGAATCCAACGCCGATCGCCAAGTGTTGCTCGATGGTATCAAGCGGGTAGCCGAGAACATGGGTCGGGTTGCTGGCTTGCCTGAGGATATGCTGCCAGAGGTTGTGGTTCATGAGAACGAGGGCGTACCACCGACCCTCAATGATCCCGCCATGTTGCAGCGTATGCGCGGTGTATGGGCCGACCAGTTCGGCGACAGCGTATTCTTCGAGGAGGAGCGCTTGGGCATGGGGGCTGAGGACTTCCCCTTCTTTACCGTGAACCCGTCCATTAAATCGGTTTATTTTGCGGTTGGCGGCACCCCCCCAGAGGATTTTGAGCGCGAGGCACAAGGTGGTGCGCCGGTACCATCACACCATTCACCCCTGTTTAAAATCAGCCCCGAGCCGGCAGTGACCCTGGGTGTCGAAGCCTCAGTGACAGCACTTATGGATTTGATGGGACGGTAAGCCATGCAGTTGGGGCAGGGATGGCCAGTCTGGGACTGGCCGGTACGCGTCATACATTGGTATTTCCCACTGGCCATCGGTTTTATGTGGTGGAGCGGTGAGACAGGCAACCTCGAACTGCATCGATGGTGTGGCTATAGCTTGTTGGCAGCGGCACTGACGCGTCTCGTTTGGGGATTCGTTGGCAGTTATCACGCCCAGTTCAAGCACTTTTTGCGCGGCCCGGCAGCGGTGCTGGCTTACCTAAGGGGCGTTCCCTATCAAGGTGTCGGGCACAATCCGCTAGGTGGCTGGTCGACTCTGGCGCTGCTGTTACTCGTCTTTGTGCAGGGCAGCACGGGCCTGTTCAGTGCCGATGACATCACCTTCGAGGCGCCATTAGCCTATTGGGTGGGCGAGCATGCGGGCACGTTCACCGAGATCCACGAGCTTAATTGGGGTATTTTGCGTACGCTCATTTTTATTCATATCGGTGCCATCGCCTTCTACCATTTTGTGAAGCACCAACCACTTGTTGCTGCCATGTGGCGTGGCAAAGCCGAGGGCAAGGTGAGCGATAAGCCACCTCGGTCGGCGCTATGGGCGGTCATAATCTTCCTGGTATTCGTCGGTCTGTTGCTGGCGCTGCATAACTTCGCACCCCAGGCACCGGCCTATTATTGACTACGTCGCGCACGATGACATTGGGAACCCTCCTCTTATGAATGCGAAGGCGCCAGCTACCGTTCAACAAACCCTAGACGCGTATTGGATGCCATATTCCGGTAATCGTCAGTTCAAATCAGACCCGCGTATGATCGTGGCTGCCGACGGGGTGTGGTACACCGATGATCGGGGCCGTCAGATTCTCGATGGCCACTCGGGGCTGTGGACAACGGGTTTGGGTCACGGTCGTGAAGCTATTACCCGAGCGGTACACGAGCAGATAAGCGCACTCGATTACGCACCCCCCTTTCAATTCGGACACCCCAAGGCCTTTGAGTTGGCGAATGTCGTCAAATCCTTGATGCCCGATGGCTTGGATTATGTGTTTTTCACCAACTCCGGGTCGGAATCTGCCGATACGTCCATGAAGATGGCCAGAGCCTACTGGCGACTGAAGGGTCAGCCCACGAAGACGCGTTTTATCGGTCGGATGAAGGGCTACCACGGGGTTAATTTTGGTGGCATATCCGTTGGGGGTATTGCCGCCAACCGTAAACATTTCGGCCAAGGGGTCGAGGCTGATCATCTGCGCCATACGATGCTGCCTGAAAATCGTTTCAGTCGGGGCATGCCGCAGACCGGTGCTGAGTTGGCTGACGAACTGGCCGAACTCATCAGCCTGCATGATGCTTCAACCATTGCCGCGGTGATTGTCGAGCCGATGGCCGGATCGGCGGGTGTTATTCCGCCACCGGTGGGGTATCTGCAACGGCTACGCGATATCTGCGACGCCCACGATATCCTCTTGATTTTCGACGAGGTGATTACCGGCTTTGGGCGCTGTGGTGCTATGACCGGTGCCGATGCATTTGGTGTGACACCGGATATCCTCAATGTGGCCAAGCAGTTGACCAATGGCGCTATTCCCATGGGCGCTGTGATTGCGTCGTCGGATATCTATCACACCTTTATGGCAAATGGCGGTCCCGACTACGCCCTGGAATTCCCCCATGGCTACACCTACTCCGGGCATCCGGTGGCCTGTGCCGCAGGTTTAGCGGCCTTAGAGCTGCTGGTGTCGGAAAAATTACCCGCCAGAGTGGCAGCGGAAGCACCGTATTTTGAGTCGCTTATGCATGACGCATTAACGGGCCGGCCCCATGTCAGTGATGTTCGCAATTACGGTTTTGCGGGGGCGATTACCCTAGACGCGCTCCCCGGCGAGCCATTGAAACGTCCGTTCGACACCGCTATGCGTATGTGGGAGAAAGGCTTCTTGGTACGCTATGGCGGTGACACCATTCAACTGGCCCCCGCGTTCACCATGGCGCGTGAGCAGATGGCATCTTTGGTTTCAGCGCTGGCTGAAACCCTCGATGAGCTCAGATAGCGAGCCCACAAAAAAACAAAGCGAGGTTCATAGACCGGTGCTGTTTTTAAAGTCCACTCTCCTGCTGTTGGTGGTGTCGATATTTACCTGGTTCGCGGTGGCGGTGATGCTGCCACCTATTGAACCTGCAACCTGGGAGGCGCCAGCTAATCCCGGTCTGGTGGGTGTCTACGCAAGCAACGAGCGCCTCAGTGGTGTGCAGTTCCTCAGCTACGCCGGTGTTGGACCTGAAGACGTCGCTTGCGCTCGTGATGGCTCGGTCTACAGCGGCCTTGATGATGGACGCATTGTGCGTTGGCGCGGCCCTGGCGCCCCGCAGACCGTCGTTAATACCCGGGGTAGACCCTTGGGTATGACCTTTGATAATGCCGGTGACTTACTCGTTGCCGACGCAGCCCGCGGTTTATTGCGTGTTACACCCCAAGGACAGGTGATCGTATTAGCTGACCAGTACAACGGCGAGCCCTTCAAATTTGCCGACGATCTCGATATCGCAGGCGACGGCACTATCTGGTTTACCGATGCCTCGCAACGGTTCGGCTTTAGGCAGACCGTGCTCGATTTCTGGGAAGGCAGCATGACCGGCAGGTTACTGTCCTACGATCCACGCTCACGGCAAGTGCGGGTGCACCTAGAGAACTTGTTTTTCGCCAATGGCGTCAGCGTGGCACCAAACGATGACTACGTCCTAGTGAGCGAAACCGGTATGGCGCGCATTCAGCGGCTGTGGCTCAAGGGCCCCAAAGCAGGCACGGTGGATACCTTTATCGATGAACTGCCAGCCGCCCCCGATAATATCAACATCGATAACAACGGACTGCTATGGATAGCCATGCCATCGCTGCGGGATAGTCTCGACAACGCGGCGGGCCACCCATTTTTGCGGCAGTTGTTTTCGGTGGCGCCGGACATTGTTCTCGAGAGTTTGACCAACCCCATTAGTTTTGTGATGGCGGTTGATGCCCAGGGTAACGTCATTCACAACCTGCAAGATCCCGAGCGCCGCTTCCCGTTTATTACCTCGGCAATGCCTTGCAACGACTTGCTGCTGCTAGGAAGTCTGCGCACGACAGCTCTCGGTGTGCTGCCGTTACCTCGCTAGCACGTCCACTGTCATTTTCCTGTCAATTCATCGTGGAGTCCTGAGTTATGGCCGCTGCTCTGTTATCCCGTCGCGACCTCGAATTTTACCTGTACGAACTGTTTCAGGTGGATAGCCTGCTCAGTCGAGAGCGCTATGCTGACCACAATCGAGAGTCCTTCGACGCCGCTTTGGATCTGGCCGAAAAAATTGCCGAGGACTATTTCGTGCCCATCCGAAAAACCGTTGATCTGAACCAGCCTGATTGGGATGGCGAGCGGGTTGTGATGATTCCAGAGATTAAACGGGCCTATGATGCGGTGGCTGAGGCGGGCCTTATTTGTCCCGATCAAGATTATGCCTGGGGTGGTATGCAGCTGCCGTTGGTGGTGTCGGCCTGTGCCCAAGGCTACTTGACGGCTGCGGCCAGTACTACCAATGGTTTTCATGCGCTGACAGCGGCGAATGCCAACTTGTTGGAAGCCCATGGCTCACAGATGCAAATCGATACCTGGGTACCGAGGCTCCGCAGTGGTGAATTTGCGGGCACTATGGCGTTATCTGAGCCGCAAGCGGGCTCCAGTTTGGCCGATATTCGCACCAAAGCCGTACCCCAGGAGGATGGTAGCTATCGCATCTTTGGTAACAAGATTTGGATCTCTGGCGGTGATCATGAACTCTCCAGCAATATTGTGCATGCGGTGCTTGCGCGTATTGAAGGTGCACCCCCTGGGGTTAAAGGTATCTCCCTGTTTATTTGTCCAAAGTTTTTACTCAACGAGGACGGTAGTCTTGGTGAACGCAATGATGTCCGACTGGCTGGGCTATTCCATAAAATGGGTGGCCGTGGTCAGACCTCGACCGCGCTGAATTTTGGTGAGGCGGATGGCGCTGTCGCATGGTTGGTGGGCGAGCCTCATCAGGGACTGAAATACATGTTCCACATGATGAATGAAGCGCGGGTGATGGTTGGTACCAGTGGTGCGGCGTTGGCCCTGTGTGGCTATCAGTACAGCCTCGATTACGCGAAAGAGCGTCCCCAGGGTCGTAAGCCCACTAGCAAAGATCCTTTGGCGCCACCGGTTATGCTGATTGAGCATGCGGACGTGCGGCGTATGTTGCTAGCACAGAAAGCTTACGCTGAGGGGGCGTGGAGTTTGTGTTTGTTTGCATCGCAACTGGTTGATGATTGGAAAACCCATCCGGATGCAGAGGGTCGCGAGCAGGCCTTTGAGCTACTCGATTTCCTTACACCCATCGTGAAGACCTGGCCATCAGAGTACGGTCCCAAAGCCAATGACTTGGCGATTCAGGTGTTGGGCGGCGCGGGTTACACCAATGATCATCCGGTTGAATTGATGTACCGGGACAATCGTTTGAACCCGATTCACGAGGGTACAACCGGTATTCAATCCATCGATTTGCTGGGTCGCAAGGTTTTACAACAGGACGGCGCCGGTTATCGCGCCTGTGTGGCGGCGATTGAGGCCACCCTCGCGCAAGCACGTGAGATACCCGATGTGGCGGTCATGGCAGCAGCCCTTGAGCAAGCGCTGGCTACACTGCAGACAACTACCGGCACACTGGTACAGGCAATGCTCGAAGGACGGATCGAGTTGGCACTAGCCAATTCGGTGCGTTATTTAGAGTTCTTCGGGCATGTGGTTGTTGGCTGGATGTGGTTGCGGCAGGGGCTGGTGGCCGACCGCCAATTGCAACAAGCCGGCAGTGATGCCGATGCCGACTTTTACCGCGGTAAGCTGCAGGCGATGCGCTATTTTGCCCGTTGGGAGTTACCGCAAACCGAGGTCTGGGCCCGCTTGCTGACTGGGCTAGATGATACGACACTCGAGATGCAGCCCCAGTGGTTCTGACTATTGGGCGCTAGTGTGGAAGTCGTCGCTAAAGGTCGTACTAAAAGGTCCTGGCTGACAGGTTACACCTTGCCAGCCTCGGCGAGTTGTTGCGCTAGCCACGCATCCATACGCTGCTCAAGCGCGTCCAACGGTATGGCACCTGCGCCCAGTAAATGGTCATGGAAGGCGCGTATGTCAAAGGCTTCACCCAAGGCTTGCTCTGCTTTTTCCCGCAGCGCAAGTATTTTGAGCTGACCGACTTTGTAGGCCAGCGCCTGGCCTGGCCAACCGATATATCGATCGATTTCATTGACAATATCCGCTTCGGTTTTGGCGGCATTGTCTTTGAAAAACGCGATTGCGCGCTCCCGAGACCAGCCAAAGTAGTGCATGCCGGTATCGACCACCAGACGGACTGCACGCCACATGTCATACACCAGTTGCCCGTACCGAGAGTAGGGGGCTTGGTAGAGGCCCATGTCATAGCCAAGACGCTTGGAGTAGAGACCCCAGCCCTCAATAAATGCGGTCACGCTGCTGTTGCGTCGAAATTCCGGCAAGTCCCCCAGCTCCTGCGCCAGGGCAATTTGTAAATGGTGTCCAGGCACACTTTCGTGCACGCTCAGCACTTCCATCTCGAATTTTGGCCTGACCTCGGGGCGGTACAAGTTAACGTAGTACCAGCCAGGTCGACTGCCGTCAGCGGCCGGACGCATGTAGTAGGCAGTGGTGGTATCTGGGGCTATTTCGTCGGGAATGGGGCGCACGCCGTAGGGCATTCGGGGCAACTTGCCAAACAGGGACACAAGCGCCGGATCGAGTCGTTTGGCAATGGCTTGATAGCCCTCAAGCAGCGCCTCGGGACTGTCATAATAAAACTGGGGGTCATTGCGCAAGAATTCGTTGAAGGCCTGTAGGTCGCCCTCGAAACCCACCTCATCAATGATCGCCATCATCTCCCGCCGAATCCGAGCGACTTCATCGAGCCCCATTTGGTGGATGGTCTCGGGGCTCAGTTCCGTGGTGGTGAACTGGGCAGCGAGTTGACGGTAGAGCGCTTTACCACCGTTGAGGCTACCGACTCCTGCTTCTTTTCGGGTGGCGGGCAAATAGACCCTGCTGATGTAGTCGCCGAACTGGGCGTAGGCTGGATTTAAAAGATCGGCGATCACCTGTTTGGCTTGTTGCTGCAGCGCTCCCGCGATCTCTGGGGCTATGGTGTCAGGTAGCGTTTGAAACGGTTTGTAAAATGGGCTCTGCTCGGGCGATGACACAACAACCCGTTCGATTTGATCGGGTACCCGCTGCATAACCACTTCGGCTTGGACCCGATTGCGGGCAATACCTTCATCGAGCAGTGCTTGATATTCTTTAAGTTGTGCTGGCAGCTTGCGTAAGCGCTCGAGCCAGTCACGGTAATCCTGTTCAGTATTGAAGGGGAGGCGTTCGGCCATACTGTGCCGGTGTTGGGGTCCCGAACGCATATTCACGGCCATCAGGTGCAGGCCTTCCTGGTAATTGTCCTGGGCGTCGGTTAAATCGCGCAGCAACATCTGGCGGTTGAGCCGTGCGGGTGCCGATAGTGTCACCGGTTCCAGGGTTTCCAGCCGGCGTTTAAATTGCCCCTGCTGCTCGTTGCGTTCTTCGAAGGCCTCGGGGCTCATGGCGGTCCAGTCGCGATTGCCACTACGATCCCCATATTCCAGGCGGCGCTCAGGGTAGGCTTGAAGTGTCCAGGCCCAGTGGTCATCAATGATTTTTTGAAGCTCGCTATCGCTGGCGTTAACAGCGGTTGGCATCAAAAGTACGGCGCAAATATAAGCCCACATACAACCCCACAGGCGCCTTGCCATGGTGACTTTCCGTTGCTGGAAGGAAAAAGTAATGGCTACGACCTAGCTCCGACCCAGCATTGAGCGGGCAACGAGCTCTCGCATGATTTCGGCACTGCCCCCGTAGATGGGTTGAATGCGCGCATCCACGTAGAAGCGTGAAATCGGATACTCGGTGGTGTAGCCATAGCCGCCGAACAGTTGTAGGCACTGATCCGCAACGGCACACTGCATGTCGCAGCTAGCCAGCTTCAGCATTGCGGCCTCATCGGTGGGCAAGGTGCTGTGGGTATATTTATCGGCGCATTTCTCGTAAAACGCCCGGTTAATGGCGATTTGGGTTTTGACATCGGCAAGCTTGAAGCGGCTGTTTTGAAATTGACCGATGGTTTGACCGAATGCCTGACGCTCTTGTACATACTTTAGGGTGATATCGAGAGCCCCTTCAGAGGCGGCAACCGCTTGCGCCGCAATCCCCAGGCGTTCGCGGGGCAGTTCGTCCATCATGATGGCAAAGCCGCGGTTTTCCTCGCCCAGCAGCGCCTCGGCGGGGAGCCTAACATCGGTGAAAAACAACAGCGCCGTGTCGGATGCGTGTTGTCCTATCTTGTCGATTTTCTTGGATTTCTCAAACCCGGGCAGGCTTGTGTCCACTAAAAAGAGGGACGTGCCTTTAGCGCCTTTGCCCGGGTCGGTGATGGCCGCCACGATAACGAGGTCGGCGTGGATACCGTTGGTAATGAAAATCTTAGAGCCATTTAGAACCCACTCGTTGCCATCTTTGACCGCACTAGTCCGTATTGCTTGTACATCGGAGCCCGCACTGGGCTCGGTCATGCCCAAGGCACCTACCACTTCCCCGGTGACCATTTTGGGGAGCCACGCCGCTTTTTGCGCTGCACTGCCGTGGCGACTTATATAGGGGGCGACAATATTCGAGTGAATACCATAGCCCGAGGCAAATCCGCCGAAGCCCATGTACGATAGCTCCTCGATCATGGCTAAGGTCACCATGGGCGACGTGCCGGCACCGCCATATTCTTCATCGACATCGGGGCATAAAAGACCCGCGCTGCCCAGGGTATTCCAAAGGCCGCGGGGGACCATGCGCTGTTGTTCCCATTCTTCGTAGTGGGGGGCAATTTCTCGCTCAAAAGCCCGTCGGGCCATTTCTCGGAATAGGGTCATTTCTTCAACAGCAACGGCCTGATTCATAATTTGAACTCTCAGTAGGTTTTGTTACACCTGAGTATTGCAAAAAAGCAGCAAAGCCACAAAAACACCCTGCCACATGGGTCAACATTGGGTTTGCAACGTACAATGGCCCGATAAGCCAAGGCCGTCGAGGCACTAGAGCATCAACAATAAGGGAGACGTTATGCGCGAGTACAAGCAGTTCTATATCAACGGTGAGTGGGTTGAGCCCGCGGTGGCCAAGGAGCTCGATGTCATCAATCCGGCAGACGAGACGGTTTGCGGTGTCATCTCACTGGGCAGCGATGTCGATGTTGAGCGTGCGGTTGCGGCAGCCAAAACCGCGTTCGAGACCTTCTCCGAGACGTCACGGGAGCAGCGCTTGGCGTTACTCGAGCGCATCATTGACGTCTACAAGCGACGTATTGGCGACATTGGTGAAGCTATCCGTCTGGAGATGGGGGCACCTAAGTCCCTAGCCAACACCAATCAGGCGTTTTCAGCGTTGGGCCATCTCAAGGAGGCTGCCCGGGTTCTCGCGGATTACCCATTCCAAGAGCAGGTGGGCGAGCACATGATTGTCAAGGAGCCTATCGGGGTGTGTGGGCTCATCACCCCTTGGAATTGGCCAATGAATCAAGTGGCGTGCAAGGTGGCCCCCGCCATCGCCGTGGGATGCACCATGGTGCTCAAGCCCAGCGAAGTCGCGCCACTGTCGGCGTATCTGTTTGCGGAAGTTATGCACGAAGCGGGCGTGCCTGCCGGGGTCTTCAACTTGGTTAACGGCGATGGTCCTACGGTCGGTACGGCGTTATCGAAGCATCCCGACGTCGATATGATGTCGTTTACCGGATCGACCCGTGCCGGCGCTCTGGTGGCTCAAAACGCCGCTGCCACGGTGAAACGGGTGACCCAAGAGCTGGGTGGCAAATCTCCCAATATCATATTGCCCGATGCAGACCTTGAATCAGCTGTTGCCCAAGGGGTGGCGGTGATGTTCCAAAATTCCGGTCAGTCCTGTAACGCCCCATCGCGCATGCTGGTACCTCGTGACAAGCTTGCCGACGCCGAGGCCATAGCCGCATCGGTAGCGGCCAAGGTGGTTATTGGTCCCACCGACAGCGACAGCACAACTCTGGGGCCGGTGGTGTCCAAAGTACAGTGGGATAAGATTCAGGGACTTATTCAAGCTGGCATCGACGAGGGCGCCAAACTTGTCTGTGGCGGTCCTGGGTTGCCCGAGGGCATAGAACAGGGTTACTACGTGCGACCTACGGTGTTCTCAGAGGTCAGCAATGACATGACCATCGCTCGGGAAGAGATCTTCGGCCCTGTGTTGACCATGATTCCCTACGAGACCGAGGAGGAGGCCATCCGTATCGCCAATGAAACGGTTTATGGTCTGGCGGGTTATGTGGCTAGTCGCGATATTGAACATGCGCGCCGGGTGGCCGCCAAAATTCGCGCGGGTAACGTACACATCAACGGTGCATGGGCGGGAGCGGCGGTGCCCTTTGGAGGATTTAAGCAATCGGGTAATGGTCGTGAATGGGGTGAGCACGGCTTCACCGATTACCTCGAAATCAAGGCTATCGAAGGCTATGGTGCTGCTTAATCGCACTGCATAGTGTTGTCGGCTGTACACCGGGAATTCTTACTGGGGAATCCTGATGGGAGGAGAGGGGACTGTGGCAGACGTCATATTAGCCATTGACCAGGGCACAACGGGCACGACGGTGGCCTTAATGGACGCACAGGGTCGATTGCTTGCCAGTGTCAACAACGAATTTCCCCAGTTATATCCCCAGCCCGGCTGGGTGGAGCACAATCCCGAGGACATCTGGCACTCGGTGCTAAAGGGCATTCGGGCCCTGTTTCGACGGCGTGTGGCGAAGCCCTCAAACGTGGTTGCCATAGGTATCACCAATCAGCGAGAAACCGCGTTGCTGTGGGATCGCAATACCGGTGACCCACTGTGCAACGCCGTTGTTTGGCAGTGTCGGCGCACCACCGAGATTTGCGAGCGCTATCGGCGCGACGGCCATGAAAACTGGGTGCGCGAGCGGACCGGGTTGGTGCTAGATCCGTACTTTAGCGCCAGTAAATACGCTTGGATGTTGGCCAATCATCACGGTATGGAGCGGCGGCTTCAGCAGGGGCGTGTTGCAGCCGGTACCGTCGATGCTTTTTTGCTGTGGCGTCTTACTGGCGGTACGGTGCATGCCACCGATGTGTCCAATGGGTCTCGTACTTCGCTCATGAATCTCGAGACCTTAGCCTGGGATGATGACCTGCTGTCGCTGTTTGGCGTGCCGAGGCACATCCTTCCCGAGATCGTGCCATCGAGTGCTGTATTGGGCCATACCAAGGGGATTACTGGGCTCCCCGATGGCATTCCTATTGCGGGGATGGCCGGTGACCAGCAGGCCGCGTTGTTTGGGCAAGCTTGCTTCAAGCCCGGTGATGCCAAATGCACCTTTGGCACAGGCTCCTTCATTTTAATGAACACCGGTCAACATGTGCTCCGTTCCGACCAGGGCCTACTGACAACCGTGGGCTGGCAATTGGGGCAGCAGGGACGTGTGGCTTATGCCCTGGAGGGCGGCGCATTTGTCTGTGGTGCTGCCGTCCAGTGGCTGCGGGATCAACTGGGCATCATCAAGGCTGCGCCCGATATTGAGGCCCTTGCCAGTACGGTCAGTGACAGTGGTGGTGTTGAATTCGTGCCCGCCCTGACGGGTTTGGGAGCCCCACACTGGGACCCTGACGCTCGGGGTTTGCTGTGTGGCTTAACCCGAGGTAGTGGCCGCGCTCATATCGCTCGGGCCACGTTGGATGCGATGGCGCTGCAAAATGCCGATATTCTCACTGCGATGGAGCAGGCTCTGGGTAAACGACTGCGGCCACTGCGGGTTGATGGTGGCGCCGCCTCCAATAATCTATTGATGCAACTACAAGCCGACTATTTGGGACGTAAAATCATCCGCCCCAAGGTCTTGGAGACAACGGTGGCCGGTGCCTCTTTCCTAGCCGGTCTGGGTGTGGGTTTGTGGTCCTCGACCACTGCTATCAGCGATGTGTGGGCATCGGAGCGTGAGTTTGCTGTAGCCCTGTCTGCTTCGAAGCGAGCGGTCCGGAAAGAGCGTTGGGCCAATGCCGTCGCCAGAGCGCGTTTATCGCCTTGAGTTGAGTGGACCAATCAATGGCAGATGTCATTTCTTTCAAAAGGCCAGCGACAAAAACCGGTTCAGGTAACAGTCTTTGTCGTAATGGACACCATAAATGGCAAGTGGTGACCGCCGATCCCTTCGCTGTGCGTCGGGGTGAGTTAGTAACGCGATACCGTTGCAAGCGCTGCGGCAAAGAGCGAACGACTGCTCACTAGATGCTTTGTGGCTGAGAGATCGGTACTCGACTGTTCTTGGTTATCCCCTTTAAATCCCTGTTACCCCCGTGGGGGACTTGGCGCAGAACTCAGAGCAAGCTAGCTTTTAGCAGATCACGCCAGAGGCTACCCCTGGCCGAGCCATAAGCGACTCGCATCTTGACTGCAGGACACTTGCCATGACCGCCATGCTTTACCCTTCAACGAATCCCGCCGCCACCGAAGCTATGGTAGTTACCCATGGTGAAGGCCCGTATATCTATGACAACAAGGGCAAGCAATACCTAGAGGGTATGGCGGGGCTTTGGTGTACGGCGCTCGGCTACGGCAATGAAGAGGTTATTGAGGCCGCAACCCGACAAATGCGAGAGCTTAGCTTCGGGCACATGTTCGGGGGGAAGACGCACCCTGCGGCCATGGAACTCGCGGACAAACTGGCGGCCATGGTACCCATGAGCGATGCGCGGGTTTTTTTGGGAAATTCCGGCTCCGATGCTAACGACACCCTGATGAAGCTGGTGCGCTACTACGCCGAGGCCAGTGGGCAACCACAACGCACTAAGATTATCGCTAGGGAAAAGGGTTATCACGGTGTGACTGTGGCATCCGCTTCGCTGACCGGTTTGGCGCCAAACCACGCGCATTTTCAATTGCCTTTTGACGCCCTTGGGGTGCTACGCACCGGGGCCCCTCACTATTATCGCTGCGCAGAACCCGGTGAGAGCGAGGCAGACTTTGTGGCCAGGCGAGCCCGTGAGCTCGAGGCGCTTATTCTGGCGGAGGGCCCCGACACTATTGCCGCCATGATCGCCGAACCGGTTAACGGTGCCGGTGGTGTCATTATTCCTCCGGAGGGGTACTTCGAGGCGATCACCGCGGTTTTAGAGCGCTACGGTATTGTGTTGTGGGATGACGAGGTTATCTGTGGCTTTGGACGATTGGGCACTGCCTTTGGTGCCGACCGGTATCAGCTCAGGCCCCAAATGATGGCCTGTGCCAAGGCCCTGTCATCGGCGTATGTGCCGGTATCGGCGGCCATCGTGTCGGGCGATATCGTCGATGCTATTGCCGGGCCAGCGGCTGAGCTCGGTGTGTTTGGTCATGGCTACACTTATAGCGGCCATCCCTTGGGTTGTGCGATTGCCAGCAAAGTGCTCGACATTTACCAGCGGGACCGTGTATTCGAACACGCTGCAACCGTAGGGGCGTATATGGAACAACAGTTGCAACGTTTCGCCGATCACCCGCTAGTGGGTGAAGTGTCGGTCATGGCTATGATCGGCGCACTCGAATTGGTTGCGGATAAAGACAGCAAACGCGCCTTCGAGGGTATGAAAGTCGGGCAGTACTGCGCCAAAGCCGCGGAAGACAATGGGCTCATCATCCGACCCCTAGGCGGCAATCGCGTTGCGCTGTGTCCCCCGCTGATCATCAACGAGGGCCATGTCGACGAGATAACCAACAAGTTGGGGCGAGCACTCGATGCCACCCTCGATTTTGTCACTGCCGAAGGTCTTATTTAACTGCTTCCAAGCCGAGCGTAAACTTGCCGCCCCACACTAAGCACTGGACGTCTTTTGAAGTCATTTCCTAGGTTACTCGCTCTGGCGAGTGCGCTGCTTCTTGTCAGCGCTTGTGATAACGAGCAGACCCCGCCCACGACACGGGTTGATGCACCGGTGCCCGTTGAGGTGGCCACCGCTATTAAGAGGAACGTGTCCCGGGAGGTCGATGCCGTCGGCACCCTGTTCGGTAGTGAGTCCGTGACCATCACTGCCAAGGTGACGGAGCAGGTGAGTGCTGTGTATTTTGAGGGCGGCGAGCAGGTTCAACAGGGGCAAGTGTTGGCTGAACTCATGAGTGCTCAGCAGTTGGCGCTCCTCAGTGAGGCCCGCGCCAATCTTCGAGAGAATCAGCTGCAGTACGAGCGATTGGCGAATTTGGGCAAAGATATTGCAACCGCCGCCGAGATAGATGTGGCGAAGGCCCGAGTCGATGCCAGTGAAGCCCGGCTCGCAGCGATCGAAAGTCAGGTCGCCGACCGTCGGATCACGGCTCCCTTCACCGGTATCATCGGTTTTCGACGTATCAGCGTCGGTGCCCTGTTAACGCCGGGTACCGTTGTTGCCGAGCTCGATTCGGTACAGCCCTTAAAGCTCGACTTCACCTTGCCCGAGGTGTTTTATGCGGAGGTGGCCCTGGGTGATGTGGTTGAGGCCCACTCGGCAGCCTGGCCCGATGCGCCGTTTCCCGGTGTCATTGAACGCATTGGCAGTCGAATCGACCCCGTGACGCGTACCTTTGAAGTAAGGGTGCTGTTGCCTAATGAGACGCTCAAACTGCGCCCCGGTATGCTGATGAGTGTATCGGTAGCGGCGGGTCTTCATGAGCAGGTGGTCGTGCCGGAAAGTGCGCTTTTGCAGAGCGGTGATCGCAGTACGGTGTTTGTTCTCGATGATGCCGATCGAGCAGAGCGCCGATCCATTGTCTTGGGTCGGCGGCTGCCTGGCTTTATTGTGGTCGAGGAGGGCGTGGCCGCAGGGGAGCGCGTGGTTGTTAAAGGGCAAATGTTACTTCGACCCGGCGTCTCGACGAAGGTGCTAGCGAGCCCCACGATAGAGTCCGCGGAGGCGTCAAGCACACCATGATGCTGCCTGTTATTTCGGTGCGCCGACCGGTGTTTGCATCGGTAATCGCGCTGCTATTGGTCAGCTTCGGCATTATGGCATTTAGTCAGCTGTCCACCCGTGAGTACCCCGACATTGCGCCGCCTCAGGTATCCGTTAACACCCAGTATGAGGGGGCTTCGGCGGATGTTGTCGAGAAGCGAATTACCCAACCCATTGAGGATGAGATTGGTGGTATCGAGGGTATTCGCTCGATTCGATCGAGCAGTAGTGACGGTCGCTCGTCGATCACCGTTGAGTTTGAGCTCAGTCGGGACATTGACGCGGCTGCCAACGACGTTCGTGATCGGGTCGCCAGAGCCTCTCGTCGTCTACCCGAGGAGGCGGAACGGCCACAGGTGACCAAAGCCGACAGTGCCGCCTCTCCGCTGGTGTATATCAGTCTTGAGGCCAGCAATCTGTCGATGATGGAAATCACCGACTACGCCGAGCGCTACATCGTCGATCGGTTTGCGGTGTTGCCTGGGGTTGCCACCGTGAATCTATTCGGTGGCGCCCAGCGATCAATGCGCATCTGGCTCGATCGGGAAAAGCTCAGTGCCCGTGGTCTTACGGTTAGCGATATCACCGCGGCGTTGCGACGGGAAAACCTGGAATTACCTGCCGGCCGACTAGAATCGATAGAGCGGGAGTTCCCCGTGCGTGTGGCGCGCGGTTACCGCAGTGCCGACGATTTCAGACAGCTAGTGATCGCATCGGCAGATAACGGACACTTGGTGCGCCTGGGCGAAGTGGCCCGTGTTGAAGAGGGCGCATCGACCACGCGACGCATTTTCCTGACCAATGGCCAGGACAGTATGTCCATGGGCGTCGTCAAGCAGTCTACGGCCAATACCGTGGAGGTCTTAGACGCGGTCAATCGTGAAATAGAGGCTATACGTGCCGATCTACCCGAGGGTATGGGCATTGCGTCATCCGGTGACGCCTCGGCCTTTATTCGCGCGGCAATCAACGGTGTCTATTCCGCTATCGGTTTAACCATTGCCCTGGTAGCACTGGTGATTTTGCTATTTTTGGGGACCCTCAGGGCCACCCTTATCCCCGTGGTATGTATCCCTATCTCCCTGTTCGGTGCGCTCATCGCTCTGCAGGCGTTAGGCTATTCCATTAACCTCATCACCCTGTTAGCTATGGTGTTGGCCATTGGTCTGGTGGTCGATGATGCCATTGTCGTGCTGGAAAATATCTATCGGCGTATTGAAGAAGGTGAGGCGCCACTATTGGCCGCCGCTAGAGGAGCGCAGCAGGTCGGGTTTGCGGTCATCGCCACCACCGCCGTGTTACTGGCCGTTTTCAGTCCGGTGCTATTTTTACAAGACGCCACGGCTACGCTCTTTGTGGAGCTGGCGGTCACCATCGCCTCGGGGGTAGTGGTCTCGTCGGTGATGGCCTTGTCCCTTGTGCCCATGATGTGCAGTCAACTACTGACGGCGACGAAACAGCCCAGTGTGCTGACGGCTATCATGGACACGGTGATGTCTGCGATCCGTCGTAGCTATGAAGTCAGTTTGCGTTGGCTGCTACCGCGATCTTGGCTGGCGCTACCGCTCATCATAGGTGCTATCGGTGCCATTGCTCCGGTAACCGATTTACTCGAGCGGGAGTATGTGCCCACCGAAGACCAGGACGCGGTGATGGCTCGGGTGATGGCTCCCGAGGGCACCAACATGTCGAGTATGCGCTCGATTATTGAAACCCTTCAGCCTGCGGTGCTTGAGCGCCATGAGGAGGGCACCCTCACCAGGGTGCTCTTTGTATCGCCATTTTTTAACGCAACGGCGCCCACTGAAGCGTTTCTTCGCATATCGACCGTGCCTCAGGACCAGCGTGATTACACGACTTTTGAACTTCGCAACGAAATACTCGCCGCATGGCAGGGTATTCCCGGTATTCGGGTTATGGTCTACCTGCCGGCGGGTCTGGGGCAGCGGGGGCCCAATACGCCGGTACAGTTCGTGCTCCAGGGTCCTGATTACGAGCAGCTCGCCGAGTGGCGTGATCTGGTCATGATGCGGGCCCGGGAGACTGGGCTATTCGGTATGTTAACCTCCGATTTGAAAGAGACCCAGCAGCAGATCCATGTTGCCATCGATGCGACGCGAGCGGCGGCCCTTGAGGTGACCACCCGAGAAGTGGCTGAGGCCTTACAGGTGCTCATGACCGAGCAAGAGGTGACGACCTTTTCAGCGGATGGCGAGGAGTACTCGGTGATCGTGCAGCTCGAGGATCATCAGCGCATGACACCCTCGGATATCGAGAACGTGCAAGTCCGCGGCATTGATGGCCAGTTGGTGCCCTTGTCGAATCTATTGACCACCGAAAGTCGGGCGGGCATCGCTGACCTTAATCGCTATAACCGGTTGCGTGCGGTGACGATCAGTGGCAGCCCTGCGGAAGGTGTGTCACTGGGTGAGGCCTTAGAAGCGCTTGAGAATATCGTGGCCCGTGAACTACCCGCCGTGGCCAAGATTGCTTACAAGGGGCAGTCTGAGGACTACAAGGAATCAGGCAACGACATCAGCTTCGCCTTGGGCCTGGCCCTGCTGGTGTTGTTTTTGGTGATGGCAGCCCAATTTGAGAGTTTTATTCACCCGGCGGTGATCATGGTGACGGTACCCCTGGCCCTGCTAGGAGGCCTGCTTGGACTGTGGGTAACCGGCGAAACCTTTAATTTATTCAGTCAAATTGGCCTGTTAATGCTTATCGGCATTGCCACGAAGAATGGCATTCTTCTGGTGGAGTTTATCAATCAGGTCTGGGATGAGTGCGTGCCCTTTGATGAGGCTATCATGCGGGCATCGGGCCTGCGCTTGCGACCGGTGCTCATGACCACCTTATCGACGTTGATCGGTGCCGTGCCGCTGGTTTTAATGAACGGGCCGGGGTCTGCTAGCCGCAATGTGTTGGGCGTAGTGGTGTTGTTTGGGGTGAGTTTGGCGACCGTTTTTACCCTGTATTTGGTGCCCGCGGTTTATCGTCTGATAGCCCGTAACACTCGCTCACCGGAGACGATTGCCCGTGAGATGCGCCGCCTTGAGGAGGGTGCGTAGTGACGAACAACGCGACAGCGTCAGACCACCCCATCGTTGCGCATATTGAGGCAGGACGTTATCTGTATGGTGGTGCCCAGCAAGTACTCTATCTTATCGAGGGCATGATTCAGGGCGGCTGGCAGCCCTTGTTAATTTGTCCTTGTGGTGCCGCTATCTCGGCGCCCGCCAAGGCGGCGGGTGCCCGGGTTGTAGAGCTGCCCATGGGGGGCGATTTAGATTTCCCCGCTATTGCTCGCATACGTCGTGTCTTACGCCAACACCGGGTCCACCTCGTGCACTGCCACTCCCGTCGCGGTGCTGACATCCTGGGTGGGCTGGCCGCACGATCCTTGGGCTTGCCCTGCGTGCTGTCGCGGCGTGTCGATAACCCCGAGCCGAGCTGGTTTGTACCGCTTAAATACCGGCTATTCGATCGCGTCATCGCGATCTCAGAGGGTATTCGGCAGGTTCTCATAGCCTGTGGTGTCGAGCCCGACAAAACCCTGACGGTGCGCAGTGCGGTTGATTTTGGACGTTTTCAACAGCAGCCCGATCGCGCTAGTTTTTTGGCGCGCTTCCACCTACCAGATGATGCGCGCGTGTTTGGGATGGCGGCACAGCTAATCCGTCGTAAAGGACATCATGTGCTGCTCGATGCCTTACCGGCGGTATTGGAGCAGCACCCTACGTGTCATGTTTTGATCATGGGACAAGGGCCTTTAGAGCCAGATATCCGCGCGGCCATTCAACAAAAAGGCCTCGGGGACCGTGTTGTGATGACCGGTTTCCTCAAGGATCTATCGGCGTTACTCCCTAATCTAGAGGCGCTGGTGCACCCGGCCTTGGCCGAGGGCCTCGGTGTCATCTTGCTGCAGGCAGCCTCATCGGGATTGCCAATTGTGGCGTCCCGAGTGGGGGGCATGCCCGAGGCTATTCGCGATGGTGAAACCGGTTGGCTGATCGAACCTGGCGATAGCGCTGCACTGACAGCGGCTATGTTGAAGCTGTTGGAAGACCCAGAATCTGCCCGCGCCATGGGTGCTGCTGGGCGCCGTTTCATGGCACGGGCGTTCAGCATCGAGGCCATGGTTGCGGGCAATTTAAGGGTTTATAAAGAGCTAATGGCGCGAGGCTAGCCCTGGCAAATCGCTAGCGATCGAGACCACCCATCAGCATGTATTTGATTTCAAGGTAGTCATCGATACCGTACTTGGAGCCTTCACGTCCTGATCCCGATTCCTTGACGCCGCCAAAGGGTGCCATTTCATTGGAAATAATGCCCTCGTTGATGCCGACGATGCCGTATTCGAGTGCTTCGGCGACGCGCCAAACCCGGCCGATATCCCGGGTATAAAAGTAACTTGCCAGACCGAATTCCGTATCGTTGGCCAGCCTGATGGCCTCCGCTTCATCGCTGAAGGTCACTATAGGTGCCACCGGTCCGAAGATTTCGGTGCGAAAGACGGGCATATCGGCGGTGACACCCGTCAGGACGGTGGGCTGGTAGTAACAGGGCCCTAGGGCGCTGCGCTGCCCCCCAAGGGCCAGTTTTGCCCCCGCGGTCACTGATCGCTGAACGAGATCATCCACATCATTGACGGCTTTGGTGTTGACGAGGGGTCCCAGCTGCACACCATCGTGTAAACCATTGCCGAGGGTTAGTTCAGCGGTTGCTTTGACTAGCCGAGCGGTGAATTCCTCGGCGATGTCCGCTTGCACCAAAAATCGATTGGCGCAGACACAGGTCTGACCGCTGTTGCGGTATTTGGAGATGATAGCGCCCTGTACAGCGGCATCGAGATCCGCATCATCGAAGACGATAAACGGCGCGTTGCCACCCAGTTCCATAGAGGTTTTTTTCAGGGTCGCCGCACATTCCGCCTCCAATTGTTTACCCACTGGGGTGGAGCCGGTGAATGTCAGCTTACGCACCGAGGGATGGCGGGTGAGTTCGCCACCGATGGCAGCGGAGCCGCCGACCACTACATTTAGGACGCCCGGTGGTATGCCTGCGCGATCGGCGAGCTCGGCGAGGGCCAGCGCAGAAAGAGGGGTCTCGCTGGCGGGTTTCACAACAACCGTGCAGCCCGCAGCCAGTGCAGGCGCTACTTTTCGTGTGATCATGGCATTGGGGAAATTCCAGGGTGTAATCGCCGCGACCACCCCCACGGGCTGTTTGATACACACAATGCGTTTGTCGGCGCTGGGTGCGGGTATCACATCGCCGTCAATGCGTTTGGCTTGCTCGGCAAACCACTCGATATAGGCAGCACCGTAGGCCACTTCTCCCCGTGACTCCGCCAGCGGCTTGCCTTGCTCGCAGGTCATAATGACCGCCAGATCCTCTTGATGCGCCATGACAAGGTCAAACCAACGACGCAATAGCTGTGCACGCTGTTTTGCTGGTACCTGACGCCATTGGATGAGTGCCTGCTCAGCGACTTCAATGGCCCGTCGCGTCTCGGCGCTACCCACTTTGGCGACGCTGGCAATCGGATTGCCATTTGCTGGGTTGTAGATATCGAGGGTCTCGCCACTATCTGCATCGCACCAGTGACCGTTGATGTAGGCCCGGGTTTTCAGGAGTTGGGGATCATCGAGAAACAGTGTCATAGCAGCCTCTTATGGATGCAGGGTTAGGTTTGCGATTGTCGTTTTGGGCGAGTGTGCATGCCGTACTTGCGCAGCGTATTGCGCAGTTGATCGTAACTCAGGCCCAACTTTGATGCCGCCACTTTTTGATGGCCGTCGGCCGCCTCCAGGGCTTGCACCACATAGTGGCGCTCTAGTTTTGTGAGTTCAGCTCGAAGGTCGATTGGCCACTGGGGTGGCTTGGGCGAGGCGCTGGCAGTGTGGCTGCTCTCTGTAGTTGCTGTGCTGGTAGCTGTGTGCTGATTGCGGCCAAAAGGGTCTAAATAAACCTGTCCAACCGGGTCGTGGCGGTGACCCCATCGAAATACTGACCGCTCCACTGCATTCTTCAGTTCTCGCACGTTGCCAGGCCAGGCGTGACCTTGCAATTGGGCTAGCGCGTCTGTGCTGAAACCGGGGAATAAGGGCCGACCCAGTTCAGCGCAGAGTTTGACCGCGAAATGGTTGGCTAACTCCTCGACGTCCTCAGCGCGCTCCCGTAGCGGTGGTAGACGTACTACGTCAAAGCTCAGCCGATCTAACAAATCCCAGCGGAATTGACCGTCGTCTGCGAGGGCAGGGAGATTGGCATTGGTGGCTCCGATGACACGTACATCGACCCGTAAGGATTTCTGTCCGCCCACACGCTCAAATTCCCCGTACTCGATGAGCCGTAATAGCTTTTCTTGCAGTTGCAGTGACATGGTGCCCAATTCATCAAGAAACAGAGAGCCGCCATCGGCGCGCTCAAAGCGACCAATATGTTGGCGGGTAGCCCCCGTAAAGGCACCCGCTTCATGGCCGAATAGCTCGCTCTCCAGCAGGGTCTCAGCAACGGCGCCGCAGTTTACTTTCATCAAAGGGCCCGACCAGCGGGGCGATAAGAAGTGGGCGCGCTCAGCGGCCAATTCTTTCCCGGTACCCCTCTCGCCAATGATCAGTATGGGACGATCGATCTCGGCGAGCAGCGACACATGATCGAGGGCCGCTGCTAGGGCGGCTGATTGTCCAATCATATTCTGGGGTGATTGGCGCATATTTAACCTTAAGTGGTGATTCTTAATCTTAATTTGGGTTTTCTTACCTTTTTGGCTGTGAGATTGCAATCGTTCTGCGTGCGAAGTTTTGTAAAGTATTGTTTTTATTGGCTATTTTATTTTTGGCATCGGTGTCGCAGTGACTGTGGTGAGGGCGCCGGAGTGGCCGGTTTCCCCAGGGCATGGAAGCCCATCCTTCATGGAAGATAGGAGTTAAACAGTGGACGTTTATTGATGAGCGGTTTGCGGTCTATACCGTTGTGATGTTGGGGTGCAGCCTGCTGGCTGCGCTAGCGGGCATGGCGGTGGCGGTTGCGGCATTTGTGACAGTGGCGGGGGCCATTGAATTGACCTACTGGTTAGGTTGTATGGCTTTTAATCCCGGACGCTCTGGCACCTCACGTTAATTAAGGAGATTCACCATGGGTATTTTTTCTCGCATGTCAGACATTATTAACTCGAACATCAACGCACTACTCGATAGTGCCGAAGAGCCCGAGAAAATGATTCGTCTGATTATTCAGGAGATGGAAGACACGCTGGTAGAGGTTCGCAGCTCGTCTGCGCGCATCATGGCGGATCGCAAGACAGCAGCCCGTCGCCACGAGCGTATCGCCGAAGAGGCGCGGGCCTGGGAAGACAAGGCCAAGCTTGCGATCAGCAAGGGCCGTGAGGATTTGGCGCGAGCCGCTCTGCAGGAAAAGCGGGCGGTGGAGGACGAGTTGCAGGCTGTAGCGACCGAGTTGGAAGCGGCTGACGAACACATTGTTCAGCTCGATGAGGAGATAGGTCAGTTGCAGCAAAAACTGTCGGATGCCAAAGCGAAACAAAAGGCACTGCTAATGCGTTCCAAGACCGTGCAGTCTCGCATGGCAGTGAAGCGTCAGATTCACCGGTCAGCGCTGGACGATGCGTTCAATAAGTTCGATCAGTTCGAGCGCCGAATGGACAACATGGAAGGTGAGCTAGAGGCGATGGACCTGGGGCGAGACGGTGGTTTGGCCGCAGAAATTGATGCGCTTCAGGAAGATGAATGGCTCTCCGATGAGTTGGAGCGCCTCAAGGCATCGATGAATAGCCGCGGCGAACCCAAAGCCGACAGCTAAGCCAAATACCAGGGATGGATGAAAGGCCACGGATGGCTGTTTACACTCAAGGGGCGGGGCAATCAGCACCACACGATAGCCATGACCCTAGAACGTTGAACGAGGAACAAATTAATGGATCCGCTTGAAATGTTGTTTGTGCCCACGGTGCTGTTCATGGTCATCGTGGCGCCAACTTGGATCGTCATGCACTACCGAAGTTTGAACCGATCCAGTCGCAGTTTGAGCGAGGAAGATCGAAACAATCTCGATGACATGCTGGCAACCGTCGATAAATTGACGGATCGCATTGCCACGCTCGAGTCGATTTTGGATGCCGACCACCCCAGTTGGCGCAAACAGAATGATCACAAGGAGTGAATCGTGGGTAATCGTTTTGAAGATGATGATCGAGAGGGCTTGCGTGACCGCAAGCGTCGCGGCTGGGGCATGGGCTTGTACCGCAACCGCTCAAGAGGTTGGTTAGGCGGCGTATGCGCGGGCCTTGCTGATCACTGGGATGTTGCGACGTGGATCGTGCGCCTGGGTGCCTTGGCGCTACTTATTTTTACCGGCTCCATTGCGTTTTGGGCTTATCTGGCAGGCTGGTTCTTGCTAGCACCCAAACCCACCCGCTGGGATGACGGCGCCACACAATACGAAGTGGCAATGGAGTATGACGAGAACGCGCATACCTATCGAAAGCGCAAAGTATTCACCTATTCGGAAGCCCCCTCCGAGCGCTTGCGCAAGGCTCGGGCGCGCCTCGATGCCGCCATGCAGCGCGTTGAAACCATGGAGCGCTATGTGACGTCCCGACGATACGATCTCAACCGAGAGTTCTCCAAGTTATAAAGCAGTGTGGGTGGCCCCTGAGGCCGCTTTATCTCACCGACAAGGCGGCTTTTGCCGCCTTTTTGCTGTCCACTATGGGGTAATGTGCCAATCTTGCCTACACTGGCGCTGCTCGCGATGTCGAGCACGCCGACTCTTCACCGCTAGGAAACGTTGATGCAACAGTTAATGGATAGACAGGGCTCTGTTGTGGATGGATCGACCGCTGATGGCCGTCCTCAAATCCTGTTTGCCCATGCAAATGGTTATCCACCGGGTAGTTATCAGCGTTTGCTTGAGCAGCTTAATACCTATGGTCAGGTGCTGACCGTAGAGCATCGTCCCCTGTGGCAGCCAGCGCCCATACCGCGCTTTCTGCCCTGGCGGGTCTATGCGGAGGATTTGATTAATACCCTGGCACGCTCCAAAGCAGGTCCCCTATGGTTGGTTGGGCATTCGATGGGTGCCATCACCGGTATGTTGGCAGCACAACAAGCGCCGCGTCATTTCAAAGGGGTTATTGCCCTTGATCCGGTACTTCTGCCGCGCTCGGTCTTACTCGCGGGCAGCGTGATGATGCGATTTTTGCGCCGTGAAATGACCATCACCCAAAGAGCCCTGAACCGTCCTCATAGATTTGACGATCATCAAGCCGCCTTTGATTTCTACCGCAGTAAACGACCTTTTAAAAATATCGATGATGAGGTGTTGTGGCATTACGTGCGCGCGGGTCACGCAGCCGCAGCCGACGGCAGTGTCGCTCTTCGCTGGGCCGGCGCATGGGAAGCTTGCGTGTATCGCTCGGCCCCGTTCATGCTCTCGCGCTTGCGCCAATTCAAGTTGCCCATGTTAGGCATAGCCGGACAGGACAGTGACGTCTTAACCTCCGCGACACTGAAAGCCTGGCAACAAGCAATGCCATCGCTGGATTTGCACGTGGTCCCAGGGGGCCACCTAGTGCCCCTAGAGGCATCATCGGTCTGTGCCGATCTGGCAATCGACTTTATAGAGCGGCACGATAGGTCTAAGCCACTAAACCTGTAAATTCCGTGCGTGCCCTACGCTCGGACTTTATAATGCAGTCAACACTTGACCGGAGATACCCATGAGCAAGCTATTGATCGTCGCCGACATTGAAGACAAGTGCGCAGCCACCGCTCGTGGGCTGGCACTGGCGGCCGAAATGGACCTCGAGCCCGAGGTGGTTGCTTTTACCTATACCGATTTGAAGCGACTGAAAGTTGATTCCGACACAGCCGCTAATATCAAAAAACAACTGCTGTCCGAGCGTAAGGCCTCCCTTGAGGCCCGTGTTGCGTCCATTGCCGGTGAGAAGCACGGTATTCGTATTCAGGTGGTATGGGCCGAGGACATCCACAATTGGATTATCAAGCGCGCCACCAAGGATTGTGATGTGGTGGTGAAGAGCCGACACAAGTCCGAGAGCTTGGCACACACGTCGACCGATTGGCATTTATTGCGGGAGTGCCCGGTACCGGTATTGCTGGTGAGCAAGAAGCGTTGGAAGCGTGGCTCGCAAGTGATGGCCACCATAGACCTTGGAACATCGAGCCGAGTGAAGCAAAAGCTCAATCGGGATGTGGTACTCACTGCGCGTCATTATGCTGAAATGCTGGCAGCTGAGCTCAAAGTGTTGTGTGTCATCGATGTGCCCGCGGTGCTGGCTGAGCTGGACATCATTGATCCGCGCTCCTGGGCCGAAGAACAGCACAAGGCGCTGGAGCCCAAGCTCATCGATTTTGCGGAGTTGACCGGATTGCCCAAGTCGGCCTTTATCTTCAAGCGTGGACCTGTGGGTAAAACCATTGTGTCAGAAGCCAGCCGACTCAATGCTCAATTGGTGGTCATGGGTACGGTGGGTCGAAAGGGTGTTAAAGCGCAGCTGCTTGGCAATACCGCAGAGGCTGCATTGGGCTTATTGCGCACCGATACCTTGACGTTGAAACCCTAGTTTCTTTCTCAATTATTTTTTCTCTTCTTGCCGCCGTGGCGGTAGTGACCGGAGTCCCATGGTCGAGCTAAACCCTATTGATCGTCGCCTCGCCGACCTGGAGGAGGCGCATTTCTTTGCCCGTGAATTAAGCTGGTTGTCATTTAACGCCCGGGTCCTGCAAGAGGCCCGCGACCCGGAAGTGCCGTTGATACAACGTGTTCGCTACCTGGGCATTTTCTCGAATAATCTCGACGAATTCTTCCGGGTGCGGGTCGCCGAGGTGCGTCGCCTCATATCGGTGTCGTCGGGAGCTCGGCGTCAAAAGGCCAAGGATCTGTTGTCATCGATACAAACCCGGGTGCTGGCGCTGCAGGACGAATTTGAAGAGGTCTACGCCGCCTTACTAAAGCAACTTGGCAAGCGTGGCATTTATCTCATCAACGAGGCGCAACTCGACGCGGGTCAGCGCGCTTTTGTCGAATCCTTCTTCGATGACAAGGTGTTGCCCGAACTTGAACCTATCCTGTTGCGCGATCAGCTAGCCATTCCCCATCTAACCGATGAGTCCCTGTATTTGGCAGTCGATATGGAGACCGCCAGTGGGCCACAGTTTGCGGTGCTTGAGGTGCCCACCGATCGACTCGGCCGCTTTATTGAAATACCCCGCAGGCAGGGCCATTCGGGTCGTGTGTTCATTGTGCTCGACAACATCATTCGCGCCTGCTTACCTCGGGTGTTCCGCGGCGTGTTCCAGATTGAATCCATCTCGGCCCATTGCTTTAAGTTTTCCCGCGATGCGGAGTTGGAAATCGATGTGGGTATCAACGAGAGCCTCATTGAGCGCATGGCAACCAGCCTGAAACAGCGTCAGAAGGCTGATGCGGTCCGTTTCGTATACGACGAGGATATGCCCGAACGACTGCTGGCCTACCTTCGAAAGCGATTCGGTTTTGGCAAATATGACAGCATGATTGGCGGCGGTCGCTACCATAATTCGAAGGATTTCATTGACTTCCCCAATGCGGGTCCGAAATATTTGGAGTTCAAGCCACTGCCGCCCATCCGGATCGATCGCCTTGAGGATGAGGCGAGTCTGTTTGCGAATATCCGGGAAAAAGACGTTTTTCTTTACTTTCCCTATCACCCGTTTGACTACATCGTCGATGTGTTGAAGACGGCGGCCCTCGACCCTGACGTATTGGGTATCAAGATCTGTCTGTATCGCGTGGCCAAAAATTCCCGGGTGGTCGACGCTCTGATTAATGCCAAAAATAACGGCAAACGGGTCATGGTGGTTGTCGAGCTGGCGGCTCGTTTCGATGAGCAGGCCAACATCCACTGGGCACAACGACTCACTGACTCGGGTATTGAGGTCATCTTTGGTATTCCGGGACTTAAAGTCCACAGCAAACTGTTTCTTATCGAGCGTTTAGAGCAGGGTGACCTGCGCTATTACAGTCATATCGGTACCGGTAACTTCAACGAGAAGACCGCTCGGCTGTACACCGATTTCTCGTTAATTACCTTTGATCAGACCATCGGCAACGATGTTGCCAAAGTGTTTGATTTTCTGAAGTACACCTACCGGCGTCCCGATTATCAGCGCCTGCTGGTATCACCCCACAGCTCTCGTCCCGGGCTTATCGATCGTATCGACAGAGAAATCCAGCATGCGCGTACCGGTTATCGCGCGGCGATTACCCTCAAATGTAACAACTTGGTCGATCGACAGCT
This sequence comes from uncultured Halieaceae bacterium, assembly GCA_913057135.1. Taxonomy (GTDB): domain Bacteria; phylum Pseudomonadota; class Gammaproteobacteria; order Pseudomonadales; family Halieaceae; genus Luminiphilus. The sequence continues at coordinate 32,949 of CAJXNM010000017.1, forward strand.
CACCGCAAAACTGTACGAGGCAAGCCAGGCAGGTGTCGAGATTCGTCTCATTGTTCGGGGTATGTGTTCGCTGATGCCCGGCGTTGAGGGGGTCTCAGACAATATCGAAGGCATCAGCATTGTTGATCGTTACCTTGAGCACCCACGGGTGTATGTTTTTCACAATCGGGGCGATGCCGAATACTTCATTGGTTCTGCGGATTTAATGACGCGCAACATCGATTATCGGGTTGAAGTTCTTTGCCCGGTACTCGATGACGACGCCCAGGTTATGTTGCAACAGGTGCTTGACCAACAGTGGTATGACAATGTCAAAGCTCGGCGTCTGGATGCAGAGCAGTTGAATCATTTGCCGACGGTGGCTAAACGGGCAGCAACTATTCGCTCACAGGAAACCATCCATCGCTACCTGGCGACGGGTAAGTTACCGCGTATTCCCAAATCAACCATGCGTCAGCCCTCTGTGCGCCGGCGTAAAGGGTAGGGCTTAGACGATGGCGGTGGCGACATTACTGGCCTTGCTCGACGATATGGCTGCGCTTATGGATGACGTGGCGGCCATGACCAAAGTAGCCGCGAAGAAGACCGCCGGGGTGTTGGGCGATGATCTGGCGGTGAATGCGGAAAAGGTCCTGGGTGTGCGCCCCGAGCGTGAGCTTGCGGTCGTGTGGGCGGTGGCAAAAGGCTCCGCAGTTAACAAATTAATGCTTGTACCCGTGGCATTACTGATTTCCCTGTGGCTACCCTGGCTTATCACGCCGCTGCTGGTATGCGGTGGACTCTATTTGTGTTTTGAAGGTGCAGAGAAGCTGTTACACCGAGGACAACCGTCCGATGTATCCCGCCGCTCGACGGTCTTGGCTGCCCTTGCCAAACCCGATGCCGATATGGCCGCGCTGGAGCGCGATAAAATACGTGGAGCCATAAGAACCGACTTCATCTTATCGGCAGAGATTATTGTGCTGACCTTGGGTGTGGTAGAGGGGCAAAGTCTGCACGTTCAATTGGTGGTTTTGGCAGGCATCGCCGCTTTAATGACGGTGGGTGTGTATAGCTTGGTGGCAGGTATCGTCAAACTCGATGACTTGGGAATGGTGCTACAGGGTCATGGTGAAGACGGCGTATGGGGGCGTCTGATTCGCTGGATTGGCCGTGCTTTGCTGGCCTTTGCGCCGCGTTTGATGCGGACACTGTCGGTGGTGGGCACCGTCGCCATGTTTTTAGTGGGCGGTGGAATCTTGCTGCACGCATGGCCCACTGCTGCTCATGGTGTCGAAGCTGCCGCTGGCGCCCTTGCACCCTGGGGTGGCCTATTACCCACCCTGGTGGGTGGCGTAATAGGTTTGGTCGCAGGTGTGTTACTGGTCAAGATGCAGAGCCTGAACCCGTTTCAGAACAGGTAATCGCCACGGATACTGTGCAAGGGCTTCAGGTCGCCCTCTGCCGTAATGACCCGATAACAGTCATCTTTCACAATGACAGCCACCGGCTGTTGGAACATAGGGCGGCGGATGAACGCTAGTCCCCAACCCAAGCTTTCTTGAACACGCAGGCTGCAAACTTGTTCGAAGTTCAATGTGCGCAGCGCTTTGTCGTAGTGCTGCTGGGTGTGATCCGCGTTGAGCGGTGCGAGTTTATGGGCATCAAAGCTGGCGTGAATGTTCATGGTGTTTTCTCCTGACGACCTGTTTCAATGGGGTATGGACACACCTTAAGGCCGTCGCTGGAGGGATGCAGATTAGGTGTCAGGATCTGTGCGCGAGCTCACGAAATCGATGAGTGGGTGTGATTAGCGTCACTGCCAGCAGGCTGGCGACCGCGAGTTGACAGGGGGTTAGAGTGCCTAGGGTAGTAACCAGGCCGCCACTTCTGCTCGATTTGCGATGATGACCTGTTGGGCTCTGGGATCATCCAGTAAGTCGCCGCTGGGAATATTTAGCAGCTTGAGCAGATAACCCAACAGGCGCGCCCGCAGTTCAATGGCCAAATGGCCCTCTGACATGCCGTAGTCGGTGGCAATGACCTCTTGCTGTGCGGGGGTTAGGCGAGGATCGGGCTGCAGTATCACGGTGATGATGCGATTCCACTCGGTGTCGTCGTCACGGCACTCGGTAGCGGGCCCTAAAATCTCGGGAACACCTCGGAAACGACTCAAAACAAAATCCCGAAAGTCGCGATTCTTTTCACACCAGCCGCGCACATGCCACCGCAGGCCTGTCCAAACCAATGTGTGGGGCGCAATGATGCGACCCTCACGATCAGGGTTGTTGACCGAGACATAATCGACTTCGATTCGAGCCTGATCTCTGGCGGCTCGCAGCAGTGGCCTCAAGACCTCGTGTGCCACAGGTCGAGCGGGGGGCTGGAGGACTTCGGTGTGTCCCAGGGGCAGGGCTATCGAGCTGAACGTGCGGTGCAATTCGCTTTGATTGGCGAGTAGCTGCAGGTACTCATCGGAGAAGCCGCGTGTTACCCGAGGCTGGAACTGATCGGAGGGTTCGTAGCCCTTTAAAAATTTGTTGTAAACCAGATTTCCAGGGCCGACGCTACGGTTGTAGGTGTTGATGTCTTTGCTCGCTTGCTGGCGCCCGATACCGAAGGTATCCACCAGGTGACGTGTGGTGAGTCGACCCTCCCAGAGCGCAATGACTTCGATGAAGCGATAGCGCAGCAGTAAATCCCAGCGGTAGGGGAGGTTCTCAGCCATGGTTACTCAGCCATCGTTACAAGGTGTCGAGAATCAACTTGATATCGTCAATGGTGGTGCGAGGATTGACAATGCAGAAGCGTAACACCGTCTCGCCCTCATGCTTGGTAGGGGTCACAAAAGCCGTCCCCTCCTTAAATAGTCGGTCACTCCAGGCCGAATAGGCCTCAGCATCCCAGCCAAGGCGACGAAACACGCAAATGGATAAGTGTTGCTCGACCACCAATTCCAAGTGCGGATGCTCGTCGATGAGTTCGGCGGCTTGTTTTGCGACGGTAATAGTTTGCTCCACCGCGTCCGCATACGCCTGGGTACCGTGGGTCGCCAAGCTAAACCAGAGGGGTAGGCCCCGCGCCCGGCGCGACAGGTGATGTGCGTAGTCGGACGGGTTCCAGATGCCGTCGTATAGCACCTCTAGGTAGTCGCCGTGCTGGCGATGGGCCCGTCGTCCTGTGGCGGGATCGCGATAGATCAGCGCGCAACAATCGAAGGGCGCAAATAACCACTTGTGGGGATCCACAATAAAGCTATCGGCACGCTCAATACCGACAAAGTCGTCCCGGACCGAAGCTGCCGCCAATCCGGCACCACCATAGGCGCCATCGACATGCATCCACAGATGAGCGTTTTCGCACTGATCGGCGATACCCGCTAAATCATCAATGATGCCAAGGTTGGTGGTTCCCATTGTGCACGCTACCGCGAATAGCCTGCCCCTATCTTCGTCGGACAACTCGGCGATGGCTGTCGCCACATCGTCTCCGTGAAGCCGATGGCCGCCCACTTCAATGAGATCCGCGTCCATGACCATGGCAGCTTGTTTGACCGAGGCATGGGCTCCCCGGGAGGAGATGATGAGACCTCGGGTGTGCCGTTTATCGTCATTGAGGCGGCGCCACTCATGGCGCGCAGCTACCAGCGCGGACAGGTTACCAGCCGTGCCACCACTGACGAATACACCGCCCGCTTCTTGGGGAAACCCAGCGATATCGGCAATCCATCGCAATGCTTGATTCTCGGCGTAGACCGCGCCTGCGCCTTCTAACCACGTACCGCCGTAAATACTTGATGCACCGACAACCAAATCAAACAGTGTTGCCGCCTCGGTGGGAGCGGCGGGTACGAAGGCCAGCAGTCGGGGGTGATCTACGGAGATACACGCCGGTGCCAGAACATCCGTAAACAGCCTGAGTGCCTCGAGGCCCCCAATGCCGTCGTGGGTGATGGTTTGCCCCGCCATGGCACTGAGCTCTTGCTCCGAGCGCGGTGCGTCCAGGGTCGGAGGGTCCATACGCACTCGCTCTAGGGCGTAGCGCACGATGGCCTGAGTAAGCACCTCCATATCTTGATTGATCTGATGCACGCGAGACTCCGTGGGTGGCTGACAACGCGGGTAGCATTATCTAAAGGTTTGGGGTTGGGCTCTACTCCCTCGTAGCGTTACGTCAGTGAATTAGTCAGCGGTGGTCCTTGCCCCCAAATACGCCTCGTGCCAAGGGAATGCCCAGCAGACCCAAAGTGCCCGCCGTCAGCATGATACTGGTGGTGGGTATCAGTGTGCCGTCGTAGAGCTGACCCGCAATAAACCCTGCCGCAGCGGCGATAACCGCATGCACAAAACCAAACACGGCCGACGCTGCACCCGCTATTTTGGGGAACAGCGACACGGCGCCCATCGCGGCATTGGCCGATGTCAGGCCAATCCCAAAGAAGACAGTGAATGAGCAGGCTGCCAGTGCCACGGTGTGCAGTGTATCGGTTGTGGCGAACAACCACTGGCCCAGAGCCGCTGTAAATGTCAGGGTCATACCCAGTGCGAGGGTATTATCCATACCGATGTGAACAACCAAGCGTGAGCAGAGCAGGGCGCCCACCATGAAGCCCGCAACCGAGACGGCGAAGGCGTAACCAAAGTACTGGGATGGCAGCGCAAACACGTCGATCATGAAAAATGACACGGTCGATAAATAGGCCAATATCGATGAGTAACTGGCGGTGCCGCAAATTTGATAGCCGATGAAGCGCGGGTGGCGCAAACAGGTACCAAACAACCCCAAAACCCGGAGGATACCGATGCTACCCACGCCGATTGCGGGGGCTGACTCCTGAAATTGGCGCAGGCCCAGTAACACCATGATGCCAAACACAGCCAGTGCCAAATAGGTGGCACGCCAGTCGGCGAATACCAGAAGCCATGAACCAATAGTGGGTGCAATAAGGGGTACCACGGCCATGGCCGCACCGAGCATGGACATCACCTGTGCCGCCCGGTTGCCTTGATAGCGATCTCGCACAATTGCCCGTGCAATGACCGGTCCACTGGCAGCAGCCAGACCCTGCAGTAAACGAGCCAACCACATAAGTTCCATGGTGGTGGTTAACGCGCAGGCGACGGATGTGGCAATGAATAGCAGGGTGCCCACGACGACCACGGGCAGTCGACCGTAATAGTCCGATAGGGGCCCAAAGATCAGTTGGCCAGCCGCCATCCCGATCATGAATAGGCTCAGGGTAATCTGCCCCTCCGCTTCGGTCGCCCCAAATTCAGCGACGATGGCGGGTAGGGCAGGGAGATATAAATCGGTGGCTACTGCGGCATAGGCAACAAGCCCAACGAGAGTGGCGTAAGCAATGCGCTCGTTCAATGGGTTTTAGTTCACAGTAATAGCGGCGAGTTGACAGACAGGACAGGATTCGGGAATGAAAAACTGACCGTTTTCCGCATCCATGATGTCAAGTCCAATAGCGCGATTATCGGTAAACAAGCCAATGCGCATCACATAGGTATGCTCGCTACTTTTCAACTGGACCATCTGAAACAAACGGATTTCAACGTTGTCGTCATGGGCGGTACGTACCGCGACTTGCTCCATGTATTCCTTCGCCGGCGCGGGTTCCATCGGCACGAGGGGTTGTTGCAAGGCGGTCTCGAGCATGCGCGCCAGTAGCGCTTTATTGTCATCATGCATAAGGGTGGCGCTTGCCAACTGATCCAGATCGGTCACGGCTCAGGGTCCTCTTGAGGAGCGAATAGATGTATGGCGTGGCGCTTTTTTATGTGGTGGTGTCGTAGGCCCGCCGCTGCGGTGCGCAGTGTAGCGCTTTATGACCTGAGGGCAAGCCACAGTGTGGCCTGTGACTGCCCCCGGTGACTTAAGCCTGCCACGGTATTGGATCGAAGTCGCTAGCTTGATGACGCTCGCGCAGTTGCTTATCGCTATCCCCCCAGGTTCTATTGACCAGGCGTCCCCGCTTCGTAGCGGGTCGTTCGGCGATCTCTTCGGTCCAGCGCTGCAAGTGCTGATAACTGGCCACGTCCAGGAATTCACCCGCCTCGTAAAGCAGACCCCTCGCGAGGGCACCGTACCAGGGCCAGGTGGCGATATCGGCAATGCTGTAGTGCTTGCCCGACAGAAATCGATTGTCAGCCAGTCGCTTATCTAATAGGTCGAGTTGCCGTTTTACTTCCATGGTAAAGCGATCGATGGGGTAGGCCATCTTGGTGGGCGCATAGGCGTAGAAATGGCCAAATCCGCCGCCCAAATAGGGCGCCGCTCCCTGCAGCCAGAACAGCCAGTTCAGTGCTTCTGTGCGCTCCGCCGGATCCGCAGGTAAGAACTGATTAAAGCGCTGCGCCAGATGAAGCAAAATAGCGCCCGACTCGAACACACGCTGGGGTGTGTCGCCGCTATGGTCGACGAGCGCGGGAATTTTTGAGTTGGGATTGGCGGCCACAAAGCCCGAGCTAAATTGATCACCCTCGAGAATATTGATCAGCCACGCGTCATATTCAGCCTCAGCTATGCCCAGTTCGAGCAGTTCCTCGAGCATGACCGTAACCTTCACCCCATTGGGGGTCGCCACCGAGTAAAGCTGCAGAGGATGCACGCCTCTTGGCAGATCACGCTCAAACTGGGCACCGGCTGTGGGTCGGTTGATATTGGCGAAACGGCCACCGTTTTCGCTGTCCCAATGCCAGACCTTAGGCGGCGTATACTGTTCTTGGTCGCTCAAGATAATCTCCTTATTAGGTATACAGCGCCAACGCAGCCATTAGCAGTAAGCCTGCAACGGTACTGAGCATGGCGCGGTTGATGTGTTTGGCATCCCTAAGCTCACCGGGCAAAATCTCGGACAAGGCCACGTAAAGGAAAGTCCCCGCGGCAATGGCATCGAATACCGCTTCAAAGCGCTGCTCCGATTGGCTCTGTAACAGCAGGGTAATTACCGAACCCAAGACAACCCCGATGGGGGTCATGAGCGCGAATGCGGTCATCCGGCGCCAGTAGTGGCTGTCTGTACTGCGTAGACCCAGGGCAAAAGCAGCACTGCCCTTGTGGGCCAGTATGGCAATAAGAATTGCGATGGCCTGGGCCGGGTGTGCCTCAACCCCAAGGGCCATGCCCGCAAGCAGTGAGTGAATGGATAGCACCAAAAACAAGGTGGCACCGCTGACACTACCACCGGATTCTCGACTGGCGCTCTTGTCGATCCACATGAGGAGAACGATGGCAAGGCCCGCGAGCGCTGCCCAGACAGGAAAGTCCAAATCGGGGTAGAGGTCGGTGAATAAACCGGCGGAATCCGCCAGTGTGTGGATGAGGCCGGCACCGATAAAAATACCGCCAGCGAAGCAATTGCCTACCGACAGCCAAGCGCTGGCTGATCGACCCTGTAGGGATCGGGATGCAGCTGCACCGGCGATACCAAATACGAAAATCAGTGCCGCGGCTAATAGCTTTACCACTAGACCGCCATCATCAGTCATGTTGTCGGACTCGCAAGGTGCTAAGTGCAGCAAAGCTGATAACAGCGAGTACCAGTAAGTAGTAGGCGGGCGCCGCTATATTGCCGGTTTGATCAATGACCCAGGTGCAGACCATAGGTGCGGTACCCCCAAACACGCCCACGGCGATGTTGTAGGCGACACCGACGCCCGTGTTGCGGATATCGCTGGGAAAGACTTGCACCAGTAGGGCCGGCATTGGACCTTGTACCCAGCTAATAGTAAGCGCAAAGATGAGACTGCTCACCAACGCGCCCACGTAACTGCCGGTATCGATCCAGAAAAACAGGGGGTAAGCAACGATACCCGTAAAGCCAATACCCAATAAGGCTATGCGTTTGAAACCAAGTTTATCCCCCAGCAAGCCAGCGAGAGGCACCAGTAAGACCAGCGCCACCATGCCGATGGTATTGACCTCCATAGCGTGATCAATGGGATTGGGAATAATTTTCGATTGGTAGGTAGGCATCCAAACAAATAGGACATAGAAGCCAGCAGCGTAGAGCAACATGCTGGCCATCAGGTGCATCACGCCCCCTAAGTGTTGGGTCAATACCTTGGTGAGGGGGGCTTGCTCGTCGCTGACAACCGCAGTGCTATCGGCCTGCAAACTCGAACGCAGCCAGCGAGCAAAAATAAAGATCACAGCACCGAGTAAAAAGGGAATACGCCACCCGTAGTCGGCCATCGCTTGACTGTCGATAAGCTCCTCGGTGACAGCAACCACCGCCGACCCCAAGAGGATGCCGCCGATAGCGCCAAACAGCGCCCAGCTACCGTACAGTCCTCGCCGGTTATCGGGCGCCGACTCTACGAGGTATGTAATAGAGGCGACCAGTTCGCCACCGACAGAAATGCCTTGAATCATGCGCAGGCCGATCAGCAGCACAGCGGCTGTGACGCCAATGTTGTCATAGGTGGGAAGCAAACCGACCAGCACGGTTGGCACTGCGATCATGGCAATAGACCAGCGCAACGCTTTCGTGCGACCGAGCCGATCGGCGATGTAGCCGAACAACACGCCCCCGAGTGGCCGCATTAAATAACCAATGGCAAACACCCCGTAGGTCTGGATAAGGGCCACGATGGGATCCTCGTCGGGGAAAAACAGGGGCCCCATAAAGGGCGCCAGAAAACCAAAGATGGCGAAGTCATACCACTCGAGTACGCTGCCGATGGCACCGGCAACTTGTGTGCGAAAGGGGGTCAAGACGCTGTTCTCCTCGTTGTCATCGGCCTGCAGAGCATAGCCGTTAATGGATATGGCTGTTAACTGTCAGGGTTTGCTTTCAGAGATGGGGAGCTTGGTTGTGAGTTTGACGCCCAGGGCTTCCCTGGCCTCATGCAACAATTGGGCGTCGATGGCTGGGGGCTCCACCTCGAGTCCCTCGGCGAGTGTCTCTGTCAGGAGCGATAATACGGCAATGCGCGTGCTCCATTTGTGGCGTCCATCCAGTACGTGCCACGGAGCATTGGGTCGATGGGTTTGGGCGAACATGTCGTTGGTCGCTTCCACGTACTCGTCCCAGTGGCGACGGTTGCGGATGTCTTCCTCGGTGAGCTTCCAGTATTTGTGTGGATTACTAAGTCGCTCGGCAAATCGCTTATTTTGCTCCTCTTGATCAATGCTCAAGTAGATTTTGATGAGCTTGATACCGTCGTCTGTGAGCCAGCGTTCAAATTCAGTGATTTCCCTGTAGGCACGCTGCCACGCATCGTCGCTGGCAAGTCCTTCCACGCGCTCTACCAGAACTCGGCCATACCAGCTCCGATCAAAAAGTGCGATGCGTCCCGGTGGCGGCAAATGCCGAAAGAACCGCCATAAGTAGTGGCGGCCTTGCTCCTCGGGGTTCGGTGCGCCAATGGCATGAACCCGGAAGCCTCGAGGGTCTAGCAGTGCGGTGGCGCGACGAATGGCTCCCCCTTTGCCGCTGGCATCGGTGCCCTCGAACACTAAAATCGCCCGCTCACCCGCGTGAAAGAGTGCCTGCTGTATGTGTAGTAATCGGGTTTGTAGCGTTTGTAGCTGCTTTTCGTAGTCTGATTTCGACCTAAAGTCGATGTTCAGTGGTGCGACGTCGCTGAGGTGCGGTACCGACATGCCTGCTCTCTCGTTAAGTAGCCGCCAATGCCAAAACAGCGTTTGACGAGGCACATCACTATGCCTAATGTGCTGGATGACTGCCAGTCGTCGGGCCTTCGGGCCAGCATAACAAGAACAGCTTGGGGAATGGGTGGCATGGAAAAAGTACGGTACTCGGCCAAGACCCGAGGTTCGTATGCTGGTTGTGTGCTGGCGGTTGCAGCTGCGACAGTGTTGTCATTTCTCAGTTCCCCTGTCGCCGCAGCTGCGCGCCCGAATATTGTGTTGGTGGTGGTCGATGATGCCGCCTGGATGGATTTTGGCAGCTACGGCGGCGAGGCAGATACCCCTACCATTAACGCACTCGCGGAGCGCGGCGTGATGTTTACACAACATCACACGACACCCTTTTGTGCGCCGTCGCGGGCCGCGCTCTTGACCGGTGTCGATCACCACCTTGCGGGCGTGGGTACGATTCGAGAGGTATTGCCTGCCGAGCATCGCAACAAACCCGGCTACACCATGGCCATTCCTCAGGATGTGCCCACGATTGCCGAGTTGCTACGGGAACGTGGCTACCGCACCTATATGTCGGGCAAGTGGCACTTAGGGCAGGGGCCTGGGGAGTTGCCCATTGATCGGGGGTTCGAGCGTGCCTTTGCCCTGGACGCGTCCGGCGCCGATCACTGGCGACAACGCTCTTACTTACCTTACTACCGATCGGCACCCTGGTTTGACGGTCGCGAACCCGCTGAGCTTCCCGAGGATTTTTACTCGTCACGCTTCATTATTGATCAGTTGCTGCGCTATTTATCAATGGATCAGCGATCGATGGAGCAGTCCCGCTCGCAACCGTTTTTCGCCTACGTTGGATTTTTGGCATTGCATATTCCGGTGGCAGCGCCGAAGGCATTCAGCGAGCCCTATCAAGCTGTCTATGCGGATGGTTGGGAGCAATTACGGGTGCGACGCTGGCAACGTGCGAAAACATTGGGGCTCATCCCGGCTGATGCGGAAGTTGGCCCTTGGCCAAGTAGCCTTCGGCGCTGGGAAAGCCTGGACGAGTCTCAAAGGTTACTCGCCCAGGCGAGTATGGCAGTTAATGCGGGTATGCTCGCGGCCATGGATGCGGAATTAGGTCGCTTGGTGGCCTATTTGGAGCAGACAGGGCAGTTGGACAACACCGTATTTGTTGTGACCGCCGATAATGGCCCAGCGGGCGGTGATCCCTGGAATACGGTGACTCGGCACTGGCTGCAATGGCAGGGTTACAACAACGACTTGGCAACATTGGGCGAGCGCGATAGTTATGTGGCTATTGGCCCAGAGTGGGCTCAGGGCGCCGCAGGTCCACTCAATCTGTTTAAGTTCCACAGTGGTGAGGGTGGTGTCCGTGTACCGCTTATTATGGCAGGAGCGGGCTTACCGGAAGCCGGTCGGGTGAATGACTTCAGTACGGTCGCCGACATTGCACCAACCCTGTTGGCGCTGGCCGATGCTGACGACGTCGATGCTTCATGGCGTCATGCAAGCCCCGATAGACTCGACGATCCACTGGGTATTCGCGGTCGCTCATTGTTGCCACTACTGGGGCCCAACCCAACCCCGATTCGACTGACCCATGATAGCTGGGCAACCGAGACCTCGGGTCAGGTGGCGATTTATCGAGGGCCCTTTAAATTAGTGCGTGCACTCGCACCTCACGGGGACGGTGAATGGCGTTTGTTCAATGCCATTGATGATCCCGGCGAGACCAGCGATTTGTCCCGTCAGCTCCCTCAGGTTAAAGCAGAACTGATGCAGCGCTATGAGGCCTATGCCGAGGCGGTGGCGGTACTACCCTTACCCGAGGGGTATCAAGTGTACGAGGCGATTACGGCCAATATTTTGCGCAGGCAGTGGTCTTTCTACGGTGAGCGCATCGTCGCCCTTGTTGCTATGGGTTTGCTGCTGGCCATATTTTTGGTGAGGCGACGGACTCGATTGACTCGAAACAGCGCAGGGAGTGTTAGCTGATGACTGCCTTGAAGCGACGATTCGCAACCGCCTTGGCCGCGATATGCTTAATATTAATTACATTAGCATTGTTTTATAAGCAATTGATACTATACGCTTTGTCGGTTGTTAATCAGCCGGACATTGGCGCGCACCGTGCTGTTGAATGGCAAGCCGCTAAGGGTGCGATGTCTGCTCAAGATCAAGCATCCAAGGGTCCCAATATTCTCTTCATACTGGTCGATGACCTTGGCATCAATGACCTGTCCACCTTTGGCGGCGGCGTAGCGGAGGGGCGGGTACCCACCCCCAATATCGATCGCCTGGCCTATGAGGGTGCGGTGTTTGAGCAGGCATACTCCGGCACGGCCACCTGTGCGCCGTCGCGGGCAATGCTGATGACGGGTCGTTACCCATCTCGCACGGGATTTGAGTTCACCCCCACCCCCGATGGCATGGGACGTATTATTGAGCTGTTTTCCAATAACGATGAACTGGGGTTGCCGCCGGTGAAGCGAAACGGGGTGGTGGCGCAACATCAACCTAGCTTTGAGGAGCAGGGTTTACCCGGTAGCGAGGTCACCGTTGCCGAGTTGTTGCAGCAGGCGGGCTATCGAACAGGTCATATTGGTAAGTGGCATTTAGGCCGAAGTGTTGAGTCAAGACCGACATCCCAAGGTTTTGACGACAGTTTGTTGATGGCAAGTGGACTTTATTTACCGGTGGATGATCCGGATGTCGTCAATGCCCGGGTACCGTTTGATGCAATTGGGGAGTTTTTATGGGCGCGAATGCGCTATGCCGCATCCTTCAACAACAGTGATTGGTTTGAGCCCAAGGGCTACTTGACCGACTACTGGACCGATGAGGCCATTCGTTTTATCGAAACCCCCTCGTCCCAGCCGTTTTTTCTCTACCTTGCACATTGGGGGGTGCACACCCCCCTGCAGGCCACCCGTGCAGATTATGAGGCGGTCGGGGCGATTGAGCCCCACACGTTGCGGGTTTATGCAGCCATGATCCGCGCCCTCGACCGCTCGGTCGGCAGGTTGCTGGCGACCTTGGAGCGCCTAGGCATTGACGACAATACCCTCATCGTCTTTTCGTCTGACAATGGCGGGGCGGGTTATTTGGGGCTGAACGATATCAACGCGCCGTATCGAGGCTGGAAGCTCACCCTGTTCGAGGGCGGGTTACGGGTACCCCTGTTCATGCGCTGGCCCGAGCGTATCTCTGCAGGTACAGAGATCAGCACACCCGTGGCACACATCGATGTGATGCCCACTCTGTTGGCCGCCGCTGAGACGGATTTGCCAAGTGACCGCATTATTGATGGTGTCAACCTGCTAAGTGCGGCGGCGGGCATTGGGGTTATCCATCGTCCCGACAATGCTCTGTATTGGTCCAGTGGTAGTTATCGAGCTGTACGGGCGGGGGATTGGAAACTGCAGATGGAGACCGCTAGGAATGTTAAACGGCTTTACAACCTGGCTGATGATCCCACTGAGCAACAGGACCTGAGCGCCCAATTGCCAGAGCGTGTGACGGCGTTAGAGGGCTTAATGAATGCGCACTGGGCGGATGCTAGAGCCCCCTTATTTCCCCACACCATTGAAGGTCCCGTGGGCATTGATAAAACCCCGGCTCAGGCCTTGGAGCCGGGTGATGACTATGTGGTGTGGCCAAATTAACGCGATCAATGGCGTGTTTCGACCTACACTCAGCTTATACCGGTTTCGCGTGCGTCATAGCCGTTACCAACGACAACAAAGAGATTGCCCCATGCCTAGACTGTTCGTAGCCCTTACAAAGCCACCACTTACGCTGGCTGCTCTTATCTTATTACTTACCGCTTGTAGTGGTGACGATGGCACCGACGGGGCTGTCGGTCCGTCGGGCAGCGATGGGCTCAATTCGCTGATCGTCCAGACGCCACTAGCGGAGGGGGATGAACGATGTGAGGCGGGTGGTTTCGAAGTCCAAAGCGGTATCGATGCGGATGGTGATGGGGTATTGGCCGCAGACGAAGTCGATGCAACCTCTGTCAGCTGTAATGCCGTTGTGGCCTCGGCCGATTTACCGAATATTCTCCTCGTTGTCGCTGATGATGTCGGGGTCGATCAGCTAGCGTCATTCGGCTTTGGGGGCATTGATCCGCCAGCGGTCCCTACTATCGATAGTCTCGCAAACGACGGTGTTCGTTTTGCCAATACCTGGTCCATGCCAACCTGTTCTGCTACCCGAGTGGCACTGATGACCGGTAAATACCCGACGCGAACCAACGTCAACACGGCTATCGTATCGGTCGATTTGGCTAATTCGCAGATGTCCCCCTACGAGAACTCCCTTCCGAACGTGCTCGCTCGATCGGGTTACGTGAACGGTTATGTGGGCAAGATTCATGCGTCTGGATCGGATGTTAACCCGGCTAACTATCCCTTGGGTGATGAAACCATGGTGCGCCTCGGCTGGGATTATTTTGCCGGCTATCTCGACGGAGGCCCCCGTCCTATCGATGTTCGTGCCGGGCTTAGTAACCTTGCGGATGACGCGGCACCGTTTACCTGTGGTTTCATTCCTGAAAGCTCACAGCACCCTCTGGGCGCCGATAGCGGTGCCTGTTACACAGCCGATGGCGCTTGCACAGAGATTGGCAACAACGAACAGAGTTCAGCGGGTAAGCGCTGTCTTGATGCCGGCGGCATTCTTGATCCTAACCAGTCCTGTGCTGCCGAAGCGCCGGCCTATGTCGACTTTAGCCGACACAACGCTTACTACACCGCCGAGCTTATCGAGGCGGATCGATTGGGCGCGCGGCGTGTGGCGGTTGATGATGTGCGTACTCGCAAGCACCGTACGGCCCTCGAGACCGATTTGGCGATTAACTGGCTGCAACAACAGACCAGCGATCGGCCTTGGATGCTGACTGTGGGTTTCTCCGCCGCCCACGCGCCCCTGCAGCCGGTTCCCGATGACATGATCCCAGGGGCAGAGCCACTGTCATCGGGTATTGATTGCACTGAAACGCGGGATGTGCGACCGCTAATGGATCAAAATGTAAGCGCTATCGATGCTGAATTCGGTCGGCTTCTTGAGGCTGCGGGTGTCATGATTCGAGGTACCGATGGTGGCCTTCGATACGACCCCGCCAGTAACACGGTAGTGGCATTTGTCGGCGACAACGGCAGCTTGGGCACAACGGTAAAAGCGCCGTTTAGCCTCTTACGTGCCAAAGCGACCGTCTATCAGGGTGGTATCTGGATACCGATGCTTGTGACAGCACCAAATATCGACATGCCTGGACGGCGCATCGACGCGTTGACCAATATCATCGACTTATATGCTCTGTTCACCCACCTGGGAGGACGGGAACTGACTGCAGAAGCAGCGCAACGACATGACGTTGCTCCCCTCATGCCCTACTTAGAGTCGGCTAATACGCCACCGCAACGATCGTTCAACTTTAGCTACTCTGGACGCAATATTCAGAATGAGACACCGGCACCCTGTGTCATCAACGATTTAAGTATTTGTCTGCAGCTCTTCCCCCAGGCCGGTGTCTGTGCGTCCGAGGGTGGTGATTGGTACGGGGAGGGCGGTGTTGTTGCAGGCCAGTCCTTTGATTCCTGTTGCGCGGTTAACGCCTACTTTGCGAGCACTGGTCAGCCCGAGGTCGATATCTTATCCGAGACCCAAGCGGCCATTCGTAATGACGCCTACAAACTCATGAGCTTGCAGGGACCCGACTGCGCCGCAGGTGGCGCTCTGGTTACCACCGAGGAGTTCTACCAGTTAACCGCAGGCACCGATGATCCAACGGCTAATCTCGATAACTTAGCGGTTAATGACTTGCTGGCAGCCAATGGTGTAGCAGGGCTGTCCCCCGAGGCGCTCGATAACTATGAACAACTGCAGGCTCAGTTGCAGGTGGTACTCAGCGGTGAAGCAGATTGCCCCGGTGATGGCAATCTTGATCGCATCGTCGATGACAACGACCTTGATAATTGGGCGTTTTGGGCGAGCAGTAACGACGGACAGTCGAGTTGGTATGACTTTAACCTAGACGGCGTCACCGACGAGGCCGACCGCCAGGTAATCGAGGCGAACTTGGGTCTTAGTTGCGGGCCGTGACGTTTGGGTTCCGAGGTTGTTTTGTTGCGCCTTTGGTTTAGTTGTCTGGGCATGGATGGTTTGGAGTAGTCGCAATGGTTAACGCACGCGGTTTTGTGCAGCGATGGTCGGCCCTCTTGGTGCTGGTTGGTCTTTGGTTTCTGGCGGCACACTTGGCTCACAGTGCGCCGGATTCTGAAGTAAAGGGCACTGAGGTGGAGGTTACTGGACACTATCCCGCCATCACTTTGCTCGATAGTTCAAACGACGTGCTCGGGCGCCCCATGAGCTACCCAGATTGCACACCCGATATTCAAGCGGTGAAGATAACCATGGCCCCGGGACAGGTCGGTGAGGAGCATCAACACGTCACGCCCTTGTTTGCGTATGTGCTATCCGGTGAGATTTCGGTGACCTATGACAACGGTGCAGGTGCGGACGGAGAGGGCGTTACACGCACCTACAAAGAAGGCGAGGCCCTTATGGAGGCCATGCACGTGCCTCACTATGGTTTTAATCCAACCAGTGAACCGACGACGTTGTTGGCGGTCTATATGAAGTGTGCTCCGTGAACGTGTCACCCTTGGATGTGAATAAGCGCGTTAAAACACCGACGGGTAGTCTTATTGCCTTGCTGACTGTCCTGATGATCGGTGGTTGCTCTGATAGCAACGCCCCGCAGGATAGCGATGCCTCCATCGCCGATACGACGCCGGCGGCAGAGTCTGACGATGACGGTGCTGACGATGCCTTTTCGCCCCAGTATCAGCAATTAATGACAGATCGTTTGGTCGATGCGGATTACTGGCAAGAGGAACCTGCGATTCTCGCTGCCGGACTCGGATTTACCGATATCAATGGTGTACCCGGCTTGAGCGAACCAACTTTGTCCCTCGAAGAAGTAGAGCGCTTAGCTCGCGATGCTGGTGCGGGTTGGCATGCAGCAGGCAGCTACGATGACAGCTGTATTGAAGACCATGACAATCAAATTGATATTGTGTTGGCCGGTGATCGTGCCGCAGCCGAGCGGATAGCCGTTGTACACATCCCGGGAACAGCGCCGTACGCCCCGTTCTACAATCCGGGCGGTCCGGGTAATGCCCGTGCCCCTGTTACTCTGTACTCCGAGCCTAGCCCCGAGCATTTTCAACCAGTGACTATTGCGCTGGATGACCCCATGCAGGTGTCTTATGAGCCTTAGTTTTTGGCGGGAGTTCTTGACTAAGGGCGGGACTGTCTCTACTCTGCACGCCCTCCGCCCGTAGCTCAGCTGGATAGAGCACCAGGCTTCGAACCTGGGTGTCGGGAGTTCGAATCTCTCCGGGCGGGCCAGATAACCTCTTGAATGCCCTAAAAAATATCTGCCAATGTGTTTTGCTCAAAAGCCAGCTACGTCCGTCTGGGACACATTTGGGACACATTAGGGACAGTATTAAAAATCCTCTCCTCTTGGCTCATGTGAAATCGGAGTCGTTTTGACACCTAGGCTCTGGGACAAAAACGGCGTCCCGTCCCCCTTCATTGGTCGGGGATAAACTCCAAAAGATCTCCGACTTCACAGCCAAAAAGTTTGCACAGCTTATCTATGGCTTCTAGCTCAACCCGTGCTGCTGTCTCCTTATAGAGCAACGTAATTGTATTGCGATGGAGTCCCGTTTCACGAGCTACATCCATCACTTTCATTTTGTTTTCGCCCATTAATTTCGATAGGTGGCACTTGATCATCTGTCGTTCCTAAAAAATAAATGTCACCTAGAACGACAAAAAGATTGACAGGAGGTCTTCTTGCGCTAATATGTCATTCAGGATGACGTTGAGTCGCATGGCATGACAAAACGTTTTCCTCATTGTAAATGTTGAGCCGCAAGGAGTCATGGCCATGGAAAACAACCTGACGTATCTGACTACAGATGGGCTAGCCCAAAAGCTTCCGTATTCCCCGCGTACTATTCGCGACCGACTGAAAGATTCCGTGTTGATCGAAGGTACGCACTATGTGCGTCCTTTCGGCGGCAGGAAGATTTTTTACATTTGGGAGCATATCGAGCGTGACATGTTACGCATCAATCCTATCCCAATGGCGAAGGGAGCTGTACGTGATCGTTAAGGTTCGGACGCGCCCCGAAACGGGACGTCTGTACTTCGACTTTTGGTATAGGGGAAAGCGATGCAGGGAGTACACCTTACTCGCCGACAATGCTGCCAATCGAAAGCGGATGAACGCGCTTGCCAAGCGTATGAGCGCTGAGATCGAGTTGGGTGCCTTTGACTACGTCGCTTATTTCCCTGAGGGAAGCCGCGCTAAGCACTTCAACACCGAGTCAAAGAATGATTCGGAGCGTGACCAAAACCTTCCTGATTTCTCTGACTTTGTGGAGGCATGGTGGGCACGACATAAAGTGTCGCTTCGCCTAAGCACCCAGGAG
This sequence comes from uncultured Halieaceae bacterium, assembly GCA_913057135.1. Classification (GTDB taxonomy): domain Bacteria; phylum Pseudomonadota; class Gammaproteobacteria; order Pseudomonadales; family Halieaceae; genus Luminiphilus. The sequence goes on from CAJXNM010000017.1 coordinate 51,056, forward strand.
CTGTATCGCGGCTATATCGATAAGCACCTGACGCCGCATTTTGGGTCCATGTGCATCGGGGAAATATCAAAGGCTAGGGTGTTGGATTTTCGTGCCGAGTTGGCGAGTCGTCCTATCCGAAAGGATGGGACGACACTGTCAGCGAAGTCCATCAACTCTGTGATGGGCGTGCTAAAGCTGATAACAGAAGCTGCGTCGGAAGAGTTTGGTCTCGCTAATCCAGCCCGAGCCATCAAGCGCCTAAAACAGCGTAGACCCGACATTCAGCCGTTCACCCTTGAGGAGGTTCAGCAGATCGTTGATACGGTGCGCGGCGATTATCGCAATTATCTGGTCGTCCGGTTTTTCACGGGTTTGCGAACGGGAGAGGTCAATGGCCTCAAGTGGGAGCACGTGGATTTTGAGGGACAGCGGTTGCTCATCCGCGAAAGCTTCTCCAAAGGCAGAACTGAGGGCCTGAAAACCGATGGCTCCCAACGCGATGTGGATATGTCGTCAGTCGTTAAGTCTGCGTTAGCCGAACAATTGAAGCTAACGGGGGAGGGGCGCTATGTGTTCTGCGCCCCCGGTGGTGGACCTGTTGATGCACACAACTTCACCCAAAGAGTGTGGGACCCGCTACTGCGATATCTCGCGATCAAACGACGGCGACCGTACGAGTGTCGTCACACCGCTGCAACCCTATGGCTGGCCGCTGGAGAGAACCCAGAGTGGATTGCACGCCAGCTGGGCCACACCTCGACAGAAATGCTGTTTCGCGTTTATTCGCGTTATGTACCCAATCTAACCCGCAATGATGGCAGTGCCATGGATCGGATGTTGCGAAGTCGTATCACTATCAACGAGCAGACTAATTCAAGAACAGGTGAGCGCTCATGATTGAACAAATTCCATTCAACCCTCATCGCGTATCGCCGGTTACTCGAATCGACGGTCACACGGTCCGACGACCTTTTCGCGATCACCCGAATAAGAAGCATCTGGCCGCTGTTCGTGCTGCCCGTCGGCTGCTGCAAAGAGATAGCAGTGGTGACGTGTATTGTGCGACGTGCTGGTCCGTAGATACCCAAGATCGTCCACTAGAGGCGCACCACCGGCACTACAACGACTTCGGTAACGAAAGGGTGTCTGACATTGTGCTGATCTGTCCAGATTGCCACGAGGCGATTACTGAGCGCTTTCGGTCGGCACGGTTGGACGCTGGTGCTGAGGCTATTCGAGAGTATTACTTTCCTGGGGTGGGGCAGGTGCACTAGGTATCGCTCGTTGGTTGGAAGGAAGGGTTTCAATATTTCTCCACGAGGTAACACGGCTCTTGTATTTTTTGTTGGTGACCAGCCAGTCAGGTAACTCGAGCCGGTTTGCCATAGTTCATTGAAGAGCTCAAATCTTTGGGCTCTGTACTGTGGAGACCCATTACATGCCGGATCTTGGCCGCAGCCTAGATTGAGGCTGACGCAAGCATCCAGCTAGTCTTGTTTGCGACTAAGCGGCTCAGTAATGAGTTGTAATGCTGGCTTGCTATTCTCTGTGGATGCGATATTTTGGTGCTCGTCGGTTGGGCTGCTTCATGCATACGTTTGTCATGCGTTGGATTAGCTGACAGATAAAAAGGCCGCTATGGATGTAAGTAGGCCGGGTGGCTCATCACCACCTTCCACATAAATTCAAGTCACTCGAGGGCTTGTAACCCCCCTAGCGCCATACGCCTAGGCCCCCAAAAGCTCCATATCTTGCCCGACTATGGCACGGTATGTTGCTATGCCAGTCGAAAGCGACTTTGAACCCTCTTTGTCTAGCGCTTTTAGTCGAAGTCAGCTTATGTCGCGCTGCAATCGATCGGTGCTGCTCGTCCATTAATCCTTGAAATATCTCTAAGGTCGTTTGTCGATTGTTGATTAGCTTCAATCACCTGTTGTGCAGCAGTTGTTGCGCTGTAGTGAATCAACACATCCCAACCTCATGGTTTCGCGAGGCATAGCACCGATGCTGTGCGAGTCTTTCTACGCGAAATTGATCCCCCAACTCTGTGTTCAAATTTTTGCGCTCGAGAGCGTTGGCACGACTGTGCCCCGAATTTAATTAGGTGAGGATATGGATCGAGATGAATGGATTTGGGGCGATGGAGATTCTTCATACCTCGCTGACAATATTGAAATTTACGAGCGGTACAGCAGCGTTCGACCAAGAGAGAGTAGAGTGGGTGACAACCGTGCTTCGTCTGGGGATGAGGCCGTTAGCGATCCCTCAAAGTTTGTCACTATCAATTTGATGGTGGCAGGCATGTCCCTGGTCGAGGGCAGGGAGGCATGTAATGCGCTTGAGGAAGTGTCAACCCACTTGAGATTTTTTGTTGGGAGGTTCACTGGAGGAGCACTCGTAAATACGCCGCCAAATCACCCTGCGGATGGCGTCATACTCAGCGTGGCGGCACTTGAGCAGGCCCTGTTGAGTCAGATGCCGCTGCCGGAGACGAGGAATCTTGATCCTGGGCAGAGTGAGGCAGCTCTCAGAGAGTTCCTCGAGCGAGCCTACAAGCAGCAATGCGTGAAACGGTCACGGGCGATGATCAAACGTTTGTTGAATCTTGAAAAACTTACATTTCACTCTTCAGGACTGCCTGTCATATCCCCTGAGATACTAGCGTATTGCGACAAAATACGTGCCGATAACCCGGCTTATCAACAATTTCTCGAGAGCAAGCTTTCCGCTGAACAGCGGGCTTTGATCGATCACCATAGACAGCGGCTCCGACCTGGAAGCTACAGTGAAGAATTTATTGAAGTAACCGGAGGGGCATTGGTTCCAGATGCCCACGGTAATTTGATCGCGCCGCGTATCAAAGATTCATCGACATCGCTATCACAGGCGTCAAAGGGCCCTCAGAGATCGCTTCTGACAGAGGGTGCACCGGTCAACATTGATGGTCATGCGGAGTATCAGATCCGTTCCATCGATCTGGCTGCTGGGGTGTTGAGCTTTGGAAAGCTTTTGCGTGTGACCCTTTATCCGGCTCCCATCCAGGAGGTGTTCAAGTTGTGGAATGAAAAGCATAATCGCTTTGCGTTTAAGGCTTCTGCTTGGTTGTCCAACACTCGAGATCTTGATGTATCGCGGCTTTATTGGCGACGGGTTGGTGAGGCCGTCGTTGAACTTGGAAAGTTGATAATTTCGGGTTCGGAGCGCATTGGCGAACGAGAGAGTGAGTGATTTAGAACCGCTGCGACAGCGGTAAGCCGATGTTTTGATTGCTTCGGTGCGTGACGGTCGTCGTGGAGTCAACTGTTCACTAGGGGTTGGAATTTATGTTCCTAGGCGCTGTTCAACTACGCGAGCAAACAAGACTTGAACTTGATCTACAAAGATTGAGGATATGGATGCCCAAGCGATCTATCAACGTATCACAGAGGGGGCTTGCGACGTGAGTTCCCCGTCTCAGCGCCTCGCTACATGGCACAGTATCCGGCTTCATGCAACGGCAGGCTGAATTCTGCACTGGTCGCTAAGATCGCCGCGATGCGTAACGCTTGTTAACAGTCTGTTAATGCGCGTGAGGGCGTGACACATTAAACTCTACACCATGCTCAATCGATCAATAAATAGCGCTCAACCCGGCGAGTGTGATGTACTCATCGTTGAAGATGACTTTGCGAACAAGTACCTGTGCGAGGCCGTCTTACGCGAGGCCGGTTTTCGGGTAGCCTCTGCGGCGGATTACGCGGAAGCGCGACATGCAATGTCGGTCTGGCAGTTTCAAGTGATGCTACTCGACCTGGGGCTGCCAGACGGCGATGGTTTGGACCTACTGAGGGAATTGCGTCCGAGTCAGACCGCGCTAATCATGACCGTTTGCGGTGAACCTGAACAACGGGCTCACGGTCTTCGCTCCGGGGCGGTGGATTACATAGTCAAGCCCTTTCATCCGGATGAACTCGTCTTGCGGGTTAGGCGTGCCGTCGTTACCCCTGAATCTTCAACTTCTGATTTGGGCCTCACTCGCTGGGAGGGCTTTGTGCTTGATGTGCCGCGTCGGCAATTTTTTGCCGCAGATGGTGACAGCTTGCGCCTGACTGCCGGCGAGACAGAAATCCTCGTCCGTTTATTACGCCGTCGTACAGTGGTTAGTACAGAAGTCCTCGCTGACGCGGTAGCCAGCGACGTGGGTAACTCACGCTCTGTATCGGTCCTTATCTCGCGGTTGCGCGCGAAGTTCCGCGGCGGACCAGCGTTCCGAGTTATACAGATCGTATCCGTGGCGAGTTTGGGATACTACGCAGAGTTGCGCGGTGATTGATGATGGAGCCCTTGGCGAAGAGAGGGCCCGGTGCTCTGTCGATGGCACTTTGGTTGTCTTGCTGGTGTGTTGCGGTGGCCGCCTCGGAAAACGAAGTGCACACGCTGGCCCTCACCTCGGCTGACTTGCTTTATGACGATCATGGCACGTTGACAATAGACCGCGTTGTAGAGGGTTCTATCGATGGCGTAGGCTTCACCAACGCGGGTCTCCGCTCTCAGTATGTCAGCGGGGCGCTGTGGCTGCGCTGGGACGCTTCAGATCTGGCATTTTACGAGAGTTCCATTCTTGAAGCCGGTCCGTGGTGGATCAAGAGTGTGGATGCCTTCCTCGTCGGTCCCGATGGCGGTGTGTTGGCACTCACACCATTTACCCGAGCTGGATATTTTTCGCCGCAGGCTTTTCCACTCGCAACTCGGCAGTTGGCTGGTGAGCGGCTGTACCTGCGTCTAGTTGCTGAGGCAGCGATGCCTCGGGAATTGCGCCTTTGGGAAGCGGATGCCTACACCGCTCACATGGAGCGAGAACGGCTTGTTGCAGTGCTGGCGCTGGGTGCCCTCAGCACGTGTCTAGGATTGCTTCTAGTATCTGCCATCGTGCTGCGGGAGCCGTCACCGGCGTGGCTCGCTCTGGTGGTCGCCGGAATTGCGTGTTATGTGTCCCTGCGGGCTGGTGTAGCTCCGGTGAGATGGCTTGAAAGCATGCGTGGGCACTTGGCCTCGCTGAACCCTGTGTACACGCTTCCCATTGCCATCGGCGCTCTCGGCGTGCTGCGTTCTGCCTTCCCTGTAGCCATCCTGCTACCCCGCACCGAAGTCGTGCTCCGCTCTTCCGTTTACGGGTTGCTATTCCTATGGCTGGTTGGCCCTGCCCTGAGCCTGAACATTGGCTTGGGGCGCTGGTTCTTGCAGCTTGCGAATGGCGTCATATTGTTGGTGGCAGGCGCTTATTTTTGGGTGCTTATTTCACTTTACAGATGTGGCCACCGATCGGCGTTAAATAGCCTTGCGATACTTCTCCCGCTCGCCACAGCGGGCCTTACTAGCATACCGTGGATTGGTAGAGCCCTGCCGCCGGTGCTCGAGTGGAACCTCGTTAGATTGTTACCGCTACTCACGACGTTTCTGGGCCTCATACTACTTGGGTCCCGGCTGTGGGAGACAGTGAGTGAGCGGCGCCGTATACAGGAGTCGCAGCGCCTAAGGGACGTGGAGGTGAAGAGAGAGCTCGAGCGAACTGTGCGTCGGCGGACGCTTCAGGCCGAGGAGAACAGGCTGCGCGCCGAGAAACTTGCACGTCTTCAGGAGCGACTCATGGTGGCGGTGTCTCACGATCTCCGTACACCGCTCACGACGGTCGTCGGCCTTGCGCAGCTTGCTGAGTTCGACAGTAACATACTGGCCGAGGCGCAACAGCGGCGAATGCTGCAGCGGGCATCTCATTACATGCTAGACATCGTCGAAGACCTTACACTTTATGAGCGTCTTGAACGAGGCGCGGAGCGATCTATCTCCAACCGTTTTCTCCTTACCGATCTGGCACAGGATGTTGATGAGCTGTTGCGACAGCGTGCTCGCGATGCGGAGGTGACGCTGGAAATTCGCACCGAAGCTGACTCTCATGAGGTAGTCTCGAACCGGCGGTACTTAGCGCGGGTGCTCGTAAATCTCGTGAGTAACGGCATCTCTGCCACACCTTCAGGTGGTCATGTGGTCGCTAAACTCGCACTCAGTGCCGAGGGTGCCACAGAGCCGTGCCTCCGGATAGAGGTTGAAGATAACGGATGCGGGCTGGAGTCCGAGGCAATAGCCGCATTGCTTGACGGAGAGATGAAGGGGTATGGCTTCACGGTAGTGCAAGAGCTTGTGCGGGTGCTTCAAGGTGAGATAGCCATCAGCAGCAAGCTCGGCAGCGGCACCCAAGTGACGGTGACCCTGCCGGTCGAGATTTGCAACAAAGGACAAATACAAGCACCTGAGCTACCAGCGGTTACACCAAAGCAGCGTGTTCTGCTTGTGGAAGACGTTACTGAGAATCAGCTGATTGGTAGCGCGCTGCTGTCGGCGCTTGGGCACACGGTCACTACTGCGAAAACATTGCACGAGTGCCGGCTCATCATGGGACAGAGCCAATTTGACACTGTGCTCTTAGATCGCCAACTACCCGATGGTGATGGCCTCGCCTCCCTAAAAGAACTCCGTGCCCAGTGTTCTGGCGGAGACGGCGCCACCCGTTTTGTACTGGTGACTGCAGATGTCAGATCCGAAGCGCATGATCAAGCGTGGTGGCACGGCTTTGATGCGTTGCTAACCAAGCCCTATTCCGTCTCGCAGCTTGTGGATGCACTTGGCGGAGGCCCCGGAAGGTTGCCCGAGAGCGCACCAGAGGATTACCGCGACTACGTTGAACTGTTGCCACCAGAACTTCAAGGTGAACTGCTACGCGGCTTTCAATCGACCGTTGAGGCAGTGGACGAGGCCTTAGCTGAGTCATTGATTGATGGCGATGTGCAGCGTGCACTATCTGCGAGCCATCGACTGGTCGGAAGTGCAGCCATTGCCTCTCACAACCAACTATCAGATGCCGCACGCCGATTCAATGAAGACCTGAAGCAGACGGGTACGGTTGACCAAGAAGCCGTTCAGCAGTTGCGTGTGCTACTGCAGGCTGCACATAGTGGGGTACGCATGGATTCATCGCACGTCTGAAGGAGCGCAGTTGTCGTTACCATCAAGAGTGGAGCGTCACTCGGCATGCGCATAGGCGCCCCTGCACAGTACCTATAAAGCGCGAGCTAATAAGATATTAATAAAAGCGTCGAGTGGTTTAACTCAAGATTAACGAACAGGTCTGGAATTAATTTTTGCATTCAAAGCGGGTTGCGCGGCTTTGATTTCGGCGAGAACCTTATCCCAACCGAGATTTAGGAGGTTATGGCAAGTCTTGCTGGGAGGGACAGGATACCCCCTCAGAACCACCTGCGGTGTGACCCTAAATCATTTAATAGGTATCGTCAGTGACAGAAAAGACAGTGAGAAACATTGGGATCCTTGGCACTGCACACATCGCGCAGCGGTCGGTTCTCCCAGCACTGGCCTCCCTGCCGGAGCATTTCCGAATCGCTGGTGTGGGCAGTCGTTCTATGAAAGCCGCTCAAATGGTTGCTTGTCAATACGGATGCCCAGCTTACGATAGTTACGATACGCTGCTGCAGGATGCATCGATAGATGCGGTATATATACCCCTGCCTAACGGTTTGCATTATGAGTGGGTAATGAAGGCTTTGAGCGTGGGTAAACATGTGCTTTGTGAAAAGTCATTAGGCTGCACTGTCAAAGAGGTCGCTGAGATGGTGCACTTAGCCGAAAAGCGAAATCTCGCCCTCATGGAAAACTTTCAATTCAGATTCCACTCCCAGTTTCAGGAGTTACGCAGATTGCTGGGGCTGGACGAAGGCTCCGAAAGCCGCATTGGTGCCATCCGTGCAATACGATGTTTTTTTGGTTTTCCCCCTTTTACGAACGAAGACAACATTCGCTATCAAAAAAAGTTGGGGGGGGGAGCACTCCTCGATGCAGGCGCTTACACCATTAAAGTGGCAACTCTACTACTCGGAAAGAAGGTAGAGGTAACTACAGCCTCCCTGCTCGCATCTGACGTTTCTGAAGTAGACATATACGGGAGCGGATGTCTCACAAGCCGAGACTCAGGTATTTTGGCACACGTTGCGTTTGGATTTGATCACTATTATCAGTGTGGCGTGGAAATATGGGGGGCGAAGGGCCGCCTGAGGACCAATCGCCTGTTCACAGCGGGACCGGATTTGAATCCCGTTTTTGAGATAGAGACGGCTGA
>CAJXNM010000018.1 GCA_913057135.1 uncultured Halieaceae bacterium
GGGGTACCAGTGCCAAAAATTCCACATCGAGCAGCAGTTGCTGGGATGCCGATGCATTGCGCCCGAGGCTGCTGTTGCGGCGGCCAATATTCACCTGCAGCTCGCAGCCCGACAGGGCTAGAAAATCCAGCATGCCCAGATCACTTGAGGCGATCGGCAGCGCGGCCAAATCGGCGTCATTGATACGCGGCGGTGCCACCAGTGGCGCCTCAACCCCCGATGTATCCAGTGCTCGGCCCAGCCTGCTTGTGTAATCATCAAGCAGGCTGGGGCCTTTGCTGGGTTCTGCGCACCCCCATAGTGCAGCTGCCCCGAGTATCGCAAATGCCCACAGGCAGGTCTTAGAACCGAAGCGGTGGTGCCCTGTCATTGCCCTTTGGGTTTAGGCCGGTGCTGCTAGTGCTGCCTGAGCTCGGCTGTGCCAAGCGTGCAGATGGGTCAGGCTTTCATCGGGCTGCATACGTGCGCCCCAGCCTGCGAATACCCACAGCGCCAGCAAATCAATATCGGCGAATGAGAAACTGCTGCCGGCTATCCAATCACGGTTTGCCAACTCATCGTTGAGCACCTCAAAGCCGTAGCGAAGCCTATCTTGGCCTCGCTCGGCCAATGCGGCAATTTGCGCTACTGGCTTAACCCCAGGCAGGGCGCGATCCTTAAATTGTGGGTGGCTATTGCGGAACGCTTCAGCAGCGGCCATGAATACCAGTTGAAACAAACGATGGGTCCAGTTCAGCACCATGGCTTTTTCGAGCGCGGTGACCCCTAGTAGCGGCCTTTCGGGAAACAAAGACTCGAGATAGTTGGCAATGGCAATGACCTCGGTGATTCGGGTGCCATCCTCTAACACCAACACGGGCACAGTGGCCTCGGGTACGACCGACAGATAGGCTTCGCTGTGTTGCTCTAATTTAGCCATGTCAATTTGTTGGGTCTCGATGTGAATGTCTTTGTAATCGAGAAACATTTTGAGTCGTGCAGGGTTAGGTGCTGGATCGTAGGTGTAGAGCTTCATGGTTAACACAGCCTCTGGTGTGTGCGGGTGAGTGAGTGCCGATAAATAAGTCGTGCTATGTAAGTGCGGGCGAACCGCCGCCAGCAATTAATTTACGTAATTTACGGGATCGTTGTTGTTAGCCTTGTAAAGACATCTGACGCACTACAATTTAGCAGAGCTAACAGGGATAACACACGCCCAGAGCCCGGTTCTAGGTCCCATGGTCCTTATCTATGGTCGACATCATTCGGGCGCTGGAGTGCGGGCAGTTTTCCCAAGCGTCACGGACCGCTATACTCCGCGCCACTTCCAAAGGAGATGACTCATGCGTATTTTCGCTTTTGTTCTTGCTCTGGTGGCCTCTGCCGCCTTCGCTGCTGACCTGTCAAAAGAGCAGCGGGCGGAGATAGAGGCTCGAATTCAATCCTACAGCCAAGCCTGTGTCGTGGGTGACGAAGCCTGTGCCGGTGCTGGCGCTACGGCAGCGGCGAGTGGCCCCCGTTCAGGTGAAGATGTCTACAACGGTGCTTGCATGGCCTGCCACGCTACCGGTGCCGCCGGTGCCCCGAAAGTGGGCGATGCCGCCGCTTGGGCTGCACGTATCGATAAGGGCATGGATGCCTTGTATGCCAGTGGTGTAAACGGCGTGGCTGGCACCGGTATGATCGCCAAGGGCGGTTGCGGCGATTGCTCCGACGAGGAAATCTACGCCGCCGTCGATTACATGGTCGACAACAGCAAATAAGTCGTCTCGGGGCAGTTAATTAGCCCCCGATTCGTTGCCTTGGTGGTCAGCTACTTGTCGTGCGGGCGCGGTCGATAACTTAAGCCCTCGAGCAGGTGATTTTCACCCACCACAGCTGCTTCGGCCAGGTCGGCGAGTGTGCGTGCTACCTTCAGGGTACGGTGCACGCTTCTGGCCGATAGCTGAAGCCGGTCGCAGGCATCCTCGAACCACTGCCGCACCGGCGTCTCCAGGGAGCAGTGCAAAAGCAAGGCCCGGGCGTCTAGATGGGCGTTCAAGCAGCCCTGCCTGTCCCATTGCCGCTGCCAGCTGCTGGCAACCCGCGCTTTAATTGCGGCCGAGTGCTCCCCCTGAGCTTGGTGTGTAAGAAGCGCAGCGGTTTGCTGGCGCTCCAGCCCAATATGAATATCAATCCTGTCCATAAGTGGACCTGACACACGATTCTGATAGCGACTGACCAGTTCCGAGCTGCAGCGGCAGGGCGGCTCCTGTTGGCCGGCGTTGCCACAGGGGCAGGGATTCATGGCGGCAATCAGTTGAAAGCGAGCAGGGTAGGTATTTGCTCCGCGCGCCCGCGCTATGGTCACGGTTCCCTGTTCCATGGGTTGACGCAATAGGTCGAGGACCCGGGGTGAGAACTCGGGCAGTTCATCGAGAAATAAAATGCCTTGGTGTGCCAATGAAACTTCCCCGGGATGAGCATTGGCGCCCCCGCCAATCAAGGCGGCGCCGGTGGCCGAATGATGCGGTGCGCGAAATGGGCGGCACCAGGTCGGCTCCAATCCCAGCACATCGCGGATAAGCCACTGTTCAAGTAATGCTTGGGGTGTACAGGTGGGTAAGATGCTGGGCATCGCCGATGCCAACAGGGTTTTTCCGGCACCGGGGGGGCCTGTCATGAGTAGGTGGTGACCGCCGCTTGCGGCAATTTCTAATGCCCGTTTTGCCGCCACTTGGCCCTGAATGTCGCAGAAGTCCGGGTAAGAGCCTGATTGATCGGGTAGGGATGAGCCACTCAAGACCGCGGGTGTTTTGCTTTTCAGCTCGGCGCAGAGCGTCAGAAGGTCTGGCGCCGCAATAAGCCGACTGCCGGGCAATTGAGCCAAGGTATTCGCCCCCGTGGCGGGAAGGGCACAGACCCGCTGCTGCGCCGTGGCGGCTTGTACGGCAGCGAGCATACCGGCGGTGGGTCGAAGCGAGCCGTCGAGTCCCAACTCACCATAGCATTCCCGGTTAGCGGTGGCTTGGGGAGTTAGTTGGCCACTGGCAGTGAGTAAACCAAGGGCGATAGGTAGGTCAAAGCGCCCGCCGCCCTTGCGGATCTCAGCTGGGGCTAAGCTGACGGTAATGCGGTGGTCTGGCCACTCAAAATACGAGGTTATCAGCGCACTGCGCACCCGTTCTCGGGCCTCACGAACGGTGCTTTCGGGTAGGCCCACAATCGTAAAGCCCGGTAGGCCGGGGCTGAGGTGCACCTCCACCCGAACTTCGGGTGCTTGCAGGCCAGCGCTGGCCCGCGACAACACAGTTGCGGTAGACATAGTTCATCCTTGAACAAATGCGGCGGTCATCCCGACCACCTCTTTGACCCATTGATCTAGCTCAGATGGCGATCGACGAGTTCGGTGAGTCGCTCTAATTCAGCCTCGAGTTCCTGTACCCGCGCCCGCGTTCGTTGCAGAACGGCTGCCTGGGCATCGAATTCGGCTCGGCTGACAACGTCCAGTTTGCTCAGCGCCGATTGGGCAAGGGCCCGGGCGTTGCGATCGAGCTGGTCGCGCAGAACCTTCTCGTCTTGACGTATGCGATCGAATAAATCGCCCAATCCACCCGAGCCACTGCGTTGGTTGGATTTGTCGTGGTCATCGAAGCTGTCGTGCTTGTCATGCATGGGGTTATAAGCTCGTCTTGGAGAGTGCGTGTCAATGTACCTCAGGGTCTCCCTTAAACCCTACATCATCGGCGCCTAAAACTCGCCCAGCTATTGGGCATTATTGCACCAGTATGGTGCGCCATGCCCTTGCCAACAATCCATAGATTGCCACTGCTCTCTGCTTATATTCGCTAAGCAACTGTTTTCAATACATAAAAAAGCCCTTGGCCCGAACTTCGCAAATGAGCCATGCGGAAGCAGTCTGTCGCGTTTCAGCGCGAAGCCGATTCGGACAGTGGAACGCTTCGCGATTTATTACCGGAGGAACCTATGAAGCTGATTACCGCTGTAATCAAACCGTTCAAGCTCGATGACGTCCGTGAAGCTCTGTCACAGATTGGCGTTCAAGGCATTACGGTGAGTGAAGTTAAGGGCTTTGGCCGTCAAAAGGGCCATACCGAGCTCTACCGAGGTGCAGAGTACGTGGTGGATTTCCTGCCCAAGATCAAATTGGAAGTTGCTGTGAAAGCCGATCTGGTTGATCAAACCATCGAGGCCATCACTGGTGCAGCGCAAACCGGCAAGATTGGTGATGGCAAGATTTTTGTCACCTCCCTTGAGCACGTCATTCGCATTCGTACCGGCGAGTCCGGCGAAGCGGCCATCTAAAACCGTCACAGGAGCAAGAACCCGTCATGGAGAACGAAATTTTTCAGTTGCAGTACGCTCTCGACACCTTCTACTTCCTGGTGTGCGGCGCCCTCGTCATGTGGATGGCCGCAGGCTTTGCCATGCTCGAGGCAGGCCTTGTGCGAAGTAAGAACACCGTCGAAATTCTTACCAAAAACGTTACCTTGTTTGCGATCGCCTGCACCATGTACATGATTTGTGGCTACGCCATCATGTACGGCGGTGATATTTTACTCAGCTCCATTACTGGCGATGGTGTCGCCGGGGCAGAAGAACCGGCTACCTACGCCCCATCAGCGGATTTCTTCTTCCAAGTGGTGTTCGTGGCAACTGCCATGTCTATCGTTTCGGGCGCCGTGGCCGAGCGTATGAAGCTGTTTGCCTTCCTCGCCTTCGCGGTGGTGATGACTGGATTCATCTACCCCATGGAAGGTAGCTGGACCTGGGGTGGTAACGATGTCTTTGGCATCTACAACCTGGGCGACCTTGGATTCCTCGACTTCGCAGGTTCGGGCATTGTCCATATGGCAGGTGCCGCCGCCGCCTTAGCAGGTGTCATGCTAGTCGGTGCTCGCAAAGGCAAATACGGTCCGAACGGGCAGATCAACGCCTTCCCCGGCGCCAACTTGCCGCTGGCAACCTTGGGTACCTTCATCCTGTGGTTGGGCTGGTTTGGTTTCAACGGTGGTTCGGTACTGGCCACAGCCTCTGTAGAGTCAGCCAACGCGGTAGCGGTAGTGTTTATGAATACCAACGCGGCGGCCGCCGGTGGTTGTATTGCCGCTTTGATCACTGCTCGCATGATGTTCGGCAAATCAGATCTCACGATGGCCCTGAACGGCTGTTTGGCAGGTTTGGTCGCTATCACCGCCGGTCCTGACACACCGTCTGCCCTGCAAGCGACAATCTTCGGTGCCTTGGGCGGTGTATTGGTGGTGTTCTCCATCGTCACCCTCGACAAGATGAAGATTGACGATCCTGTGGGTGCTATTTCTGTGCACGGCGTTGTGGGTCTTTTGGGTCTGTTACTGGTACCCGTGACGAACGGCGATGCTAGCTTCTCAGGTCAAATCATTGGTGCACTGACCATCTTCGGTTGGGTATTCGCCGCCTCTCTGATTGTCTTCGGCATCATCAAAGCGGTTATGGGTCTTCGCGTCAGCGAAGAGGAAGAGTTCGAAGGTTCCGACGTCGCCGAGTGCGGTATGGAAGCCTACCCAGAATTTACGCAGTAAACCCTCTCCTCTGGAGTGTGCTTGGGGCCTCAGGGCCCCTTTTTTTTTCGCTCAATTCCGACAACGGCCAGTCGATGGGGCTCAGCCATTGCCAATGGGGTTGCATATCCCCTACTCTTCCGATGTCTTGTTTGAACGCCTAACGCTGGGACCTACTGATGAAACTCGTTACCGCCATTATCAAGCCCTTTAAGATGGACGATGTCCGTACCGCCCTATCGGATGTTGGCGTTCACGGTGTCACGGTCACTGAAGTGAAAGGGTTTGGCCGCCAGCGCGGGCACACTGAACTTTATCGGGGTGCCGAATACGTGGTCGATTTCTTACCGAAGCTGAAACTCGAGATTGCCTGCGATGATGCGCAGCTCGACGGGGTGATTGAGGCCATTATTGCTGCCGCCGGCACGGGTAAAATCGGCGACGGTAAAATCTTCGTTGCCGATCTTGAGCAAGTTATTCGCATTCGTACCGGTGAAACCGGCGCAGACGCTATCTAGCGGTCATTAGCAGTTATTGACCAAGCGTCTAACAGGGCGGGTAACTCTGACAGGCAGTGAATAATCGCGTTGGCGATGTCACTCGTGCTTTCCGGCTCTGCAAGCCATACCGACGCCACCCCCGCCCGTGCTGCCCCCTCAATATCGTGATCGTGATTATCGCCCACGTGTAGACAGGCCTCTGGGGTTACCCCTGCTTTTTCTAGTGCCCGGTGAAACATGTGCGGTTCAGGCTTTGCAGCCCCCACATCTTCGGCTCTTAAGGCAAACGAAAAGTAGTGTCCCAGGGGTGTTTGAAAAACATCGGCGTTGCCATTGGTAAGTGCCGCTAGGGTGTAGCGTTCAGCCAACAACGCCAGTACCGTGGGCGCTGATTCAAAGATAGCCACCTCATTGCGCTTGCTTAAAAAGGCCTCGAAGGCCGCCATGGCACTCTGCGTGGCTTCCTCATCACCTAGTCCCAGCTCCAGCATTAGTTGTTTCAGCAGGGTTTGGCGGAACAAGCTGATATTATGGCGCAGCGCGGGTTGTGTCTTGGCCAGTGTTTGCTTTCGTTGTAGCAATGTTTCTGGTACCAGTAACGGTGCAAGCCTCGGGTAATGCTGCAATAGCCAATCGTTCTGGGCTTGCTCCGCCTTAATGAGCGCAGGTCGCACATCCCACAGGGTATCGTCCAAATCGAAGGTAATTAGTTGCAAGGGGCCGACTGGAGCGGCTTTCAAAGCGTCGGCCATCGGGAAAGAATCGGTCATTAGTCGTCGCTCTCATGTTGTCCATGTCGTCGTTGGGCCCGGGGATGGGCGGCGTCATAGACCCTGGCCAAATGTTGATAATCCAGGTGGGTGTACACCTGGGTGGTACTGATGTTGGCATGGCCCAGTAACTCTTGCACGGCGCGCAGGTCGCCACTGCTCTGTAGCAAGTGGCTGGCAAAGCTGTGGCGCAACATATGGGGGTGGAGATCGCCACTTAGCCCCGAGCGAATGGCCAGTTGTTTCAATCGATCCTGCACCGAGCGAGCGCTGAGTCGCTTGCCCCGCTGGGAGACGAACAATGGCGATTGGGGTGTCAGCGTGGCCTCGGATAATGGTCGTAATGCGAGCCATTGCCCCAGTGCTTGCAGCGCTAATTTGCCGACGGGCACGGTACGTGTTTTGCGTCCTTTGCCCACAACGGTAATAAGGCCCTCACTAGGGTCGACATCACCGATGTTTGCCGCCACCAGTTCTGATAATCGCAGACCTGCAGAGTAAAACAGTTCAGCAATGGCGCGATCACGGACCTGCAAGGGATCGTCGTCATCGGTCTGGAATAAGACGCCGATATTGTCGGGATCAATACTTTTGGGCAGTCGGCGCTCTGTCTTGGGTGCTCGCACATCTGCTGCCGGATTACCCAAGGATGGGTTTTGTTCTCCTGCGAAGCGAAACAACGCCCGCAGCGATGACAGAGCACGCTGCAAGGTTTTGCCCGACCTGCCCGCCTTGTGCAGAGAGGCTATCCAGTGCCTTACGTCTACGTCGCGAACCCCATCAAGGGTGTGCAGTTGTTGCTGCTGACAGAAGTCGGCGAACAAGTGTAAGTCGTGGCGATAAGCGTCGAGTGTATGTTTAGACAGCTGTCGAACATCGCGCTGGTAACACAGGAAATGCTCGCAGGCTTCGTCTAAGTTCATGGTTGCGGATTAGTCTCGCACGGCCGGTGTCAAAACGACTTAGGGCACCAAACACTGCAGGCGTACCACGACCTCTGCCAAGTGCTGTAGGAACAGGGTGTCCACCGTTGGCTCGTAACGATGGGGGTCAGAGGAACCAACCGCTACGACCCCAACCACGTTGTCGTCGATGACCAGTGGCGCTAGTGCCGCAGAGCCGTCGCTAGCGGCTGCGCCGAACAGCGCTACCATTTCCTCTTGTCGCAGCACCGCGCACAGTGCTGAGCCACCTTTGATGAGCGGCTGCACAAGGCTCGCTCGATCGGGAGCCAAGCAGTCGCTGTCACCGCTTAGGGTCGTGAGGTTGGCAGCGTTGTCGAACCACAATAGGGCCGAGAATTCGACTTGAAAGTAGCGATGTAGACTTGCCGTGAATAGCGACCCAAGATGAGTGGCATCGCGACAAGCCAGTAGGTCAAGCACGGTATCCCGCGTGGCTTTGTAGAGTGCGTCGTTTTGGTGTGCACTATCGGAGAGATGCGCAATACGGCTGCGCATTTCGATATTACGCTCCCGAAGTAAATTGACCTGCCGCTCTACCAGTGACACGGCGCCAGGGCCGCCGTGGGGCAGCTCCAGGGCCATTAACAAGTCGGGTCGATGCTTAAAGAAAGCGGGGTTTTCCTGAAAAAAGGTTTCCACCTCACTGGGGTCCAGCGCACCCTGGTCGGCTTTACGGGTTGGATTAGAAGCGTTCTCGCCGGTCATGTGGGTATTGCCTCGCGGGCTGTAGGGGTTGATGGATGAAGCTTGCTATTTACCGCGCAGGCGAATAGACCCTTCAAAGACAGTGGCAGTGGGACCACCCAGCCACACGGGTCCTGCATCGTCCCGCCAAGACACCGACAGCTTACCCCCGGGTAATTGCACTGTCACGGCACGGTCGAGCAATCCCTGTCGGATACCGTGTACAACCGCTGCGCAAGCACCGGTACCACAGGCCTGTGTTTCCCCCGCACCACGCTCAAAGACGCGAAGTTTGATCTCGCGTCGGGAGATCACTTCCATGAACCCGACGTTCACCCTCTGGGGAAAGCGCGGGTGATGCTCAATACTGGGTCCGAGCACGCTGACAGGCGCGCTATCGACTCGATCGACCAGCAATACTGCGTGGGGGTTGCCCATGGAGACAGCGCCAATGTTCACAGTGCTACCGTCAACATCCAGTTCATAGCTGAGGGCTTGGGCCGGTGCCTCGAAGGGAATGTGCTCGGGTTCGAAGCGCGGTGCACCGAGGTCTGCGAAGATCCTGCCATCTTCGTTCACCTCTAGACCCATCATACCCCCGGTGGTCTCAACAACTAGCACACGTTTCCACGTGAGTTTTTGCTCGCGCACAAAACGGGCAAAGCAGCGCGCGCCGTTACCGCATTGACCCGCCTCGGTGCCATCGGCGTTAAAGATTCGGTAGCGGAAATCAGCTTCGGGGGATTGTGGTGGCTCAACAATAAGAATCTGATCGCAACCAATACCGCGCTGGCGATCGGCGATGTAGCGCAACTGGCCGGCACTGAGGGTCATATGCTGACGAACTAGGTCGATGACGACGAAATCGTTGCCCGCTCCGTGCATTTTAGTGAAATGAAGATTCAAGGGGTTGAGCTCCCGGGTATATGTTCTCCTGCCCAGAGCGCGGCCACCGTCTCACGCTCGCGAATAATGTGATAGTCATTGCCGTCGACCAAGACTTCGGCGGCCCGGGGTCGGCTGTTGTAATTCGATGCCATGGTAAAGCCATAGGCCCCAGCCCCGGTGACCGCGAGCACATCGTTGGGCTTGAGCGCCAGCAGTCGATCTTTACCCAGAAAATCGCCGGTTTCGCACACGGGTCCCACCACATCCCACTGGCGGGCTTCTGCGTCGCTGGCCTTCACCGATACGATGTTTTGCCAAGCGCCATAGAGCGATGGCCGCAACAGATCATTCATCGCCGCATCCACCAGCGCAAAATTGCGATGGGGGGTCGGTTTCAAATAATGCACCTTGGTCAGCAGCACACCTGCCATGGCCACAATGGATCGACCCGGCTCAAAAATAAGTTCGTAGGGGCAGTCATCTCCCAGTCGAGCGGTGAGCGCTTGGATGTAATGGGCCACCGAGGGCACTTGCTCATCGTGGTATTGAACCCCCAAGCCACCCCCTAAATCGAGGTGCTTTAAGTTGACTCCAAGGGCGGCGATGTCATCGATCAGTGTCAATAGTCGATCGAGGGCGTCGCTAAAAGGGGCAACGTCCAGAAGTTGGCTGCCAATGTGGCAGTCGATACCGACCGGATCAATGCCCGGTAGTGATTTCGCGGCGCCGTATAAACTCAGTGCTTGGGCCCGGTCGACGCCAAACTTATTTTCCTTGAGGCCGGTTGAAATATAGGGGTGTGTGCCCGCATCGACGTCTGGATTCACCCTTATGGATACCGGTGCGACCTGGCCTAGGGATTGGGCGACATCGTTTAGCAGCAGGAGTTCGGGCTCTGACTCAACGTTGAAGCAGCGGATGCCTGCCTGCAGTGCCAAGATCATCTCATCGGCGGTTTTGGCCACTCCAGAGAAAACCACTTTCGATGGATCGCCGCCAGCAGCGATAACCCGCTCAAGCTCGCCCCCAGAGACGATGTCGAACCCTGCCCCTAGGTTGGCAAGTAGGTTCAGTACCGCAAGGTTCGAGTTAGCTTTAACCGCATAGCAGATGAGATGTGGCCGGTGACCCAGTGCCTGCTGATAGTCGAGAAATCGCTCGCTTATGTGGGCTTTTGAATAGACATAGGTGGGTGTGCCCACCTCGGCCGCAATAGTCTCTAATGCCACTCCCTCGCAGTGCAATGCTCCGGATTGTTCGTGGAAGGTGGTGGTCATGGGGTTGGCTCCGAATCTGGTCCATTCGAGCTACTGGTGGGCGTGACTGTCGGGTTACCCTCGGGTTCTGCCGGCACCAAAGGGCCCTGCTGGCCACAGGCGCTTAGCAACAGCAATAGTATGATCAAGGACGATCGACGTGGTTTGAACAGTGCCACGGAGTGCTCCGAAAAACCTGTAGTATATCAAGCTCGCGTCACCCTTAGGCCGCTTTCAGCGGATTGCTGTCATCAGCGGATGGTATGAGCCCGTGGTATGAGCTAATGGATGGGCTAATGGGTGGCGCGTTGCAAGCTGCGTTGATGTGAAAGCAGAGGAGAATCGCCGTGACCGCGAATATGTATTACCAACGAATCGATGACACCTTCGAGCTCCTTGAAGACAAGCTCGATGAGTTAGCCGAAGACCCCGATGTCACTACCGCCGCGGGTGTGATCAACGTGACCTTTGCCAATGGCGTGGTGTTCGTATTCAGTCGGCAGCCCCCGACTGAGCAGTTGTGGTTAGCAACCCCGGGTGGTGGTTTTCACTACGAGTGGAGCGAAGAGAAGGGTGACTGGCTCGACACCAAAACTGGTGCCGCCTTCCGTCCTTTTGTTGTCACACAAATGCGCGAGCATGCAGCTATTGAGTTCAGTTGGGATTAAGCATGCGCGTGGGACATCTAGCTCGGTGGCGGGTTTTGGCAGCTGCGGCTTCTGCAGGGCTATATCTCCACAGCCCATTACTAGCAACGGCGGCGACGAGTTCGGCCACGCTCGATGTCACTTCCGATCCCATCTGGGTTGAAAACCTGTCACCGATTGCGGGCTTAATCGGCCTGCCACCCCAGCGCTCGGCAGCTGTTACCGGCGGTTGGCAATTTGCTAGTCACCTCGCCATCGCCAGTCACTGGGTGGTCGATAGCGGGGCCGACGAAGCCCTTGCCTTCGATGGGGAGACCACCCGCTGGTCGTTCGATGCTGCCTACGGCTTTAACGATCGCTGGTCGCTGCGTGTCACCCTGCCCTTTGTACAGCAAGATGCGGGTTTTTTGGATAGCACCATCAATGGTTGGCACGATGTCTTTGGGATGACCGATGGTGGCCGTGCTGCCGCCCCCGACAACCAATTTGCCTATCGTTACCAGAGCCCCGACTTAACCATCGATCAGCGCAATGAGAGCCGGGGTTTGGGAGATGCTCGCATCGAACTGCAACAGGCATTTTATCGGCGAGCGGACCAAGTGGCGGCGGTGGTTGTCGGCTACAAAGCGGGGTCCGGTAATGACAGGGACTGGTTAGGCAGCGGCGCTGCCGATATCTACAGTGCGCTGCGCTTTTCCGGTGCTCAGCGGTCGTCATTGCCCCTGACCTGGCACGGCCAGATAGGGTACACCCGCGCCGGTAGTAGCGACTTATTGGCGCCAAGGCAGAAGCGAGATCTGTGGTTTGCAGGCATAGGGCTCGACTGGCGGGTGACGCCACAGTGGTCCTTGCTGGCCCAGTACGATGCCCATGGCCCGGTGATGAGTAGTGATATTGAGGCCATCGGTGGTAACGCCGGTATTTTGAGTTTTGCCGCCCGCTGGCGCCCAGATGAGCACTGGGCGATTGACCTCGGGTTCACCGAAGACATCCCCGTAGAGTCATCTCCCGATATTACCTTTCAGGCCACTTTGCGATGGCGACCATAGCCCGCTTTGCGTAAGCACGGGTAGTCGGCAACGCAGGTAGCCCTGAGTATCTGTACCTGGTTTTTTTGCAAGAGCGGCGCGCTTTTTGTAAGAGCGTTTTTGTAAGAGCGGCGCGCTAGACCGAGCGCGCCTCCAGGTGAGCCATGGCAGATGCGGCGGCGGTGGCAACCTGGCGCGGCGCCGTGCCACCAATATGATCCCGCGCTGCCACCGATCCTTCGAGAGTCAGTATATCGAACACATCCCCTTCGATGACATCGTTGAATTGCCGCAGGGTGTGAAGTTCTAAATCTTCAAGGTTACAGCCTGCACTCACACAGTGGGCCACGGCTTTACCCACGACTTCGTGGGCGTCTCGGAAGGGAAGTCCCTTGCGCACCAAATAGTCTGCCAGATCGGTAGCGGTGGCGAAGCCCGTGAGGGCAGCGCTGCGCATGTTCTCGGCTTTGGGTCGGCAGGCGGGAACCATATCGGCGAAGGCGCGCACGCAGTCGAGCACGGTCTGGACGCAATCAAAGATGGGTTCTTTATCTTCTTGATTATCTTTGTTGTACGCCAGGGGCTGGGACTTCATAAGCGTGAGCAGTGCCATTAAATGGCCATTCACCCGACCGGTTTTGCCCCGCACCAACTCTGGGACATCGGGGTTTTTCTTCTGGGGCATGATCGACGAGCCGGTGCAGAAGCGATCCGGAATATCAATGAAGTCAAATTGGGCGGATGTCCACAGCACTAATTCCTCTGCCATACGCGACAGGTGGGTTATTAACAGCGCCGCTGCCGCACAGAACTCGATGGCGAAATCCCGATCTGCCACCGAATCAAGGGAGTTCAGTGTCGGACCATCAAAACCGAGGGCGCGGGCGGTCATGTAGCGATCGATGGGGAAGGTGGTGCCCGCCAAGGCCGCAGCACCTAGCGGGCAGCGGTTCATGCGCCGCCGGCAGTCGTAAAACCGGCTCCAGTCCCGATCGAGCATCTCATTCCAGGCCAGCAAGTGATGGCCAAAGGTCACGGGCTGAGCCACCTGCAAGTGGGTAAAGCCGGGCATGATGGTGTCGGTATGGGCTGCCGCTAAACCGACAATACCCTTCTGTAGCCGCGTTATTTCATCGAGGGCTGTGTCCGTGGCGGTGCGCAGCCACAGTCGGATATCGGTCGCGACCTGATCGTTACGCGATCGCCCCGTGTGGAGTTTTTTACCCGCCGCACCAACAATTTCTGTGAGTCTGGCCTCTATGTTCATGTGCACATCTTCGCGCTCGGTGTGCCATTCGAAGCCACCGTCGATAATCTCTTGGGCTACTTGATCGAGCCCGCTGTGGATACTTTCCAGCTCCTCGGGGCTCAACACCCCCACCTTGGCGAGCATATCGGCGTGTGCCCGGGATCCTTGAATATCCTCTGCGGCAAATTGACGGTCGAAGGTGTGTGATGCTGTAAAACGTTGTACGAAACTGTCGGTTGCTTCGGTGAACCGACCGCCCCAGAGATCGCTGGTGCCCTGATTGTTGCTATCGCTCATGCTAGTGCCTGTTACCAGATAGTGGTCTGCCTTGGGGCAGACACGTGGAGTACACGCAAAACTAGACCGATGGCCGAAGCAATGGCTCCGGTGCTCGTGGTAAGCTGCGCGCAAATTCACAGGGAGAATACCGTGCCCAAACTGGTTATAGCTACCCGCGAGAGTCCCCTCGCACTCTGGCAGGCCCATTTCGTGGCCGATCGTCTACGTCAATTACACGCCGATCTTGAAGTGGAGTTGCTGGGAATGACATCCCGGGGTGACCAGCTCCTCGATCAGCCCTTGTACAAGGTCGGTGGCAAGGGGTTGTTTGTTAAAGAGCTCGAGACCGCGTTGCTCGATGGACGCGCCGATATTGCCGTCCACTCTATGAAAGACGTGCCGATGGAGTTGCCTGAAGGTCTAACGTTAGGGGTCATCTGTGAGCGGGAAGATCCCCGCGACGCCCTGGTCGGTGTCGAAAGCTTAGATGCCATCCCCCAAGGTGGTCGTCTTGGCACCTCGAGTTTGCGCCGTAGCTGCCAAATCAAGCGCGTTCGCCCCGATCTTGATATCGGGTTTTTACGGGGCAATGTAAACACCCGACTCGCCAAGCTCGATGCGGGTGACTTTGATGCCATCATTTTGGCCACCGCGGGGCTTGTCCGCCTAGAGATGGCCGATCGAATTGGTGCACGTATCGCGCCAGAAATTACCTTGCCCGCGGGTGGTCAGGGTGCTGTGGGGATTGAATACCGCTGTGACGATGCCAATACGGCGGCATTGCTGGCACCGTTACAGCACGATGCTACGGCGGTGTGTGTTCGAGCTGAACGCGCTTGTGTCCGCACCCTCAATGGCGGTTGCGATGTGCCCATCGCCGCTTATGCCATCGAGGATCAAGGCCAGCTTTGGATTCGAGGCCGTGTCGGCTCACCCGATGGTGAGCAGCTACTGATGGCCGAGGCCAGAGGAAGTGATCCCGAGGCATTGGGCGCTGAAGTTGCCCACGCACTATTAGATGCGGGCGCCGGCGCCATTTTGGAGGCCGTTAGAGGGTGAATCCGCTGGTTGTCCTGACCCGCCCCGAGGGCAGTAACGAGCCCCTAGCAGCTATGCTGCGGGCCCGGGGATGGTCAACACTGGTTCAGCCCATGCTCCGTATCGAGCCGTTGCCCGACGAGCAGCGATCGCCGGTACCCGATCTTCCCACCGGGGCGCGCTGTATTTTTATTAGTGCCAATGCGGCCAAGCAGGCGCTGCCTGCCCTTGAGGAACCCTTACGGCGCGCCGATGCCATTTGCTGTGCCGTGGGTGCCAAGACCGCATCGGTTCTGGCCGAGGCGGGGTTTACGCCTCAAGTCCCCGAGCAGCCCGACTCTGAGGGTTTGTTGGCGCTGCCTGCTTTAGTCGATGTTAACGAGCAAACCGTTCTCATTGTAAAAGGCGAGGGTGGACGGGGGCTGCTTGCCAAGACCCTAATCGAGCGAGGCGCCAAGGTAATCGATTACATTGGGTATCGCCGGGTGCCCGAGCCCGATCCAGATAGCGCCTTCAAAGAGCAGCTGTTGGGGGCGAACGCTCTAGTTTTTCAAGCGGCTAGTGGTGAAACCCTCGAGCAGCTCACCGGCTTACTCAAACGCATCCAGTGCGAAGCATTGCTTGCGGCGACGCTAGTGGTACCCTCGGAGCGAGTCGCACACATGGCCCACGAGGCCGGCTGGCGAACGGTACTGACCGCTGTCGATGCTTCAGATCAGGCTTTTCTCGATGCGCTTGGTATTGAGGCTCAGATAGAAGGTATTGAGGAACAGATAGAAGATGCTGGACCCGAGGGCCATACTGACGCTGGGTTGAAAGCGCCCGCGCAATCCTCGCGTCATCGGCCAAATACGTCGGTTGCAGCGGCCATGCCTGCAACCCCTTCGGACAAGGAGTCAAAGGTGAATAGTGCCAGTACCTCCAAGCGCACGTCGTCACCATCGCCACCTCGCGCCGATCGATTTGCCCGCTTCCTTGCGGTTGTCATAGTACTGAGTGCCATTGCTGCAGCCGCTGCAGCTTACGTCTACCTCTGGCCCCAGTGGCTGGCCCAGACCCAAACGATACAGACATTACAACAGCAGCTTGCGCAGGTTCAGGAAGACCAGCAGCGGTTTGAGAGTGGCGCCCAGCGTCGCCTTGAGGCGGGGCTTAACGCGGCCACGGCCCGTGTTACCGCCATGGGCGAGGAGCGCCTAGCCAGTGCAGCGCGGGAGCGTGCCGAGCGGGCGACCCTCGATCAACGAATCGACGATCGCTTGCAGCGCCTTGAATTGCGACTTGCTCGTCTCACCGCCACCGATCGACGTGCATGGCTTGCCCAGGAAGCGGCGTTCCTTATTCGATTGGCCAGCCAGCGGTTGCTAACGAGTCGTGATATCGATTCAGCCCAAGCCCTGTTGCGCAATGCGGATCGACTGTTGGCTGAAGCCGATGACCCCCGTTTGACCCTTGCTCGCAACGCTATTGCACGCGATATCGCCCAACTGCAGGCGGCGCCGCGTATCGATACTATCGGCTTGCAGGCACGCTTCAGCGCGCTCGTGACCTTGGTGGATGAGCTCAGGGTGCGGCCAGAGCAACCGACCCCGCAGGCCGCTGTTAGCGGCGATAGTTTTTGGCAGCGCGCCGGCGCCGGTTGGCAGGCTGCGCTCACTAAACTCTCGAGCTATTTGGTGATCACCCGGCGGGAAGATGCCCGAGCCGCAATAATGACCCCCGATCTTGAAGCGCTGCTGCGTCAGAACTTACGCATGCTGTTGGAGCAGGGGCAGATAGCAGCGCTGTCGGCGAATCAGTCACTGTACGACAGTGCTATCGACCGAGCCGCCGCCTTTGCAGCCCAGTTTAGTGCAGTGGATCCCGAGCGAAGCGCGGTGATCCTCTCGAGCTTGTCGGAACTGGCCACCCAGACCATTGCCCCCCCGCTACCCGATTTAGTGGCCACTGATGCGGCTGTAACCGACGCTATACGCCTACTCGACACTGATGCTGTTACCGGGCCAGGTCAGCCTATCTCTCAGGAGTCAGCCGATCAGGAGTCAGCCGAAGCGGTCAGTGCTGACAGTGACCCGACGGCGGCGCCGGCAACTGATGGTGGGGCGCGCTAGTCGTGCGTGTATTGCTGTTACTGGCGCTGGCCGGATTGTTACTGGGCGCAGGCCTTGTAGCACTGATTGAGCAAGACCCGGGCTATGTGTTTGTCAGTGTTGGCGGCATCACCATTGAAACCAGCGTTTGGCTTGCCGTGCTGCTGCTATTACTGGCCATGGCGGGTATTAGCGGCATGTGGCGCCTGTTACTGGGTATCTTTCGTAGTCGTCGAGCACTCAGTGCCTGGCTAGGGGGGCGCAAACATCGCAATGCCGCGGCGCTCACCAATCGAGGACTGATTAGTTTCATTGAGGGTAACTGGGCCAGGGCTCGCAAGCAGCTGTTGCGAGCCGCGCGCTACAGCGAAGCACCCCTGATCAATCACTTGTGGGCGGCGAATGCCAGTTTCCGGTTGGGTGACCTTGAGGAAATGCGCAAGCAGCTGGGTATTGCTGCAGAGGTCGAGTCCGGTGCCGGTATTGCCCTTGAACTCACCCAAGCGGAGCTGCAGCTATCGGCGGGTCACTACGAGCAAGCCCTAGCCACGTTGGTTCGCGCCCGGCGCAATGCCAGTAAACACCCCTACGTACTTGAGCTACTCACGCGCGCCTATACAGAGCTGGGTGATTGGCAAGCCCTGAGAGAGCTGCTGCCGGAATTGCGTCGCCACGGGCTCACCAGCACGTCGGAACTGGCCCAATTGGAGGCCACGGTTTGGCGCGGTGTGCTGTCTGATCTCACGCATAGCAGTGAACTCACGGAAGCCGCCCTCGACAAACTCTGGCAATCGATTCCCCTGCAGCAGCGTGAGACGGCTCCGTTACTCGAATGTTACTTAAACGCGCTGGTATGTTTGGGCGCTCATGCCAAAGTCCAGCGTCAGTTGGTGGCCTCCCTCGATAAACAATGGCGGCCGACGCTGTTGCCGTTGTTTGGCCAGTTCGTGCCTGCGGATCCTAAAAAGTTGTACAAGGTTGTGGGTCGATGGTTGGACCAACATGGCCCTGAACCCGGTTTGTTGCTGGCGGCAGGGCGGGTGGCGCTACACGCCGAGCAGTGGTCGAAGGCACAGCAATGGCTGCAGGATGCCCACAGCGTGGAGCCCACGGTTGCTGTTTGTATGTTACTGGCGCAATTGCGTGAAGCTCAGGGTGACGTCGGCCCCGCTGCGGATTATCGACGCGAAGCGCTCGATTTAGCGCTTCCGCCCATGGTGAAGACGCCGCTTCCCTCTACATCTTCCACATCGTCTGTATCGTCGACCTAAGGGTTTTTGCGACCCGGTAAATCGATGCCGAGATCATCCCACAGGGCATTCACCTTGGCTGTCACGTTGGGGTCCATTTTAATCGCCGTACCCCATTCCCGTTCGGTCTCACCGGGCCACTTGTTAGTGGCATCCATGCCTACTTTGGAACCGAGACCCGCTACGGGCGACGCGAAATCGAGGTAGTCGATAGGGGTATTGTCGACGAAGACGCAATCCCTGCGTGGGTCCATACGGGTGGTCATGGCCCAAATCACATCTTCCCAAGAGCGCGCGTTAACGTCGTCGTCGGTGACGATGATGAATTTGGTGTACATGAACTGACGCAGGAATGACCAGACCCCCAGCATGATGCGCTTGGCATGCCCGGGGTACTCTTTGCGTATGGTCACGACGGCCATCCTGTAGGAGCAGCCCTCGGGTGGCAGATAGAAATCGACGATTTCAGGAAATTGCTTGCGCAGCAGTGGTACGAACACTTCGTTCAGGGCCACACCTAAAATGGCCGGCTCATCTGGGGGGCGCCCCGTGTATGTGCTGTGGTAGATGGGATTTTGTCGCGTCGTCATAGCCTCGACGGTGAATACCGGGAATCGCTCGACTTCGTTGTAGTAGCCCGTGTGATCGCCAAAGGGACCCTCGTCTGCTTCTTCGCCGGGACTTAGGTAGCCCTCGAGGATGATTTCGGAGTGTGCGGGAACACGTAGTTCATTGGCCCTACAGGCCTCGGTAATACAGTCGGCAAGCTCGGTCTTACTGCCTCGCAGTAGGCCCGCGAAGGCATACTCTGACAGGGCATCGGGCACAGGTGTCACCGCCCCGAGAGTGGTTGCCGGGTCAGCACCCAGTGCAATCGCTACCGGGTAGGGTTTGTCGGGGAATTTCAGTTGCCAGTCGCGAAAATCCAGGGCGCCGCCTCGGTGGGATAACCATCGCATGATGAGCTTATTACGCCCAATCAATTGCATGCGATAAATGCCAAGGTTCATGCGGGGTTTTTCTGGGCCGCGGGTAATGACCAGGGGCCAGGTTACCAGTGGTCCGGCATCCCCGGGCCAACAGGTCTGGATAGGCAGCTTGGTTAAGTCCACCTCATCATTGCGGTACACCAACGCTTGGCAGGGTGGTTTTTTGATGACCTTGGGACCCATGTTGAGCACTTTTTTCAGTAACGGTGCTTTGTCGATGAGATCCCGCATACCCTTCGGTGGATCGGGTTGGCGCAGGTACGCTAGCAATTCGCCAATATCCCGGAGCGCTTCCGTGGACGTGGCGCCCATGCCCCGTGCTACCCGCTCTTCAGTGCCGAACAAATTGGCCAGCACCGGCATGCTGTGGCCTTTAGGGTTCTCGAATAGAAGTGCCGGCCCGCCACCCCTCAAGGTGCGGTCGGCGATCTCGGTCATTTCAAGATTGGGGTCAACTTCCTGCGAGATGCGCTTGAGTTGCCCTTCTGCCTCGAGCTCGGCGATGAAATCGCGCAGATCGGTGAAGCGTGCGGTCATGGCATTACCTGCATTGTCGTCTGTGCCACACCCTACGCAGTAACGCTAATACGGGATTGGTGGCGAGTGCCTTGAACTTACGCCATCGAGTGCTATTTGCGCTTCATAGATTTGAAGAATTCGTCATTCGACTTGGTGTCTTTCAACTTGTCGAGCAAGAATTCGATGGCTGGCAAATCTTCCATACCATGCAGCAGCTTGCGCAAGATCCACATACGCTGCAGTTCATCTTCACCGGTGAGTAGCTCTTCCCGTCGGGTGCCAGAACGTCGAATATTGATGGCGGGATAGACGCGCTTTTCTGCGATCTTGCGATCGAGGTGCAGCTCCATGTTACCCGTGCCTTTAAATTCTTCGTAAATGACTTCGTCCATTTTGGAGCCGGTATCGATAAGGGCAGTGGCGATAATCGACAAGCTACCGCCTTCTTCAATGTTGCGGGCCGCACCGAAGAAGCGTTTGGGTCGCTCGAGCGCGTGGGCATCGACACCACCGGTGAGTACCTTGCCAGAGCTTGGTACCACGGTGTTGAAAGCCCGTGCCAGACGGGTAATGGAGTCGAGCAAAATAACCACATCGCGTTTGTGCTCGACCAGGCGCTTGGCCTTTTCTATGACCATGTCCGCTACTTGCACATGGCGCGCCGGTGGCTCATCGAAGGTTGAAGCCACGACTTCTGCACCCCGTGCACCTACCGAGCGCTGCATCTCAGTGACTTCCTCGGGACGTTCGTCAATGAGCAGGACGATAACGTAACACTCGGGGTTGTTTGAGATGATGGCTTGGGCGACGTTCTGCATCATGATGGTTTTGCCCGCCTTCGGCGGTGCCACCAGCAAACCCCGCTGACCTTTGCCAATAGGCGCGCACAAATCGATGATACGCCCTGTGAGGTCCTCGGTGCTGCCGTTACCTTTCTCAAGGGTTAGGCGCTCGTTAGGGAACAGGGGCGTTAAGTTTTCGAACAGAATCTTATTCTTGGCGCTTTCGGGGGACTCGAAGTTAACGTCTTTAACCTTGAGTAGTGCGAAGTAGCGCTCTGAGTCCTTGGGCGGACGAATCATGCCCGTGACGGTATCGCCTGTGCGTAAATTAAATCGGCGGATCTGGCTGGGGCTGACGTAAATGTCGTCGGGACCGGCCAGATAGGAACTGTCCGCCGATCGTAAAAAGCCAAAGCCGTCTTGCAGAATTTCTAAAACGCCATCGCCCCAAATATCCTCGCCACTTTTAGCGTGGCGCTTGAGGAGGGCGAAGATAATGTCCTGCTTGCGCGATCGCGCCATGTTCTCGAGGCCCATTTCCCGAGCCATATCGATGAGCTCTTGGGTCGGCTTATTCTTTAAGTCCGTAAGGCTCATAGGATTGGCGCTGGGGGTGTTCGGATCTCGACGGTTTCGCTGTCGGCGGTTGCGCCCGCGGCGTCCGTTGTTGTCTTGGTTTTCCGTATTGTCCTCTGAGCCTTCTTTTTGCTCACCGCCGCTGTCGGCTTTTTTACGAGCGGGCGCGGGTTGGGTCGTGCTATCGGCGTTGTCCTCGCTATCGCCATCGCCGTTGTCGTTGCGATTCAATTTCAAGGTTCGCGAAGGTGCACTGTTTTCCTGCTGATCAGGGCTGTCAGCAGCTTCGGCCGCCGGGGCGGGTTCATCCCTGGCTTGCTCGGGAGCGGTTTGCTCGGGGGCCGCCTGTGTCTGTTGGGTAGCACCCGTGTCGGCGCTGGATTCTAACGATAACTCCCCTTGGGGGGCTTCTGGGGCTGCCGGTGCCACCGGGGGTGTCGTCATATCGGTCGCTGGCGTTGTTGGTGTGTCATCGTTGCTCGCTGAGCTATTTTGTTCTTCCACAGGTGTGTTCCGAAGTGATCAAAGGGTCGTGTGGGTTCCCGGGTCGGGAGGGCATATGCAAATGGGGGCCGCTGGGGCCGCAACTTCAAGCGTCAGACGCATGCCAAAGGCATTAAGACAGCGAATAACAGGGAAGCAGCGGAGGAAATGAGCGATGGCGGCGGGGAATTCCCGTTCACAAAACCAAAGCTAGCATTGGATTTTGAGGGAGTCCAGTGTTTTTACTAGCTTAAAAAGCTGACAGGGTGGTTTCTGCAGAATAGGCGGCCCAAGGGGTTAGCTTGGGCCAGGATCGATTACAGACAGCTGTCAATAAATTGCGCTAGTTGTGCTTTGGACAGTGCACCGACTTTGGTTTCGACCGCGTTGCCGTCTTTGAAGATGATGAGCGTTGGAATGCCGCGAATGCCAAACTTTTCGGGTACACCCGGGTTGGCGTCGACATCGACCTTGCACACTTTTAAACGACCCGCGTAGTCGGCGGCGATATCGTCGAGAATCGGTGCGATCATTTTGCAAGGGCCACACCATTCAGCCCAGAAATCGACGAGTACAGGGAGTTCGGCGGCGATCACTTCCTGATCAAAAGTGGCCTCGGAAACGTGGGTAATTTGTTCGCTCATTAATGCCCTCCAAGGCACGCTGCGGGTTTCAGGTAAGCTACTACAATGACCGATGATAGCACCCCTGACAATGGCAAAAAATCCGTTAGTCGTCGCCACTGGTACGTCTACCTGATTGAGTGCGCCGATGGCAGTCTCTACACCGGCAGCACAACCGATGTGGAGCGTCGATTACGTCAGCACAATGGCGAGTTGGCAGGGGGTGCGCGTTACACCCGGGTGCGGCGTCCCGTGGCACTTTTATGGCGCCACTGTGTCCCTGATAGAAGCGCGGCGTTACGCTTAGAGGTGCGTATTAAAGGCTTGAACCGTCGACAGAAAATGGCACTGATAAAGGGTGTGTTGGTGTTATCGACGGAACCGAAAGAAGCCGGCAATGGCAATCGATAACAGCCACCGACGGCAGGCTTGTTGTCATTACGAATTGTCGACTTTGAGGGGTGTCGTCACAAGCAGAGTAGTCAGATATGGCAAGCCCACCGGAAAATCTGCAAACGGTCGATGAGTTTTGGCGCTGGGCGCTCGTACAGTGGCGCCGAGCAGATCTGTCCACGGTTTTACTGGATTTACAAAATCAGCACGGCTTAGTGGTACTAGAGCTGCTGCTGCTCGCTTGGCTCGGGCATCGAGGTCATCGTCTGGAACTAACAGATTGGCAGCGCATGGTCAGCCATGCTCAACCCTGGATTGAAGACGTTATTGTACCTTTACGGTCAACCCGTCAGCGCTGGCGTGATCGCTCTACAGTCACCACCCTCAGACCTTTGTTAGCGGATATTGAACTGCGCGCCGAGCGCCAACTGGCCCAGTTGTACGTGAAGACGCTTGACCATCTTGACCATGTTACTGCGACCGACCCCGTTCAGCAGGAATCGCACCTGCAGCCCTCGCCTCTCAGTGACAACCTACATTTGGGCATTAGTCGTGCCCAGCCGGCGTTACCGGAGCAAAAAATTACCGAAATCCTCCGCTTGCTTCAGGAAACTGATGCCATTTGATACGGTCGGATACATTAGTCTAGATGACGGTGCTGGTGGCGTTCGGCCGCCCAGCAACGTACCATTCCGTCGGTTCTTGCCACTCAACCCAACTATGGATTTTGACATGCATTCTCTTTTATCTCGTCGTACCTCGACTTTTCTTTTGGCCCCCGTCCTTGTTGGCGTGTTATCGGCCTGCCAGCAACAAGCTAGCGAAACTGAAGCGGTAACCCTCGATACCCCAGAGCAGCGTTTAAGCTATGGTATTGCGCTGCGTATGGGTCAGCGCATGCAAGCCGATGGCATGGCGCTGGATGTGGACGCCTACGCACTGGGTATGCGCGATGCCTTCGAGGGCGTTGAACCCAAAATGACTGACGAAGAAATCAATGCTGAAATGCAAGCGTTCCAGGCCAACATGGAAGCTGAGCGTGAAGCTGAACGTGAAGCGGTTGCCAATGCCAATGCAGAGGCCGGCGCAGCTTTCCTCGAGGAAAACGCCGCGCGCGAGGGCGTGATGGTGACGGAATCGGGCTTGCAGTATGAGGTAATCGAAGCGGGTGAAGGTGCCAGCCCAGGCCCCGACGATGCGGTTGAGGTTCACTACCGCGGTACGCTTATCGATGGCACCGAGTTCGACAGCAGCTATAGCCGCGATCAGACCGTCACCTTTGGTGTTACTCAGGTCATCCCCGGTTGGACCGAGGCATTGCAACTGATGTCGGAAGGTGCGAAGTACAAGTTGTACATCCCCAGCGACTTGGCCTATGG
The DNA here is from genome assembly GCA_913057135.1 of uncultured Halieaceae bacterium. Classification (GTDB taxonomy): domain Bacteria; phylum Pseudomonadota; class Gammaproteobacteria; order Pseudomonadales; family Halieaceae; genus Luminiphilus. The sequence goes on from CAJXNM010000018.1 coordinate 23,908, forward strand.
CCCAGCGGGTGCAGGACAGGCCATTGGCCCTAACTCAACACTCATTTTCGAGGTCGAGCTTATTAAAGTCGTCGCCGATGACGACGATTCCGACGAAGGCTAAGCCGTTGGCTATCGGTGCTGCGCTTTGATCGAACCGATCAGACCAGCCTGCATCGAAGCCTTGGGGATACCCACTAAAAACGCGCCGCTTGGCGCGTTTTTTTGTTAGGCGTCAATCGTCTGATACTGGCTGTAGAACTGCGCTAGATAGTCTTCAAAGCTTTGAGTTTGTTCTTGTTCAAGCTGGTCTTGTAGCTGCAGTGAGATATCACTGGCCTGAACAAAGGCCTCATAGTGATCGTTGTGTAATGGGGTTTGCAGCAGCTGCTCGTGCCATTGTCGAGATTGGTTCAGCCCCAGTTGCCAAAACGGTATTTTTTGCTCCGACAGGTTGGTCAAAATACGCCCTGATGGGGTGTTCTGGGGTTCGCTAACGCGCGTTTGGGCATTGGCGATACTGGCGCTGTAATCACTGGTACCGTGGGCGGTATCGAGTAACTTGGCAGTGTTGGCCATGCTCTCAAGTAGCTCGTTAGCCATCTGGCGGAAGGGCACCTCACCCTCTGGGTTCAGTAGACAAAGCTCGGGGTCTCTGCCCCTGTTCACTACTCTTCGCAGATTCTCACTGTCTCGTTGACGTGTCACTTGGTCGCAAAGGGGGCTATCGGTTAACAAACAATCGATTAGGAACGTATCGATGATGCGGATGGTATCGGCGTCGATACCCAAGGGAAGAAACGGGTTGATATCGATACAGCGCACTTCAATGTACTCGATACCCGCACGCTGCAAGGCTACCAAAGGTGCTTCACCGGACTCGGTGACGCGTTTTGGTCGGATCGGGCTGTAGAACTCATTTTCGATTTGTAGCAGGCTGTCATTGAGCTGAGCACGCTCGCCGTTATCGGTCTCGGTAAAGCCGGCGTAATCCGGGTGGGGGGCGACGATGGCCCGGTGCAGCAGACGGATGTAATTGTCGAGCTTGTTGTAGCAGACCTGCAGGCTTGCTTGAGCGTCACTGTTATAGCCCAAATCGCCCATACGCAGTGACGTAGCGTAGGGTAGATGTAAGGTGTTGCCCGCGTCATCGAAAGGTTCAAGGGGGTGGTCTTTATTACCCGATAGGAAACTGGCACATACCGCCGGGGAGGCGCCGGTCAGGTAAATAAGTAACCACACTCGACTGAAAAAGTTGCGTATCAATGCAAGGTAGCCATCGGTTTTATAGTCCTGCAGCGAGCCTGGGCTGCCCGCTAACTCCCAGCTGGCTTGCCAAAAGGTTTCCGGCATTGAGAAGTTGTAATGAATACCGGCAATGGCTTGCATCATGCGCCCGTAGCGCACACCCAAGCCGTTGCGGTATACCCGTTTCATGGTGCCGACATTGGACGAACCGTAATGGGCGATAGGAATCCCCTTGTCGCCGGCAACGATACAGGGCATAGACGCGCCCCAAATGATCTCATTTTTAAGGTTAGCCGCAGTGAACTGGTGTATGGCGCGCAGCTCATCGAGGGTATCGTCAATAGAGGTGCTGACGGGTGTAATAAACTCGAGCAGCGCCTCGGAGTAATCGGTGGTAATCGATGGGTGGGTTAGTGCAGAGCCCAATGCCGCCGGATGGGGGGTTTGAGCCAGAGTGCCTGACTGGCTATCTACGCGCAGACCCTCTTTTTCAATGCCGCGACCAATATCGGTTAGCCAGCGCTTACCGGCCCCCGCGAGTAGCTCGCGATGTACTTCAGCGGTTACGTTCACAAGGGCTCCTGTTGCAGGTCGTGGTCGTTAGGTTTTTACTGGGCGGAGAGTCTGTAGTCCCCGATCCATTTTGGCGGGCGCCAAGTGTAAGCCCGGATGGCTGGGGGGTACAGGGTAGAAACAGAAACGGGAGACAACATGCGCATACATGAATGGCTGTCGATACTGGCGAAGCGAGGGGGCTCGGACCTCTATCTCAGTACCGGTGCGCCCCCCTGTGCCAAATTTGATGGTCAGCTGACGCCCATTGCAGCTAGCGTATTGGCCCCGGGGGAAATCGCGGCGATCGCCGATGAACTCATGGATAACACCCAGCGGGAGACCTTTCGCAAAGAGCTGGAGCTGAATCTGGCGGTTTCTATGCCGGGTGTGGGTCGTTTTAGGGTCAATGTTTTCAACCAGCGCAATGAAGTGAGCATCGTTGCTCGCTACATTGTTATGGATATTCCCAAGTGGCAGGATCTGGGACTGCCGCCGGTGTTGCCCGAGCTCATTATGCGCAAGCGTGGCCTTATCTTATTCGTGGGTGCCACCGGCTCAGGCAAATCGACCTCGCTGGCCGCGATGATTGACTATCGCAACAGCAACAGTGCCGGCCACATTGTCACCATTGAAGACCCGGTTGAATTCGTCCACCGCCACAAGCGCTCTATCGTTAATCAGCGTGAGGTGGGCGTCGATACCCGCAGCTGGCACAGCGCCTTGAAAAATACCTTGCGACAGGCCCCTGACGTGATTTTGATTGGGGAGATCCGTGACCGTGAAACCATGGAGCACGCGCTCTCCTTTGCGGAAACGGGTCATTTATGTATATCGACATTACATGCCAATAACGCTAATCAGGCGATTGATCGCATTATCAATTTTTTCCCTGAAGAAAAGCGTACCCAGCTATTGGTCGATTTATCGATGAACTTGCAAGCCTTTGTCTCCCAGCGATTAGTCCCCAATGTCAAAGGCGGCCGATCCTGTGCGATGGAGGTACTGCTGGGCACCCCCACCATCCGAGAACTCATCCTTAGAGGTGACATTAGCGGTATTAAAGAAGCGATGGAAAAGTCGGATGATGCGGGTATGTGCACCTTCGATCAGGCCTTATTTGACCTCTGCCAAAGTGGTGCAATTACCCAGCAAGAGGCACTGCGTAATGCCGACTCAGTCAACAACTTACGTCTGCGTTTGAAATTGTCCGAGGGTAATGTAGCGGGCAGTGGTGGCCTTTCACTTGAGGACACCCCTGACGGTCCCTAGCGTTCTAGAGGCACTCGTTTAGTGTTATGCCCGACGGTTCAGTGGTTTTTAGTTGGCGCTTAAACGGTCTTGGTCACGCCGCATCTGATTGACGGTATCGCGGAAATTGGACTTGCGCTCGAGGATGTCCACCATGTCTCGGTCGATCAATGCGATCAGTTGGGCCACGGTTAGCTCCCTCAGTTTGATGCCATCGCGATTGGTAAAGATGTAGCTGTCCTTTTCCAGATCTCTTACGGCAACTTTGGCCATCATGGGCGGCTCGCGGTCGTGAAAACCCATCCATGTGCCCATGGGAATCTGCAGCTTTACAACCGTGTTGCTGTTGTATGGTTCATCATTGCTGGGAACCCAGTCGTCCCGATGTTGCTGGGTTTTTGATAAGGACGTGTGGCTGTCGTCGGTCGTGGTGTAGTTATCAGTGTTCGATGAATCGCGGCGGTCAGGGGTCGGCTGCTCATACTGTCGATGCGGACCGCCATGGGGTGTAGCCGCAGCTGCCTGTTCCTGTTCGCGGACTTTGCCCGACAGGGTGTCGGCCAGTTGTTGCTGTTGCTCTGCCTGCTCGCGTTTTGCCGATGCTTCTCGCTCTGCCTCCTCCGCCTGTTGTGTTTGGTACTGTGTCAGCTTCTGTGCACTGGCTTCTACCATGGCACGGCAGAAGGTGTCGGCCCCCGCCAGGGGACGAGCTTCACCCGAGCGTAATAGCGTATTGAATTCCGAGTAACTTTTGCGCATGACGCGAGCACCCAGAAAGTTCATGAACAGCAAGTACAGGTTATTCCCAAGGGTGCCGCACAGTCGAACCCGCAGCACCCCGTCAGGACTGTCGATAGCAAACCAGTTGCCGCGTATAAGACCCGCCTGTTCGAGTTCATGGTCTGTTGGGGTACCGTGTTCCGGTAGACCCGGTGTTTGGATGGGATCAGCCTGGAGCAAACCCAAGTCTTCACCGCGCATGTTGCGCAATAGGGCGTATTCAATCAGACCCACGGCGCCAGCCACCGCGTCATTATCCGGTTGAAGGCTCAGCAGCTGCCGGGACAAGGTGTTAGGTAGGTTGTTCATGGCCTGGCTGAGCTGTCTTTGATTCGCGGGGTCTTCGCTCTCTACCGGCTGTACTGCGTCAATAAGTTGTTGTGTGGCACCCACAAACTCCTGCCACTGGCTGCTGTCGACACCAAATTGCTCGCCGATTCGAATACCGCTTTCGAACCAGTCTGACTTAATGAAACGGGCAACCGAACCGGGAAGTTGATGCACCGCTAGCTTGCTGTTCAGCATGGTCGCGGTTGCTAGTCGTGCAATATCGGCGCCGAGGGTGGTTTGTTCACGTTCTAATAGAACACTATCGAAGCGACTCAATTGAGCGGCATGACCGTCAATCTTTTGGCGCAATAATTCCAGCGTTTCATCAACCTGGGGTTCGCTGGGGAAGTCGTCACAGGCCCGCACCAGTGCTTCTTTTACGCCGGCCAGCGCATTGGTTGCGGGTTTCCCCAGCTCCTCGTGCCAACCGATTAAACCGTTGTGGATCGTATCGAGAAGTCGATGCAGGGCATGGGCACCGGGAACAAAGAAGCGCTCGTCATTGATGGCGAATGCGGCGGCCAGTGGTCGCAGGCTATCGAGTTGCTGCTGCAGTGTTGGCGCCATAGGGTAGTGCTGGGCCCACAACTCGAAGGTATCGTCCACCCAATCGAGAACCGGCTGATCATCGCCGTTGGCTTGCATGAAGCCGGCTATTTTCAGCGCTTCTGTCAGTCGGTCTTCAGTACCGACGAGGGTTGCTAGCGCCGAGCGCAGGGACTTGCGACCGAGCACGTCCTGGCGAACAGGAACCGCGTAGGCACTGCGCACGTCTGCTTCAAGCGAGCGTGTCAGTGGTAGACGCTCGTGTTCATCATGCATGGCGGTTGTCCGCTGGTGACGACCGGTGCTGGGCGCTGAGTTTCATGGCAACCCCGCTGGGTTTTAATGGGCAAACGGCTCGGTTAATGGGCTTAGTGGCTACGGGTATCTGCCAGTAGTTTATCCACTATTCGTTGTAACTGCTTGAGGTTATTACACTCTGTGGCAATGTGACAGTGCTTAATGATACCGGGCATGGCCGAGTCGCCCGTGCCCCAGGCCCGTCGTGTTTCAGGATTGAGCCAAATTAAGCGCCGACAGCGGCTTTGAATTTGGGCCAGTAAGTCCAATCGCGGGTCACAGTCGTTGTTGCGTCCGTCCCCAAGAATGATGACTGTGGTGCCGCTATTGATGTCATTCAGCGCCAGTTCGCTGAAGTCCTGAAACGCACGGCCGTAGTCTGTTGCGCCACCGTAGCTCAAATTGACCTGATTAATGGCGCTATCAATCGGTAACTTCTCAAACCACTCGGTCACCTCGCCCAACTGACTTGAGAAGGCGAAGCTGCGGGTGCGCGGTAGGACGTCTTGTAGCGCGTACAAGAACATGAGCAGGAACTTGGCGTACGCAGCCACCGAGCCACTGACATCGCAAATAGCCATGATTTGGGGTTTGCGACGTTCGATTTGACGCCACTGGGGTACGAAAGGAATGCCATCGGTGGCGTTCGCGGTGCGCAGTGTCTTGGGGATGTTCAGTTGCCCACGACGGGTTTTACGTCGCCGCCGCCCGTGACGGCTGGCTAATTTGCGTGCCATGCGCTCGATGAGCTTGCGCATCCTGGCCTGTTGGTAAGGACTCACATTCGACAAACGAACCTGCTCAAGGGCTTCATCGAGAAAGCGCTCGGTCGCCCCCTGTGCGTGTAATAGATAGCCTCGCTCGATACGATTACGTATGCGAGAGCGCAGTTGCTCGCGAATTTGCTGCAGCTCGTCGAAGGCTTCTGGCTCGGTGTGTTCTAAACGAGCGGCTGCCTGCCGGAGCGGTAGCTCGCCAACCGCATCGAGCATGGCGCGCATGAATTGGCCCCGCTGGGTGAACCGTTGCATGGTCTCGAGCTGGGCCTTGGCAGCGGCCTGCTCAATAGCCAGTGCGAGATTCGCCTCTTGTCCATCCCTCAAATCCTGCACGAGGGGTGACTTCAAGAGTTCCGCCACCTGCGCATCGTTAGCTGCCAGTGTGTCGAGGGGCGATGCGCTGCGGTTTTCATCCTCGATGTTTTGTGCTGCGCGCAGGTCATGGGTGTCGGTGTCGCCCCGTGCATCTGCCCTGTCAACAGCTTCGGACTCTTGGGTGTTGTCCTGCCCTACATCGACACTGAAGAATTGCTCGAAGGCCACATCGAAGGCTATTCGATCCTGTCGGGACTTGGCGAGTACTGCCGCAAGTCCCTGGGCCAATTGCTGGCGATCGTCGTAACCCAAAAGGCTGGCGACATGGATAGCGTCTAAGCTGTCGGCAGGTGACACAGCCACGTCCCGAGCACGCAAAAACTGAATGAAGTTCAGCAGCCGGTCGCTACCGATACTGGCGTTCACGCCGACTCCAAGGTCCGTAGTAAAGCATTCATCTGACTGTCGGCGGTTTGAATGTCTTCTTCGTACTTCAAGAGGACATTCAGTGTCTGGCGCACCGTGTTCTCATCGAGGTCAGTGGCATGCAGTAGTAATAAACTGCGCGCCCAGTCCAGGGTTTCAGAAACCGCCGGCGCTTTTTTTAGGTCAAGACCACGAATGCTGTGAACAAAGCGCACCAGTTTATCGGTGAGAGTTTGCTGTAAGTCGGGTACGCGCTGGGCGAGGATTTGCCGCTCCAAGTCGATGCTAGGGAAGTCGATATGCAAATGCAGACAGCGGCGTTTCAGAGCATCGGACAGCTCCCGGGTGTCGTTGCTGGTCAAAAATACCAGCGGTTTGGACTGGGCCGAAACCGTTCCAAGTTCCGGTATCGATAGCTGAAAATCGGATAACACTTCGAGCAGAAGCGACTCGAACTCGGCATCGGATTTATCGATTTCATCAATGAGCAAGACCGCACCATCGGGTTGCTCCAAGGCTTTGAGCAGTGGGCGCGGCTCTAGAAATTCACGGGCGTAGAACGCATCACCGCTGGCATGGAGGCGTGCCAGCGACGCCTGTAGGGTATCGGCACCCTCCAACAGCAGCCCGAGGCGCTCTTTTAGAATCTGTGTGTAAAGTAGCTGCTTACCGTACTTCCACTCATAGAGCGCTTTGGCTTCATCGAGTCCTTCGTAGCACTGCAGGCGCACCAGAGGCTTGGCCACCACAGCGGCACAGGTTTTAGCCAGCTCGGTCTTACCGACACCGGGTGGTCCTTCGATGAGCACAGGTTTATTCAGCGCCGAGGCTAAGTAGACAACGGTGGCTATCTGCTGGGTGCAAATATAACCCGCTGTGTTGAACCGTTCTTTGACAGCCTCCACAGAGTCCAGTTGTGGGTAATGATGGCAGACCACGGTGACTTCCTTATGTAATTGACTGTGGGGCGGGTGATCCTGTCGGGTGCGGGCTCGTTTAAGCGTTAGCCCCCGGACGCATTCATGAAGCGTAGGATTTGCGGTTCATCCGGTTGATCAAATACGTGGCGTTCGGGTTTGCGGCTTAACGCGGCACGTATCTGTGTCGCTAGTTCATGGTCACTAGCGCCCGCCCTTAAGCTGTCCCTGAGACTGATGGAGTGTTCGTTTCCCAGGCACAATAGCAACCGGCCCTCGGCGGTGACTCTCAAGCGATTACAGCTGTGGCAAAAGTTATTGCTGTGTGGGGAAATCAAGCCCACCCGAGTACGGCTGCCATCGATGTGCCAATACCGGGCCGGACCGCTTTGTGCCGGTGCTTGCGTTGGCAGCAAGTCAAAGTGGCGCTGCAATTGCGCCAAGATCACATCGCTGGACACGAATTCTAAGGGCTTCCCGGCGGCATTGACTTGCCCCAAAGGCATCTCTTCGATAAGCGCTATGTCGATGCCTCGGGCTAGGGCGAACTCGGTGAGATCGACGACCTCATCGTCGTTTTGTCCCGCCAGAATTACCGCGTTTAATCGGATACGCTTAAAGTCCGCCGCAACCGCTGCGTCTATGCCGGCTAGCACCTGGGATAGGCGGCCGGTACGGGTGATGGCAGAGAATTTCGCATCGCTGAGGGTGTCCAAGCTAATGTTGAGGCTGGTCACCCCCGCGGACTTTAGTAGCGGCGCTTTGCTTTGCAGTTGGCTACCGTTAGTAGTGATGGCCAGTTCCCGCAGCGCGTCAAGTTGGCCTAAATTTGCCAGTAGCGTCTCAACACCCCGTCGTACCAGGGGTTCACCGCCGGTAACACGGAGTTTTCGTACCCCTAAACCCACGAATACCCGGGCTACTCGGGTAATCTCTTCAAGACTGAGCACGTCGCTGCGCGGCAAAAAGGTCATGTCCTCTGCCATGCAGTAGGTGCAGCGGAAATCGCAGCGATCCGTGACGGATAGGCGCACATAATCTATGGTGCGCCCAAAACCATCGATAAGCGTTGTACCTGAATCCATCATTGGGCAAGTGTACACAAACCGACGTCACTCGCAGCAGCTCTAGACGTCGTACAGAGTAAAAACTTAGGGCAAAACAATGATAGTGAGCGTTCTCGATCCACGACATTCAGCGATACCCGGCTTGGCGCTTGCCTTGTTGATAGGGGCACTGAGCGTCCAGAGCGGATATGACCAAAGCATATCCCTCACCGCCGCTATCGCCATGGTCTGTATCATGTGGTGGGTGTTTGAACCCGTGCCTATACCTGTCACTTCTCTCGTGCCCATTGCCCTGTTCCCCATGCTGGGGGTCCTCGAACCCCGAGAGGTCGCTGAGGCTTACGGGTCGCCGTTAATACTGTTGCTAATGGGCGGATTCCTATTATCGAGGGGCATGGAATCCTCTGGCGCCCATCGCCGTTTAGCGTTGGGGGTGGTTCGGCTTGTGGGTAATCATAGCCCCCGTCGTTTGGTATTTGGGTTTATGTTGGCGGGCGCCGTACTCAGCATGTGGATATCCAACACAGCGACGGTTCTCATGCTCATGCCGGTTGCGATTGCGGTACTCGACAGTACCGATCGTCGTGATGCGTTGCAGGTGCCTCTATTGTTGGGTCTAGCGTGGGCCTGCTCCATTGGCGGGCTTGGAACACCGATTGGCACAACGCCGAACCTCATCTTCATGCAGGTCTATCAGGAGTATACGGGCGATGCGGTAGCGTTTAGCCAATGGATGGGTCTGGGCCTACCGGTGGTGGCCATCATGGTCCCCCTAGCCGCGCTCTACCTCACTCGACGGTTACCTGCTCGTATCGCCGTTGAACTTCCCGATACGGGGCAGTGGCGCAGCGCGGAAGTGCGGGTGCTGGTTATTTTTGGCTTAACAGCTTTGGCGTGGATTACCCGCAGCGAGCCCTTCGGAGGCTGGAAAACCTGGTTGGGTATGCCCACAGCTAACGACGCGTCTGTTGCGTTTATTGCGGTTATTGCCCTGTTCGTCACCCGTGATAGAGAGGGGGAACCACTTATTACCTGGCAGCAGGCCGTTCAAATACCTTGGGGCGTGTTGCTGTTATTTGCGGGGGGTATTTGCCTTGCTAAGGCATTTGTCACATCGGGGTTGTCGAGCATAGCGGGGGATGCGCTGGTGGGTCTCACCCAGTTACCCATCGTTGTGATGTTGTTCCTCATCGCGTTGGCGGTGACGTTCATGACGGAAGCCACATCAAACACAGCTACGACGGCGCTGCTGATGCCTATTTTGGCTGCTGCGGCGGTATCGGCGGGGTTGAATCCCATGTTGATGATGGTGCCGGCGGCACTCAGCGCGAGCTGTGCCTTCATGTTGCCGGTGGCGACCGGCCCCAATGCCGTGGTATTTGGTACCGACCGTATTCCTATTCAAGCAATGGCAAGAGAAGGGTTTGCAATGAACCTTGCCGGGGCCGTGGTGATTACGATTTTGATGTTGCTGCTCCTGCCGACTTAGCAGGAGCAACCGGCGCAGACTTAGAGCAGTGCCATCATGGCTTCCGCGGCGCTGACATCAACCCCGGGGCCTTCTTCCACGTTCAGATGGGTAACGGTGCCATTGTCGACGATCATGGCGTAGCGCTGGGAGCGTGTGCCCAACCCAAAGCCACTGGCATCTAACTCTAGGCCTAGTTTTTGGGTGAACTCACCGTTGCCATCGGCCAGCATCAGAATATGTTCTGCGTTTTGGGCTTTACCCCAAGCGTCCATGACGAACGCATCGTTCACCGATACGCAAGCGATGGTATCAACACCTTTTCCTTTGATGTCGTCCGCATTAACCACATAGCCCGGAAGGTGTGTCATCGAGCACCCGGGGGTGAAGGCGCCGGGTACCGCAAATAACACCACTTTTTTGCCGTCGAAAATGGCGTCAGTGGTGATGGGGCTCGGGCCATTTTCGCCCATGGTCATCAGGGTGCAGTCAGGGATTTTATCGCCAGCGGCTATGGTCATCGGAGTTACCTCGTCTTCTTTGGGTGGTTTGGTGGTGAGTCAATGAAGCTGCTACGCAGACCGTTATAGGCCAGATCAAAGTGGTGGGCAACGGCTGTGTCCGGGGGGCTGAGGCCTTGCTAAGGGCTCAACGCCATTGCGTTCAGTGTCTGTTAGGGTTTTACCATCAGCCCATAGAGACGTTCGCAGTCCTGGTAGAAGGCAGCACTTTCACCCCCTAAATAGGGTGCGCAGAACGATAGTAACTGCAGGACGCCCCGATGCACGATGACCTCATTGCGATCTTCAGGGTGGATGAGTTGGTCATACGACAGCCAGTAGGTGAGTGCCAAGGTCATCGCATCAATCAGCCCCCCGGGGGGCTGCTGTCGTGGGTCGAAACCTTCGCTCTCCAGAAGCGCATAGGCAATGGCCTCGCAAGCGGCTCGTTTCAATTTCACCAAGCGTCGGAAGCCCCGGTCAATCTCTGGGTATCGGTGCATCAAATCACTCGGGTTCTCGTACAGATAGCGGTAATCCAGCATCTGCTCTAACACCACTGTCAGTAATAACCAGCTGCGCTGCAGCGGCGTTTCGTCCGGATCGGCCAGTAGATCGGGTGATGTGATAGAAGTGCCAAGGCTCGACACCAGGTTGCGTTGTAACTGGGAAAACAGCGCTAGATGAATACTGTCTTTACCTTTGAAGTGGTAATACAGGTTGCCCGGACTCATATCGAGCTCTACCGCGATATCGGAGGCGGTGACGTTACGTTCGCCCTCGGCATTGAATAGCTGTCGAGCTGTATCGAGGATGCGTTCTGCGGTTTTCACTAAGTCACTGAAATCCCTGTTGCCACGGGCGGCGCGCACACTCGCTGCTACGTCATGGGCGCCGAGTCCAATGGGAACAGGTTTTGTCGACAAAAAAAAGGGAGCCGAAGCTCCCAATCAAAAAAGGACCTAAGTGGTTAGAGGCTTAGCCCAACTTGGCGCGTAATTCCTCGAAGCGTGCTTTCGCTTTGTTCATCTGTTCTTCCAGCTTGCTGCGGTCGGTCAGTGAATCGAGCTCGAGCTCTTCAAATGCTTTGACCGCATCAGTCTCCAATTGTTCACCACGACGAACCAGCGACTGGTAGACGTCTTCGGCTTGCTTGCGGCGCTCATCGAGCTTGCTCTGGGCATCGTCAACTTGCTTTTGCAGTACTTCGAATTGCTCCAGTAACTGGTCGTAGGCTTTGCCATAAATACCCAAGCCGGCTCGGAAGGCGTTACGGCCGGTTTCCACTGCGCTGTCGCGCAGGTTGCGCTTAGCCGGTGCTTTCTTGGCAGTGGCTTTTTTAGCAGCGGCTTTCTTGGCTGGAGCCTTTTTGGCAGCCGCTTTCTTGGCGGGTGCTTTCTTGGCAGCTGTTTTAGCCGCAGCTTTCTTGGCAGGTGCTTTACGCTTAGGGGCCACCTTCGGTGCGTCTGCTTCGGCAGCGGCTGGTGTGGCGTCGGTTACGGTAGTTTCAGCCGTTGTATCCATCATGATGTCTGTCCTCGCTGGGTTGTGGCGGCCGCCGACCTATTGCCGGAGGCGTGATCCGTTTTCGGTAATGCTGCGATACCAATGCCGCTTGCGTCGTGCTGTTCTAGCGGCGTCGGTCATCGACAGAGCTATAATGGCGATAGAAATTAGAAAGTGCCCTCTAGACGGAGCGGTAGTTTGACCAATTCCCAGCATGCCATCCTGCGCCCGTTGCGGCGGACGGTGGTTACCGACGCGTAATAACGGAGAACCTGTGACCACGTCATCGAAGAACATGGAATCGTCCAACAGGCCACGAATGAAAAAACTGGCCGCTGCCATGGTCACTGTAGTGGTCGGTTTGGGACTTGCCTGGCTGCTGCTGACGGGTAAGCCAAAGCCTCAGCCCGAGCCGCCCGCAGCGCCACTGCGTCCCGTGGTGGGGGTAACGGTTGTCGAGCCTTCAGCGCAGGTGCTCGAGATCACGACCCAGGGCACCGTGGAGCCATTGCGGCGTATTAACGTGGTGGCACAGGTTGCCGGCAAAGTAGCATCGGTAGCGCCGACCTTTGAGGCTGGGCGGTTCTTCCGCAAGGGCGATGTTTTACTGCAACTTGAGCAAGCGGACTATGAGTTCGCGATTGCCCGAGCTCGCTCCTCGGTGGCGGCAGCACAGCAGCGTTTAGCGGAAGAGCGCGGTCGCAATCGCCAAGCAAAACGTGAATGGCGAGATCTGGGCACGGATGAGGCCAACAGCCTGTTTTTACGTGAACCTCAGATGGCAGCTGCCAAGGCCGCCCTTGAGGCAGCACAAGCCGACTTGGCGGCCGCTAATCTCGCCCTTGAGCGCACGACATTACGGGCACCTTTTGACGGTAGGGTCGAGACAAAGGGCGTCGATATTGGTGCCTATGTCGCGCCAGGGGCTGTTTTAGGTCAAATCTATGCCACTGACGTCGTGCAAGTTCGATTGCCACTCACCGATCGACAATTAGGGGGGTTGGGTTTGTCGATGCATGCGGATGCCACGCTGGCCTACCCCATTACCCTGACAGCTAGGTTCGCCGAGCAAGACTGGCAGTGGCGCGCCACGATTCGGCGGCTTGAGGCGGTGGTTGATCGTGAGTCACGTGTTGTGCGCGCTATTGCCGAGGTAGAGCAGCCATTCGCGGGTCGGGTCGATGGTCGGCCGCCCCTAACCCCGGGCATGTTTGTACAGGGAGTTATCCCCGGTAAACCACAATCGAGTGTTGTGATATTGCCGGCCACCGCCCTTCGTGCGGATAACAGTGTGTTGCGTGTTGATAGCAACGAGCGTTTGGTACGTCAGCAAGTACAGGTGCTACAGCGCAACAACGAGTGGGCGTGGGTACGGGGCTTGGCATCTGGTGACCAGGTGGTGAATGAGCAAAGCGGGGTATTGGTGAGCGGCATGTTGGTGACGGTCGCCGATCCTACCCAAGGAGAGCAATAACATGGCCTCGTCGGCAACGACTACCGATGGTGTTTTGTACTGGTTTATCCGTAACCCTATAGCCGCCAATCTGCTGATGGTGCTGTTAATGGTGGGCGGCGTGCTCACTATTCCCAGTCTCGAGAAACAGTTTTTTCCTACCCCCGAGATTAACCAAGTGAGCGTGACTTTACCGTTCCCCGGCGCCGGCCCTAAGGAGGTTGAGGAGCAAATCTGCATTCGCATTGAGGAGGCCATCCACGATCTAAACGGCATTAAGGAGATTCGCTCAACCGCAGTACAGGGTCTTGGTACGGTGCTGGTGGAAGCCGATTCCGATTACCCCATGCAGCGCCTCACCTCTGACATCAAGACCCGCGTCGACGCCATCGATACCTTCCCCGCCGATGCGGAGCGCCCCGTCGTTACCGAAATTACCTATCGGCATTTAATGGGGGTTGTGAAGTTAGCGGGTGATCTGGATGAGCGCGAATTAAAAGAGCTGGGTGAAGACCTGCGCGATGACCTAGCCCGACAACCTTGGATATCAGTGGTGGACCTGGTGAAACCTCGCCCCTACGAAGTGTCCGTCAATGTATCAGAGATCGATTTGCGCCGTTACGGACTGACCATGGATGCGGTGGTGTCGGCTATTCGTGGCACATCGCTGAATTTGCCCGCCGGCGCCATTAAAGCGCTGGAGGGTGACATTCGCGTGCAAACCCGCGGTCAAGCGTATCAGCGCAGCGACTTTGAGCGCATTGTGCTGCTCACTCGGCCCGATGGTACCGAGGTGCTATTGGGCGATGTCGCTGATGTTGTCGATGGCTTTGCCGATGTTGATCTCGATAACCGTTTCAACGGTAAGCCTGCGCTCAGTATGTATGTCTACGTGACCTCGGAACCCGATGTATTACAAACCAGTCAGGTCATGAACGAATGGGTGGCGGCTAAGCGGCCCGAGCTGCCCCCCTCGGTGGAGTTGACTATCTGGCGCGATGTGTCGGTGCCGTTTCGCGACCGGGTTACAACGCTTCTCGAGAACGGTATTGGCGGGCTGATTCTCGTGGCTGCAGTACTCGTGTTGTTCTTACGCCCTCAGTTGGCGCTGTGGGTGGGTGTCGGCATCTCCATTGCCTTCTTGTCGGCGCTGTTTCTACTGAAATACACCGGTATTAGCTTGAATATGGTGTCCCTGTTCGCCTTCCTATTGGTGCTGGGTATTGTGGTGGATGACGCCATTATTGTCGGGGAGTCGGTACACACCTATCAGGCACGGGGTGAGCGCGGTGAGTTGGGCGCACTCATGGGGGTGCGGGCTGTGTTCAAGCCGGTCATGTTTGCGGTTATCAGCACCATGGTGTTTTTCGTACCGATGCTGATGCTGCCAGGGGATTGGGCGGTAGCCGCCCGCTCGATACCCACTGTTGTTATCTTGGCGCTCACCTTTTCTTTGGTTGAATGCCTGTTGATCTTGCCCTCCCATTTGGCTCACATGGGGCCGGAAAAACCTGCGCGTCATCCCCTATTACGGCGTGTTGAGGGCTGGCGGCACGCTTGTGCCAGCGGCTTAACCCGTTTTGGCAACGGGGTATATCGGCCGTTTCTCGAGCGGGCTTTGCAGCATCATTTACTGGTGGCGGCGCTGTTCCTGGTGGCCTTTGCTATGAGCATTGCCCTGTATGGCGGTGGCTGGCTGCGCACGGGATTCTTTCCCAAGGTGAACTCGGATTACGTGTTTGCCAATGTTGAAATGCCCGAAGGGGGGGCTTGGCAGACGACCCTAGAGGTACGGGATCGGTTAATGGTGGTGGCTGAGGCGGTACGCGATGATTGGAATAGTCGCCCCGAATTTGCCAATGAGCGGGCCATCGGCGGGATCTCAAGCAGCGCCGACGGCAACAAGATTACGATCACCTTGGGTACGGAATCGGAAAAGGTCGATACGGCGGCCGTGGCCCGTGAGTTCCGACAGCGTGTAGGGCCAGTGCCCGAGGCCAAGGAAGTGCGCATGGATTTCACTATCCGAGATCCCGGCAAGCCGATCAAGCTCGTGTTTGCCTCCCGCGATGTCGATGATCTCATTTCGGTCTCAGAGCAGGTGCGAGAGGTATTGGCCTCGTATCCTGGTGTGTTTGATATCAGCGATAGCTTTGACAGCCCCCGCGACGAGGTGGTGTTGGAGTTGAAGCCCGCGGCCGAATCATTGGGGGTGACCCTTGCCAGTGTCGCGCGCCAAGTACGCCAGGCATTTTATGGTGCTGAAGCGCAGCGGATTCCACGGGGCCGAGAAGATGTCAAAGTGATGGTGCGCTACCCCGAGGAGGAGCGTCGCTCTCTGGCCAATCTCGATGACATGTACATCAGGACACCCGGTGGTGCCGAAGTGCCCTTTGGGGTGGTGGCCAGTTACCGGATAGAACCGGGTTATCAAAAACTCGAGCGTTTAAACCGTATGCGTACCCTGGAAGTCCGAGCTGACGTGGAGGCAGATGGCGCCAGTCCCCGGGAGGTGGTCGATGCGATCATGGCATCGTGGCTCCCCCAGTGGCAGCAGTTATACCCGGGTCTTGCACTCAACCTTGATGGGGAACTCGAAGAGGAGGCTCAATTCAAGGCGGCTATGCTCAAGTATATGGCACTCGCCATGCTGGTTATTTTCGGTTTGATGGCGGTTGCTTTTAGGTCGTACTGGCAGCCGTTCCTGGTACTTACCGCAATACCGTTTGGCATTATGGGGGCGATTTTTGGCCATGCTATGCTAGATTGGCAGGTGAGTATTTTTTCAATGATGGGCGTTATTGCCTGTGCGGGTGTCGTGGTGAACGACAACCTGGTGCTCATTGACAGGATCAACGCCTTGCGCGAGCAAGGCTACGGTTTGCGTGAGTCGTTATTGCAAGGTGCAGAAGATCGGTTTCGGCCAATTGTGCTGACCTCGGCTACCACTTTTGTGGGTCTACTGCCGATCATGTCTGAAACCAGTGTTCAGGCGCAATTTCTGATTCCCATGGTGACCTCATTGGCCTTCGGGGTTCTGTTTGCCACCGGTGTAACACTGGTGTTGGTGCCGGCGCTGTATTTAATCGGTGACGACGTCCGGCGTGTCTTGAGCGGTTCACTCGGGCATAAAAAAGGACCCAATCGGGCCCTTCATGAAGCGCCTCAGCATTGAGGCGCTATAGGCAGTCTTAAGCCTTTGGCCCGGCGGCGATGATGGCATCGCTCACATCAAATTTCTTGATGTTTTCTTGGAACAGGGCAGCTAGCTTGGCGGCTTGAGCCTCGTAGGCTTCCGGATCATCCCAGCCCGCTTTTGGATCGACATACTGAGGGTCAACACCCGGGATAGAGGCCGGAAACTCAAGGTTCAAGGTCTCAACCCGCTTGGTCTCGACATTGAGCAAGGCGCCACTCTGGGCCGCATGGACCACCGCACGTGTGACCGGAATAGGGAAGCGCGAACCTGAACCACCCGGGGCACCTGAGCCACCGGTCCAGCCCGTATTGATGAGGTACACCTGGCTGCCGAAGTCTTCGATGCGCTTCATGAGCAGTTCCGCGTAATCGCCCGCGGGGCGCGGCATGAATGGCGCACCGAAACAGGTAGAGAAGGTTGGGTGTATACCCGCTTCAGCGCCAACTTCGGTGGAACCTACACGAGCGGTATAACCCGAGAGGAAGTGAAACGCGGCCGCTTCCTTTGACAGGATCGACACGGGAGGCAGTACACCTGAGACATCACAGGTTAGGAAGATGACGCATTTGGGCTCGCCGCCCGCATTACTCTCGGTGCGTTTTTCCACGTGCTCTAGGGGATAGCTACAACGACCATTCTCGGTTAGCGAGGTGTCGTCGTAATCTGCGGTGCGCGCATCGTTCAGTACCACATTTTCAACGATGGCCCCGAAGCGAATCGCATCCCAAATAACGGGTTCATTCTTTTTACTGAGGTTGATGGTTTTGGCGTAACAACCCCCTTCAATGTTGAACACAGCACCCTTGGCCCAGCCGTGTTCATCATCGCCGATGAGGTAACGGGATGGATCCGCCGACAGGGTGGTCTTACCGGTACCCGATAGACCAAAGAACAGGGTTACTTCACCGTCATCATCGATATTCGCCGAGCAGTGCATCGGCATGACGTCTTTCTCGGGTAGCAGGAAGTTTTGCACCGAGAACATGGCTTTTTTCATTTCACCGGCGTAACGCATACCGGCGAGCAGTACCTTGCGGGCGCCAAAATTAATAATGACAACACCGTCAGAGTTCGTACCGTCGCGCTCGGGGTCGCACACAAATTGTGGAACATTCAGAATTTTCCACTCGGGCTTGTTGGCTGGGTTGTATTGCTCGGTACGAATAAACATGTTGTGACCGAACAGTGATTGCCACGCGGTACCGGTTGTGACTTTCACAGGGAGATAGTGCTCGCTGTGCTGACCCACATGCAGGTGTTGCACAAAGGTATCCTGCTCTGAGGCAAATGCTTTGACGCGGTCCCAGAGGGCATCAAATTTGTCTTCATCGAAGGGGCGGTTGACTGAACCCCAATCGATGGCGTCCTCCGAAGAGGCTTCTTTGACGATAAAGCGGTCGGCGGGGGAGCGTCCGGTACGTGCACCGGTCTCAATGCGTAAGGCGC
The DNA here is from genome assembly GCA_913057135.1 of uncultured Halieaceae bacterium. Lineage (GTDB taxonomy): Bacteria > Pseudomonadota > Gammaproteobacteria > Pseudomonadales > Halieaceae > Luminiphilus. Next base: position 41,967 of record CAJXNM010000018.1, read on the forward strand.
CGGTATCGGTTAATACACCTTCGCCGCGCAGTACAGCCATTTCAATCAGTTGCGAGGGTGGAAGATCGATATATTTCTGGGGCGTAGATGCCTCGTTGTCAGCGGTCATGTTCAGTTCCAAGGTTGTTGGGGGCAAGGGCTATATTTTTGTAGACGTAGTTTAATGCAGTACCGGTGGCTCTGCGAGTCCGAGAACCTCTTCCGGATTGAATTGATAGGGGGTATTACACATGTCGCAGGTCATGCTGATGTGACCCTCTTCCGCGATGATCTCCTTGAGTTCCTGCGTCTCTAAACAGCGCAGTGCATTCAGGCTCCGCTCTCTGGAGCAGGAGCAATTGAAGATGACCGGTTGGGGATCAAATACGCGCAGAGCTGACTCGTGAAAGAGGCGGTGCAACAGGGTGGCACGGGGCACCGACAACAGCTCGTCGTCAGCGAGGGTCGCTGCAAGTACGGTGGCGTTTTGCCATTGTTCTGTGCGTGTTTCAGCGTTTTGCTGCCGTTGTGCGGGTAGCTGTTGCAGCATGAAGCCCGCAGCGACTCGGCCATCGCAGGCGAGCCAAAAACGCGTCTGCAACTGCTCGCTTTGCTCGAAATAATTATCGAGCGCACCACCGAGTGTGGTGCCATCGAGGGGCACAATGCCCTGGTATCGCTGACCACCGTCTCGCTCAATGGTGATGACCAATTGGCCTCCCGCGATAAGCTCCATGGGGGTCGGTGTATCAGCGTCAATATTTCCCCGAGCAATGCCGCGTATTTCACCGGTACTGGTGCATTCGATCATGACGAGACTCAGCGGTCCTTGGCTGCGTGCCTGTAGGACAATTTTTCCCGAGTACTTGAGGTTGTTGCTGATGAGGACCGCTGCAGCGGCAAACAGCCCCAGTAATTGCTGCACGCGGGGCGAGTAAGGGTGAGCGCTGGCGATACGCTCGATAGATGAGCCTAAAAGAACGGTTTCCCCTCGAATGTCAGCATCGCCGAACAGAAATCGAATACTGCTATCCGCGCCTTCAGGAAAATTCATACTGAGTGTGATGCCTCGTATTTCCCACGCCTTGCTACTTGCTCGAATGGCCGGTCACTGGTTCTATAGCACTGTCTGACACGATGACTAATGTAACGGATCACACAACGGACAGCGCTATGAGTACCATCACGATTCAGCGGGATCACGACTTGGCCCGGAGCCAGTGCGAAGACGCGCTCGGCGACCTTACCGCCTATCTTGAGGAACTGGGGGCTACGGTCCACAAGCAGAAGTCTATACTGACATTTCAGGGACGCGGCTTTGATGGCGAAGTAGAGATAAGCCCTGGTGTGGCAAAGGGTCGCATCAAGCTGGGATTATTGGCCCGTCCTTTTCGCAAGCAGCTGGAATCGGAGATTAACCGCCACTTAGATGCTCGGTTGGGCCCCCAGACTTCGTGACCGTGTTAGCTCGCCAATGCTTTCACTTTGGCATTCAAACGGCTCTTGTGACGAGCTGCCTTGTTCTTGCTGATGATGCCCTTGTTGGCCATCTTGTCGATGACGGGCACTGCCTCGGCGTATGCGGCCCGAGAGGCATCGACATCGCCGGTACCAATGCTGGCGAGAACACGTTTCATCTTGGTACGAACCAATGAACGCAGGCTGGCGTTGTGAGCGCGACGCTTGTCGTTCTGCTTTGCTCGCTTGCGAGCTTGGGGTGAGTTGGCCAAAGTCCTTCTCCGAACGCTATAAAAAAGAGGCGCGGATTTTCAAAGAACTAGCGACTCCTGTCAATGACAAATAGTTGCCAGCGCCTTTACAGCGCCGGCAGGGGTGTGTGGACAAGTTAAGGTGGTCGGGGATTTATTGGCCGGTATTACAGGCCGAAATAGACCAATGTCCAACCAATCAGGGCCACTAGTAGGGTTTGGCCTGCCTTATCTAGGCGAAAGAGACCGTAGAAGTAGCCGACTGGGGGTAAAAGCAGCGAAAATAAGCCCCAAGCGTAATCCTCCTTCCAGGCAACCGTCAGTAGCAGCACCCAGCTGGTTAGGAGGGTCGCAACACCGAGTGTCATTAACAGTGCATTCGACGCGTCCATATGTGTTTCCTCGTATAAGCGTTTTGACCGGCGCGGAGATTAGCAGAAAGCGCGCCGTCGTTACACGCCATCGGAGAGTTGAAAATTTATGCCGTCGATCGACGCCGATCCCTACGCCGACATCCGTCCTTACAACGACGCTGAAGCACCCGCAGCTCTCTCACGTTTAGCGTCAAACCAAGAGCTTGCAAATGCCCTAGCCGATCTTAAGTTGCCCTGGCTGAAACGGAAATTGCCCCTGCTTGCTCGCTGGATTTGTCAGCGCTGGCTTATTCGGCGACTGCGCGGCGTAAACACCATTGCTGGTTTTCAGCTACTGATTGAGCCGGAGTTGGCAAAGCTCATTGATGCAACAGCTCAATTTTCCTGCAGCGGTCTCGAGCGACTCGATGCTGATCGCTCTTGGCTGTTTGTCAGTAATCACCGTGACATCACGATGGACCCAGCATTGACCAATTATGCAATGCACCACGCAGGCCATCGAACCTTATCTATCGCTATTGGCGATAACTTGCTCACCCGCTCGTGGGTGGCCGATTTGATGCGGCTCAATAAAAGCTTCGTGGTCAAACGCAACATTAAAGGTCCCAGAGAATTGATGGCAGCCTCGAAGCAGCTATCGGGGTTCATGCGCGACATGATCGAGCAAAATCAGGGCCCCCTGTGGATTGCGCAGCGAGAGGGTCGAGCTAAAGATGGTATCGATGCTACCGAGCCCGCTGTCATCAAGATGCTGAGTCTTAGTCGTGACCGAAAAACTGAATCTATCGCCGACGTGTTGTGCCAACTGAATATTGTGCCGGTTGCCATTGCTTACGAGCTGGATCCCTGTGATGCCATGAAGGCGGCGGAGTTGGCGGCGGGACCGGGGTACGAGAAAGGCCCCGATGAAGACGTCAGGTCGATCGGTTACGGTATTGCCGGTGATAAGGGCTGTGTACACCTCAGCTTCGGTGAGCCGATTCGGGGCGAGGCACTCACGGTTGAACAGGTTGTCGACGCTATTGATGCCCACATGACGCACCATTACCGCTTGTACGAGACCAATTTGTGGGCTTGGCAGCGACTTGAGCAAACCCAGCAGATACCGGCGCTTGACATTCATTCGGGAACGGCCTCAAAAGAAGCCTTCTATGCCCGTATTGATGCTATGCCTGCGGCAATCCAGCCCTTTGCCCTCGCCATGTACGCCAATCCTCTGCGTCAGGCGTTAGCGGTGGGTGAGGACGGCTGAGCATGCTTGCAGAGGATGTCAAAGTCGCTATCAGGGACGCCTACCAACGACTGATTGATGAGCGTGGCTTGAGTCCCCGTTGGGGGCAGCGGCAAATGATTGCAGAGGTGGCTAATGCCCTTGGGGATCCCGATGCCCCTGAGCCTATTGCCGTCGTTGAGGCGGGCACCGGTACCGGTAAAACCATTGCCTATACACTAGCAGCTTTGCCGGTGGCAAAGGCGCGGGGTAAGACCCTGGTGATTGCAACAGCTACCATTGCTCTGCAGGAGCAATTGGTGCTGCGGGACTTGCCCGATATCCAGCGCCACTCTGGACTGGCGTTCACTGTGCAATTGGCAAAAGGTCGAAGTCGCTATGTTTGCTTACACAAACTCGATCATCAACTGGCGGGTGCTCAAAGTCCGGCTTTGATTCCACTGTACCCAGATGAGGTGGCGGATCTGTCTATTGAGCAGACTGGGCCCATTATGGAATCGATGCTCGATGCCTTGGGCAGCGGCAAGTGGGATGGGGATCTCGACGGTTGGCCAACGAGTCTTGACAGCGGCTTGCGCCAAGCAGTGACCACCCATCATGCCCAGTGTGGTGGACGACGCTGCGCGTTTGTTCAGCAATGCAGTTTTTTCAAGGCCCGTGATGGCCTTCAGGATGCTGATGTCATTGTGGCGAACCACAACTTGGTGCTTGCGGATCTTCAGTTAGGTGGTGGTGCTATCTTACCTGCCCCAGAAGACTGCCTATTTGTGTTCGATGAGGGACATCAGCTCGCTGAAAAGTGCCTCAATCAATTCACTTTGACGGTTCGAACAGGGCCCACACAACAGGCTTTGCGAGAGACGGCACAATGGTTAAAGGCCCAGTCGGAGGCGATGGGCGAGGTGATCTCACAGCTCACCCTGATCGAGCAGCTGCAACAGTCCTGCGTTGATCTTGAGCAACATAATGGCATTGTTGAACAGTGGGCCGATCAATACCTGTTAGAGCAGCCAGAAGCCGAGAGTGAATGGCGGTTTGAACACGGGGTGGTGCCCGACGCACTGCACCGTCAAGCGCAAGATCTGGTGTTAGCCTGGCGACAACATCTCGACCTCAATCAACGTCTTGAGACTGCGCTCGATAATCGACGCGAAGAGGTTGATATTGACCAGCGCGATGAGCTCGATACGTGGATTTTGAATACACAGGGGATGGTAAGTCGCGCTCAGTCGCAACTTGAGCTCTGGCAGAGTTACGCCGATGCCAGTGCCGTCGACGAGGATAATCCGGTGGCTCGGTGGATGCGGCCAGCGGCTATTGGCCAGAGTATCGATTTTTTTGCCAGCCCCATTTTGGCTCGAGATTTATTGCGGCAACACCTTTGGCGTCGCGCGGCCGGTGTGGTGGTGACGTCGGCCACCTTGTCATCTCTGGGACACTTTGATCGTTTACGGGCCATGACGGGACTACCCAAAGAAGCGCGATACAAAATTGTGCAAAGCCCCTTCGATACAAGTCGAGGGGTTTTTTCCATCCCGGCACTGCGTTGTGAACCAAGTGACGTCGATGGGCACACGGCCGAAATCATTGAGCGTTTGCCCAGCTTGCTGGAGGGGGCGTTGGGTGCCTTGGTGTTGTTCAGCTCCAGGCGGCAATTGGAAACCGTCGTCGAAGGATTACCCGATGATTTACATCACCAGTTGTTGGTACAAGACAGTTTGAGTAAGTCCGAGTTGCTTAAGCGTCATCGAAGTGCCATCGATACAGGACAGCCCAGTGTCATTATGGGTCTGGCGAGTTTCGCAGAGGGTGTGGATTTGCCGGGTCAGTACTGTGACCATGTGATCATCGCCAAGTTGCCGTTTGCGGTACCCGATAGCCCGCGAGAGGCGGCCCATGCTGAGCTACTGGAACGCTTGGGGCGCAATCCCTTTATGGAAATCAGCGTCCCCGATGCCGCACTCAAATTGGTGCAGGCCAGTGGCCGATTACTGCGTACCGAATCCGATCGGGGTCGTATCACATTGCTCGATAAACGTTTGCTAACGAAACGTTACGGGCGCGCTATCTTGGATTCTCTGCCTCGGTTTACCTTCGAGTTAGAACACTAGCCGTAAGAGCACAAGGGTCACCGCACTGAGGATGGCCGCAGAGGGCAGGGTAATGACCCAGGCCATACCAATGGGTTTCATCAATTGCCAGTTTGTCGATCGGTTAACGACACCAATACCCAAAACCGCGCCCACCAAAATGTGGGTGCTGGAAACGGGAATACCGAGGGTTGAGGCAACCAACACCACCGATGCCGCCGATAGCTCTGCGGTAAAGCCCGATGCCGGGTGCATCCGTGTTAGCTCGGTACCCACCGTTTGGATCACTTCTTTGCCGATAAACCATAAACCCACCACCATGGCGATACCGAAACTGAGCATGGCTGCCGGGGGCACTGGAGCTTTGGCGTTAATTTCGCCGCTGTGCAGAACATCGAGCACGGCAGCAAACGGGCCTATGGCATTGGCAATGTCATTGGAGCCATGACTGAAGGCAAAACCGGCCGCGGTGAATACTTGCATCCAACTGAACAGTAAGAACGTTGATCTATCGAGTGAGTCTTGGCGCATGCTTCGGGCCAGAATATAAACGGTCATCCAAATTAACGCGCTCACCATCATAATAATGAGGCTGTTCTCGAGGGCGGATAAATCGAGGTCGATTTTGTTAAGCCCCTTAAATAACAGCATTGCAGTGATGATGATGGAACCCGCAGCGGCCACCAGTGGCACGTATTGAATAAGCGCCCTGTGGGCGTCGACATCATCTGTCTCCGCGTCCAGTTGATGCATTTCCTGATACAGCTGGGACTCGTACTCCTCAGGATTCGGATCGACAGCCCTTGCTAGGTATGCGGCATCGCGAGCCAAGCGCACGGTCTCTTGCCGTTGCGACTGGGCGTCGAGGGCATCGAATTGGGTCTTGTGCTGCTCTCGCACCGCTTTGCGGCGGGTTCGTATTTCTAACAGCTTGATGGTGGCATTTTCGTTGTAGGACAAAATATGTCTGCGGATTTGACTGAATAGGAACCATGACATGAGTCCCCCGAGTAGTGGCGAGATCACCCATGACATGGCGATGAGTCCTATTTGATGCCACTGCACTAAACCGAGGGCCTCGCCGCCCCCAAGGACTGTCCACGCCAGCATGATGGAACTGCCCACGATGCCGCCAATGATTGAGTGGGTGGTAGACACGGGCCAGCCACGGCGGGTGGCGATGAGCAGCCAAATCGCCGCCGACAACAGCGCCGACATCATGATGTAGACGAAATCCATGACATCGAGCTCGCCGCCCCCGGATAGGGGGGCTAAATCAACAATGCCTTTACGAATGGTGTCGGTGACCGCGCCGCCTGCGATCATGGCACCGGACACTTCAAAAATGGCTGCAACGACCAGGGCTTGCTTAATGCTGAGTGTGCCCGCACCGACTGAGGTGCCAAAGGAGTTGGCTACATCATTACCGCCAATGTTGAAGGCCATGAACATGCCAAAGCCGGTGGCCAACAAGAAGATAGTGACCTGTTGAAAGCCAATGTAGTCGAGCCCCCACGCTGTGAACGCGGCTACAGCCATCAGCATGAGCAGGGCGAAGAATAGATTGAATCGGTCGGCAAAGAACATGGGGAAGGCTCGAGACAAAGAGCCCCTATGGTCTGAGGCAAAGGTTACAGATTTATGACGTGAGCCCGAATGCTGGGCAATACTTCGGAAGGACCTTGTTACTACTTAGGTATCCCTTTATAACACAGTACTTTGCAGTGTCTTTTCATAAGGGTTAACAACAACAAAGTACACCGAGACCCTACTTCATAAGCTAGGTGAATCCATGACGGTAAACCGCAGCGGTAAAACGACTAAAAAACGTGGGCAGGTCGTAAAGGACAAATTATTGGCGGCCACCGAGCAGCTTGCCTTGTCACGACACCCGGAAAATATTGCTTTGACCGATGTTATGGAAGCCGCCGATGTCGCCCGAGCCACAGTCTATCATCACTTCGGCGACCTCGAGGGTTTGATTGGTGCAGCAACCCTGCGCGTTTACTGTCGAAATGTAAGGGACGACTTGGCGGCCATTGAACAGGTGATTGAGGGCGCCAACAGCGTTGACGAGTTCGCCGATCAGATGCGTCTGATCACAAGTATCGCAACCGGGGAAGAGCGCCGCCAGTATCGGCTGCTGCGCGCCAGTTGTATTGATTACGCACGCGATCGACCCACGTTGTCACAGCAGCTCGCTGATATTCAGACATCGCTGACAGATGATTTGGCAAAAGCAATTGCGAGAGCACAGGGGAAGATGCTGCTTCGTAAAGACCTAGACCCCAGGGCATTGGCGGTCTTTATTCAAGCCTACTCCCTTGGCAAATTGATTGATGACGTTGCTGGGCTGCACACCTCATCGGCTGCCTGGGACTACCTGATAGACACACTGGTGATTAAACCGGCTTTGGCTACTAGTAGCGATTAACCAGAAGCAACGATTAAACGGTCAAGGGTGCAGTTAATTGAGCCTTGTCAGCGTTAAGTGTCAGTCTTATCTGACCCCAAAACGAAAATAGCCGCCCGAAAGCGGCTTGAGGTGGCAGTAACCATACGGTAACGGGCTCTAAAACTAGAGCCCATGATGGGTCTGGGTGCTTAATCCCAGCTTAATGCGCCACCGGTTTGATACTCGATTACCCGGGTTTCGAAGAAATTCTTCTCCTTGCGCAAATCCATAATTTCCGACATCCAAGGGAACGGATTTTGAACCCCTGGGAACTGCTCTGGTAGGCCCAGTTGGGTTAGCCGGCGATTACAGATAAATTGCAGGTACTCTTCCATCATCGCGGCATTCATGCCCAATACGCCCCGAGGCATGGTATCTCGGGCATAGGCGATTTCAAGCTCGGTACCTTCGAGAATCATCTGTATAACTTCTTGTTTAAAGCTATCTGTCCAAAGATGAGGGTTCTCGAGTTTGATTTGGTTGATGACATCAATACCAAAATTCAAATGCATGGACTCGTCGCGCAGAATGTACTGGAACTGCTCGGCCACGCCGGTCATTTTGTTGCGTCGTCCCATTGAGAGTATCTGGGTAAAGCCACAGTAGAAGAAAATACCCTCTGTCACACAGTAGAAGCCGATAAGGTTGCGTAGCAGCTCTTGGTCGGTCTCTACGGTACCGGTCTTAAAGTTGGGATCAGACAGGCTGCGAGTATGGCTCAGGCTCCAGGCCGCCTTTGCAGCAACCGAGGGCACCTCGCGATACATGTTGAATACTTCACCCTCGTCCATGCCCAGAGACTCAATACAGTATTGGTACGCATGGGTGTGAATGGCCTCTTCAAAGGCTTGGCGCAATAGGTACTGGCGGCACTCTGGGTTGGTGATTAAGCGGTAGAGGGCCAACACCAAATTATTAGCCACCAACGAATCAGCGGTTGAAAAATAACCCAGCGAACGCATCACAATCCGGCGCTCATCGTCGGTTAAACCATCGCTACTTTTCCAGGTAGCGACGTCCGCTGTCATGTTAATTTCCTGTGGCATCCAATGGTTGGCGCAGCCATCGATGTATTTTTGCCAAGCCCAGTCGTATTTGAAAGGTACGAGCTGGTTCAAGTCAGCTCGGCAGTTAATCATTGCCTTCTCATCAACCGATACCCGAGCAGCACCCATTTCCAACTCTTCGAGGCCTGGAGCGACATCGAGGTTTTCGATAGCGGCCTGGGCCCGCGCGCGGTTGCTCTCCATTTTGGCTGCGGCTTCACTGTCGGCTGCCACACCTTCGGTAGTGCTGGTCCCAGCGGCTGTGTTGTCAGTGTCGTTCAACGCCTCCAAGGCGCTATCAACCACTTCAGGGGCTGCAGGCTTTGCTTGTGTTGGTGCAGTCTTGGTGGGAGCGGCGGTTTCGTCGACGTTGTAATCGTCCCAATTCAGCATGGTCAATCCTCTCTGGGTTGTCTCATGGGTTAATGGTTTGTGCGTATTGTTGCCTGCTAGCGTTTACTGGCAGGCTTCGCAATCAGGGTCATCCAGTGAGCAGGCTTTTGGCACGGGTGCAGGTGCCGGGCTGCCAGAGGATACGGCGTTTAACTTGCCGGTCTGCACGGTAGATTTTTCAGTGCCCGTGGCCGCTAGTGATCGCAAGTAGTACGTCGTCTTCAGACCGCTGTACCATGCCATGCGGTAGGTCACGTCCAGTTTTTTACCACTGGCATTGTTGATATACAGGTTCAGTGATTGAGCCTGATCAATCCATTTCTGTCGGCGCGATGCACTGTCGACCAACCAGCGGGGCTCCACTTCAAAGGCGGTGGCGTACTTGGCTTTCAGCGTGTCGGGTACCCGGTCAATCTGCTGTACCGATCCGTCGTAATATTTCAGATCGTTAACCATTACCTTATCCCACAATCCCTCGGCCTTGAGGTCTTTGACCAGGTAGGGGTTCACAACGGTGAACTCCCCAGACAGATTCGATTTCACGTACAGATTTTGGTAAGTGGGTTCGATGGATTGTGATACCCCGGTGATATTGGCGATGGTGGCGGTGGGTGCGATCGCCATGCAGTTCGAGTTGCGCATACCCTGGCTGGCTACTTTGGCTTTCAGTGCCGGCCAGTCTAGTCGCTGTTCGCGATTCACCTGAATGTAGTTTTCGCCCCGTTGACGCACCAAAATATCGAGGGAATCGAGGGGGAAAATACCCTGGCTCCACAGTGAGCCCTCGTAACTCGAGTAGCAACCCCGCTCAACAGCAAGCTCACTCGATGCTTCAATCGCAAAGTAGCTCACGGCCTCCATGGATTTGTCGGCGAACTCAACCGCTAGCTCAGAGGCGTAGGACACATCGATTTTGTACAGCGCGTCTTGGAAACCCATGATACCAAGGCCGATCGGGCGATGGCGCATGTTGGATTGCTCTGCCGCAGGTACCGAGTAGTAATTGATGTCAATCACGTTGTCGAGCATACGAATAGCCGTGCGCACGGTCTTGCGTAGCTTGTCGACGTTGAGCTCGCCGTTCTCGATGTGTTGCGGCAGGTTGATGGAGCCCAGATTACACACGGCAATTTCATCGGCGCTGGTGTTGAGTGTGATCTCGGTACACAGGTTCGATGAGTGTACGACGCCCACGTGTTGTTGCGGCGAACGCAGGTTACAGGGGTCCTTAAAGGTCATCCAAGGATGGCCGGTTTCAAAAATCATTCCCAGCATTTTGCGCCACAGGGTCTGCGCCTTGACGGTTTTGGCTGGGCGTAATTCACCGCGCTCGGCGAGGGCCTCGTAATGGTTGTAGCGCTCTTCGAAGGCGGTGCCGTACAGATCGTGCAAGTCGGGCACATCGTTGGGGGAGAACAGTGTCCAGTTACCGTCGTCAAATACCCGTTTCATGAACAAATCGGGGATCCAGTTGGCGGTATTCATGTCGTGGGTGCGACGTCGATCGTCGCCGGTGTTCTTGCGCAGCTCTAGGAACTCTTCTATGTCTAGGTGCCAGGTTTCAAGGTAAGCACACACTGCGCCCTTGCGCTTGCCCCCTTGGTTGACGGCTACCGCTGTATCGTTGACCACCTTCAAGAACGGTACGATACCCTGACTCTTGCCGTTGGTACCTTTGATGTAGGACCCCAAGGCTCGCACCGGCGTCCAGTCATTGCCCAGTCCACCGGCAAACTTCGACAGCATAGCGTTGTCTTGGATGGCGCCGTAAATACCAAACAAGTCGTCAGGTACGGTGGTGAGATAGCAGGACGACAGCTGTGAGCGCAACGTGCCCGAATTAAAGAGTGTTGGGGTCGAGCTCATATAGTCAAAGGATGACAGTAGCTCATAGAACTCTACCGCCCGTGCGTTCTTGTCGGTCTCACGAATGGCCAGACCCATGGCGACGCGCATGAAGAACACCTGCGGGAGCTCGATGCGCACATCATTTGAGTGAATAAAGTAGCGGTCGTAAAGGGTTTGCAGCCCCAGGTAGCTAAATTGCAAATCTCGCTCGGGTAACAGGGCGTCACCGAGCAACTGTAAATCGAAATCCAATAATTCGGGCGACAGCAGTTCTAACTCTACGCCCCGTGTAATAAATGCATTGAGCGCAGCACCGTAGTATTGGCTCATTTGTTCCTGGGTCGCCGCTTGGGCTACGTTCAGGAATCCGAGCGCCTCTGCACGTAAATTGTCGAGTAATAGTCGCGCTGCCACGAAGCTGTAGTTGGGCTCTTGCTCGATGAGTGTGCGTGCGGTGATAACGAGGGAGGTGCTGAGCTCTTCTGTGGTGACACCGTCGTAGAGGTTGCGCAACGCCTCATCGATAATGGCCGCTTCGCTGACATCTTCAAGGTCGGCGCAGGCTTCGGCGACAATTGTTCGCACCCGCTCAATATCGAGTGGCTGACGGCTGCCATCGGGCTGCACCACATTGATGGCACGGGCAACGGCCTGGGTCTCGGGGGACAGTGCGGCTTTCTCTCGGCGTTTTTGTGCCCGTTGCTCTCGGTAAATCACATAGTCCCGGGCAATTTTGTGCTCACCGGCACGCATTAAGGCCAGCTCTACCTGGTCTTGAATATCCTCGATGTGGATGGTGCCGCCGGATGGCATGCGGCGTTTAAAGGTTGCCACCACCTGTTCGGTTAGCTTTTCCACTGTTTCATGAATACGCGTACTTGCCGCCGCCGTGCCCCCTTCTACCGCAAGGAATGCCTTGGTGATGGCGACCGATATTTTGCTGTCTTCGAAGGGCACGACCGTGCCGTTGCGTTTAATGACCCGCAATTGGCCCGGCGCCGTGGCCTGCAGGCGGGTGGGGTTGGCTGTCGATGGGGTGTTTGTTGCGGATACCGGATTTGATGTTGTTGATGTTTCGGTACCTGTTTGCATAGTCAATACCTCTTGCGTGCCACCCGACGGTAGTGAGCGCTGTTTTTAGGAAGGGTTGGGGCGCGACCGCTATATATGGGGGTGCTTGGCGCCCAAGACCCCAAGATAGGCCGGTGGGCTGCAAATTGCAAGGGTGTGACTTAGGGGGAATACTGTGGGCAACTTGTGATTTTTATTTGAGTTAGTGCTCACTTACTTTTTGCTGCCTAAACAGCAGGGTTTTTTGTTTTTCTGTCTTGTGGATGATTTTTTTATGCTACGGGATGTTTTGCCCGGCTGCTGCGCTGGCAGCGGCTAGGGTGTAACGACCAGTGCGTTCCAGTGCATCCCAGTGCATCAGAATTGCCCGCGCTCTAGCCCAGTAAAAACTCCATCAGGGCTTTCTGTGCGTGCAGCCGGTTCTCGGCTTCTTCCCAGATGATGCTGTCCTGGGCATCCATGAGCTCAGCGGTGATTTCTTCACCCCGATGAGCGGGCAGGCAATGCATATACAGGGCGCCATCATTGGCGCGATTGAGCAGTGCTCGGGTGAGTTGAAACGGGGCCATCGCTTTGGCCCTTGCCAATTGCTCGGCTTCCTGGCCCATCGATGCCCAGACGTCGGTCACCAAGAGATCAGCCCCTGCTGCCGCCTCTTCGGCATTGTGCACCACCCGCACTCGATCCCTGTGCTGGGCGAGGAGTTCCGCCTGGGGCTCGTAGCCTTCGGGGCAGCCAATCACCAGTTCGAAGTCCAGAAGGCGTGCGGCATTCATGTAGGATTGGCACATATTGTTGCCGTCCCCAAGCCATGTGACCCGGGCACCCCGAATATCGCCCCGGGCCTCAAACCACGTCTGCATATCGGCCAGCAGCTGGCAGGGGTGGTAGTCATTGGTGAGCGCATTAATAACCGGTACCCGTGAGTTCGCGGCGAAGCGCTCGACATCGCTGTGCTCGAAGGTACGGATCATAACGATGTCGACCATGGAGGAGATTACCTTGGCGGTGTCCTCAATCGGTTCGCCGCGCCCGAGCTGGGTATCGGCCGCCGACAGGAACATGGCACTGCCCCCAAGCTGTGCCATGCCCGCTTCGAAGGACACTCGGGTGCGGGTAGAGGCCTTGGCAAAGATCATCGCTAACACGCGACCCGGGTAGCGCGCATGGGGAATGCCTTCCCGGTGCAGGCGCTTCAACTCGATGGCTCTGGCAATAATGCCCCGCAATTCATCGGCAGTCAGATCATTTAGGGTAAGGAAATGGCGTGGTGCGGACATGGCGATGGGTCCCCGTTAGGTCGCGGGTTGCGTGTTCAGGATGTCGGCGACGGTTTGGCCGAGGCGATGGGCTTGGTCGATTGTCATCACCAGTGGGGGCAGAAGTCGTATCACGTTGCCCGCGGTGACATTGATCAGTGTCTGACGCTTAAGGGCCTCAATCACTAGGGTGTCACAGGCCACGGCCACCTCTATGCCTATCATGAGACCGAGTCCCCGAATATCGACGATCTTTTCGGGGGTTTCGAGCCTGTCGCGCAATCCGGCGATGACCGCTGCGCGAATGGGCTCGGCGGCCTCGTATAGCCGTTCTGCGCTGAGGGTGTTGATGACAGCACCTGCTGCGGCGCAGGCCAGCGGACTGCCGCCATAGGTAGTGCCGTGGTCCCCGGGGCTCAGCACGTGGGCTGCCCGCCCTTTGGCCATACAACACCCTATGGGGAAGCCGTTACCTAACCCTTTGGCGGTGATCAGGACATCGGGCACGACATCTAATCGTTGAAACGCGTAGGGCGCGCCGCAGCGGCCGTTCCCCGATTGCACTTCATCGAACATCAAAAGCCAGTCGTGTTCATGGCACAGGGCCTTAACCCCCTTCAGGTAGTCTGGATCGAGTGGCCAAACCCCGCCCTCGCCCTGTACCGGTTCAAGCAGCACGGCCACAATGTTTGGGTGCTTAGCTGCCTCTCGCATAGCCTCGATATCATTGCGGGGCAGACGTAAAAACCCGGGTAGCATGGGAGCAAATTCGGTTTGAATGGCGCGGTTACCGGTTGCGGCAAGCGCCCCCATGGTCCGACCGTGGAAGGCGCTCTCGAGCACGATGATGGTCGGCGTCTCAATGCCTTTACCGTGTCCGTAGCGCCTGGCTAGCTTGATGGCGGTTTCATTAGCCTCGGCCCCTGAATTGCAAAAAAACAATGCCTCCATGCCGGTCATGCCGCTGAGCTGAGCGGCCAGTAATTCTTGCTGTGGTATGCGGTACAGATTAGACGTGTGCACCAGCGATTGTGCCTGCTCGCTGATAGCTTCTGTTACCGCAGGGTGGCAGTGGCCTAAATTGGTGACGGCTATGCCCGAGACACCATCGATGTACTCCTGGTTGTGCTGGTCGTATAACAGGGCGCCACGACCGCGCACAAAAGCAACCGGCAAGCGTTTATAGGTGGGCATTAAGGCGGACATGGATGTGTTCCGAAAAGAGGCTGCGTGGCAGCAATCAAGGGCCATCAAGGATACCGTCTGGCATAGACTTTGGGAAATGACCCGCTGTCCTTGTCTCCGGGCCCTTGTAAACCGCTCGAACACCCCTCACATTGTAGGTCTCATTCAATGAACGACCGGAGGCGCGCGTCATGGACATCATGGACACTATCAAAGATCAAATTACCAGTAACCGTGTACTGCTTTACATGAAGGGGTCTCCAAATCAGCCCCAGTGCGGTTTTTCGGCGCGCAGTGTTCAAGCCTTGATGGAATGTGGCGAGCGTTTCGCCTACGTCGATGTGCTATCGAACCCCGAGATTCGCGCCAACCTACCCAAATACGCAAATTGGCCGACATTTCCTCAGCTGTGGGTTGATGGAGAGCTG